>NZ_JBEXEA010000007.1:0-386580 GCF_040606035.1 Streptomyces sp. NPDC005483
CTTCCGGTGGGGGGAAGCCGAGCGACGCCGCTGGAACTCCCTCCGAGGGATCGGAGGTTGAGCAGTCACCACGGTCTTCGACCGGATGCGTCCGGGATTTCGCCACGCCGAACGGCCCCTCACCCAGGGGCCGTTCGGCGTTTCCGCGGGTGCTCTCGACCCCTGCCCTGCCGCGTGGCGGACGACGAGCATCGCTGGTGGAAGTGCACCGACAGGGTGCGCGGAGCGGAAGGGATGCGGGACGATGACTCTCCACCGACACGTGGTCGTCGGAGTGGACGGCTCACTGGTGTCCACACGGGCGCTGGACCTCGCCGCGGACGAGGCCGCCCGGCGCGCGACCGCACTGCGCGTGCTGTACGCCGTGCCGGATCGCGACGAGGCGGGCCCGGTTCTCGCCTCGGCCGTCCGGCGAGTCCACGAGCGGCACCCCGGGGTTCCCGTGGTGACCACGGTCGCGGAAGGGGATGCCGTACACGCGCTGACGCGCGAGAGCGAGGACGCGGCCCTCACCGTCGTGGGCACCAGGGGACTCGGCGGCTTCGCCGGCCTGGTGACCGGTGCGGTGAGCCCGCGACTGGCCGCGCACACGCACGGCCCGCTGCTCGTCGTACGCGGGAACCGCCCGTATGACGAACACCGTGACGTGCTGCTCGGCCTGGAGAGCGGCACCGGCACGGAGACGGCCGTCCACGCCCTGGAGGAGGCGCAACGGCGTGGTGCGCGCCTGCTGGTCCTGCAGTCAGGGACGCGTCGGCACCCGTCCTCCGAGCTGCCCTCGCCGCTACCGGCGGCCGGCCCCGGACAGCGGCGGCCGGCTGTGCGGGGGCGGACCGAGGAGGCCGTCTCCCGCTTCGTCCTGGCCGGAGTGCGCGAACAGCATCCCGGTGTGGAGATCGAGAGCCGGACGGTTCGGACCGCCCCCGCGCACGCGTTGGTCGAGGCCAGCCGGGAAGCCGCCGTCGTGGTCATCGGAGCGCATCGACCGGGCAGCCGTCACGGCACGCGCCTCGGACCGGTCGCTCACGCGCTCCTGCACCACTCGCACTGCCCGGTGCTCATCGTCCCCACGGGATGACCTCGGCCGGCACGTCCCGATCCCCTCGGCCGCCCGGGCGCGTTCACATCCCGCCCGGGCGGCCGTCCACGGTGAGCCGGACGCCGGTGACCAGGTCGGGGTGGATACGGATCGCCTCGTCCATCGTCTGTTCCGCCCAGGGACTCAACATCGTCGAGAAACGGGCCAGGTCACCGGGGTCGGTCACCAGTCGCGCGTACCCCGTCACCACCACGCTCCAGCCCAGGTGTGTGTCCGGGTCGATGGCGTCGGCCTCGTACGCGACCACCACACCGGGGCCGCCGGTCTCCCGGGCGTAGGAGGTCAGGGTGGCGGCCTCGTGGGTGCGGATGACGATGTCGCCGCCGTCCAGGACATGGTTGACGGGGCGTACGGTCGGCAGGGCGTGCCGGGTGAAGACGATCCTCCCCAGGGACACACTGCCCAGCAGGCGCAGCGCCTCGGTGGCGTCGAGCTCGACGCTGCGGCGCGGTTCTGCGGTGAGGTACCGGTTGTTGTCGTGGACCATGACGGGTTCCGTTGGTGTGGGTCGGGATGTGTCGGGGTGTGCTGCCGGCTGCCGCTCGATGTACGAACGGAGCGACACCGCGGGGGATCGGTGCCGCTCCTGCACCCACTGTCTCCCGGGCGACGGCCCGGTCCTAGGGCCGATGGTCCCCGGCAGGGGCCCGTGCGGCCCTCTCACCGGCTGTCGCTGCCTTTCGCTTCGGCCAGCGCCGCCCGTCCCGCCTCCAGCCGGGCCACTGGGACCCGGAACGGCGAGCAGGAGACGTAGTCCAGGCCCGCGGCGTGGAAGAAGTGGACGGACTCGGGGTCGCCGCCGTGTTCGCCGCAGACGCCGATCTTCAGCTCGGGGCGGGTGGAGCGGCCTTCCTCGACGGCGATACGGACCAGCCGGCCCACGCCGTCTGCGTCGATCGTCTCGAACGGCGAGGCCGGGAAGACTCCCTTGTCCAGGTAGGCCGAGAAGAACGCGGCCTCGACGTCGTCACGGGAGAAGCCCCAGGTGGTCTGGGTCAGGTCGTTCGTGCCGAAGGAGAAGAACTCCGCCTCCTCGGCGATCCGGCCGGCGGTGAGTGCGGCGCGGGGCAGTTCGATCATCGTGCCGACCGGACACCGTACCGGGATGCCGGACTCCCGTGACACCTCGGCCAGCACTCGTTCCACTTCCGCGCGTTCGATCCGCAGTTCCTCGACGGCGCCGACCAGCGGCACCATGATCTCGGCCTGCGGAGAGCCTCCGGCCCGGCTGCGGGCCACGACCGCCTCGGCGACGGCCCGTACCTGCATGGCCACCAGGCCCGGAATCAGCAGCCCCAGCCGCACGCCGCGCAGGCCGAGCATCGGGTTCTCCTCGTGCATGCGGTTCACCGCGTCGAGCAACTCGACGTCGTGGGGATCCGGTTGGGCGACGGATGCGACGCGTACGGCGAGCTCCGTGCGATCGGGCAGGAACTCGTGCAGCGGCGGGTCCAGCAGGCGGATGGTGACCGGCAGACCGTCCATCGCCTCCAGGATGTCGGTGAAGTCCCGTCGCTGGAGCGGCAGCAGCGCCGCCAGCGCCCTCTCACGTTCGGCCTCGCCGCGGGCCAGGATCATCTCCTCGACCAGCTTGCGGCGCTCGCCGAGGAACATGTGCTCGGTACGGCACAGCCCGATGCCCTGCGCGCCGAACCGGCGGGCCCGCCGCGCGTCCTCGGGCGTGTCGGCGTTGGCACGCACCTCCAGCCGCCTGATGGAATCCGCCCGTTCGAGGGCTCCGGCGACCGCGGCCACGACGCCGCCGGACCGCTCACCGGTCTCCAGGAACCGCATGGCCTCGGAGGGCACCAGCGCCACCGCGCCCGCGTACACGGCTCCGGCGGAGCCGTCCACCGAGAGGACCGTGCCCTCCTCGACGACGATCCCGCCGGGGGCGGTGAAGCGCCGGGCCCGGGTGTCCACGGTGAGTTCCTCCGCACCGCACACGCAGACCTTGCCCATGCCCCGGGCCACCACGGCCGCGTGGCTGGTCTTGCCGCCCCGGCTGGTCAGCACGGCCTCGGCGGCGACCATGCCGGGCAGGTCGTCGGGGGTGGTCTCCTGACGGACCAGCACCACCCTCTCGCCCGCCGCGGCACGCCGTACGGCCTCGGCGGAGTCGAACACCGCCGCGCCGACCGCCGCGCCCGGGGAGGCCGGAAGCCCGTGGGCGAGCGCCTCACCGGTGGCGGCGGAGTCGAAGCGAGGAAACATCAACCGTGCCAGCCCGTCCCCGCTGACCCGGGCCAGCGCCTCCTCCTGGCTGATCTGCCCTTCCTCCACCAGCTCGGCCGCGATGGCGAACGCGGCCTCGGCGGTGCGCTTGCCGACCCGGGTCTGCAGCATCCACAGCGTGCCGCGTTCGATGGTGAACTCGATGTCGCACAGGTCGCGGTAGTGCCGCTCCAGGGTGTCCATGTGAGCGCGCAGCCGTCGGTACGAGTCCGGGTCAAGCCGCTCCAGCTCGGTCAGCGGCACGGTGTTGCGGATGCCGGCGACGACGTCCTCGCCCTGGGCGTCAGCCAGGTAGTCGCCGTACAGGCCGGGCCGGCCGGTGGCCGGATCCCGGGTGAAGGCGACGCCGCCGCCGGAGTCGGGGCCCAGGTTGCCGAACACCATGCGCTGCACGGTGACCGCCGTGCCGAGGTCGTCGGGGATGCGCTCGCGGCGCCGGTACAGCCGGGCGCGATCGCCGTTCCAGGACCGGAACACCGCGAGGATCGCCAGGCGTAGCTGCTCGGCGGGGGACTGGGGGAACGGGCGGCCCGTCTCGTCGAGGATCAGCCGTTGGTACGTCTCCACGAGACCGGCCAGGTCGCCGGCGGTCAGATGCAGGTCGTCGGGGGCTTCGCGGGCCTTCTTGAGGAGGGTCATGGCCTCGTCGAACAGACCGGAGTCGACGCCCATGACCGTACTGCCGAACATCTGGACGAGTCGGCGGTAGGAGTCCCAGGCGAAGCGGTCACTGCCCGAGGTCTTGGCGAGGCCCAGCACGGAGTCGTCGTTCAGGCCGATGTCCAGGACGGTCTCCATCATGCCGGGCATGGAGAATCGCGCCCCGGACCGGACGGACACCAGCAGTGGGTCGTCCGGCTGCCCCAGTCGGCGTCCGGCGGACTCCTCCAGCTCGGAAAGATGCCGGGAGACCTCGGCCGCCATGCCCTCCGGTTCCGCCCCGGTCGTGAGGAAGGCCCGGCAGGCGTCGGTGGACACGGTGAAACCCGGTGGGACCGGCAGGCCCAGCCGGGTCATCTCCGCCAGGTTCGCGCCCTTGCCGCCCAGCAGGTCCGCCATGTCCCGGCGGCCCTCGCGGAAGTCGTACACGTAACGGACCATGACGCTGCGCTCCTCGGGTCGACGCGCTCGGACCGGTTCCAGCGTCGAACGGGTGGACCCGCGCCGGACAGGTGCTGTCCGTCCCCTGGGCAGGGCCGAACGGCCCGGCGCCCTCGGCCACCGGGCCGACATACCAGAAGGATCCGACTCCGTACCGTCACCAGCTGCGGGCCGGTAGCGTGAACCCTGGCTGGAGCGGCCCGGCGTCAGCCCGCCCGAGGTACCCGAGGAGACGCAGGTGGGAAGCCCCCAGGAGCCCCATGAGGCTCGCGTACGGCTGCCGCAGCTGAGGCTCGACGAGCTGTTGGAGGAGCTCCAGGCGCGCCTGGACGCGGCCCGTGGCACCCGGGATCGGGTGCACAGCCTGCTGGAGGCGGTGCTCTCGGTCGGCCGGGAACTGGACCTGGAACAGGCACTGCGCAGCATCGTCGAGGCCGCGGCGGTGCTGGTCGACTCCGAGTACGCGGCCCTCGGTGTGATCGGGCCGGACGGCCGGCGCCTGTCGGCCTTCCACACGGTCGGCGTCACCGAGGAGCAGATCGCGAGGATCGGCCCCTTCCCCGAGGGACACGGCATCCTCGGCGAGCTGATCCGCCATCCCGAGCCGCTGCGCCTGGCGAAGCTCTCCGAGCACCCTGCCTCGTACGGCTTCCCGCCGAACCACCCGCCGATGAACACCTTCCTCGGCGTCCCCATCCGCGTGCGCGACCAGGTCTTCGGCAACCTGTACCTGACCGAGAAACGCGGCGGGGCGCAGTTCGACGAGGAGGACGTCTCGGTGACCTCGACGCTGGCCGTGGCCGCGGGCGTCGCCATCGACAACGCCCGCCTGTACGAGGAGTCCCGGCTGCGGGAACGCTGGCTCCAGGCGAACGCGGAGATCACTTACGACCTGATGTCCGGCGGCGGGCGCACCGACGTGCTGGGTCTGATCGCCGAGCGGGCCGGTGAGATCACCGGATCGGCGCTCGCCGCGGTCGCGCTGTCCATGGAGGACACCGGTTCGCTCACCGTGGAGATCGCCGTGGGGCTGGATTCCGAGGCGCACCGCGGGCTGGTGCTGCCCCGGGAGACGACCTTGATGGGGCTGGCCTTCTCCACCGTCGCCCCGGCCGTCAGCGCCGATGTCCTCCGCGACGACCGGATCTCCCTCGACCCTCCCCGCTTCCAGGGCCTGGGCCCCGCCGTGGCGGTGCCCATCGGCACGGGCGAGGGCGGTGTCCGAGGCGTGCTCCTGCTGGCACGGGAAGCCGGGCGCCCGTCGTTCTCGGCGACGGAGACCGAGACCCTCCAGGCCTTCGCCGCGCAGGCCGCCGTCGCGATGGAACTCGCGGAACGACGCCAGGACGCCGAGCAGATCGCGGTGCTCGAGGACCGTGACCGCATCGCCCGTGACCTGCACGATCTGGCGATTCAACGGCTGTTCGCCACGGGCATGACCCTCCAGAGCGCGGGCCGCTTCATCGATCACCCCGAGGCCTCCGAGCGCGTGGTGCGCGCGGTGGACGACCTGGACGAGACCATCAAGATCATCAGGTCCACGATCTTCGGCCTGCGCTCCCGCGAGGGCGCGGGCGGGGCCGGCCTTCGGGCGCGTGCGGTGCGCGTCGTGGGCGAGGCGGCACCGGTGCTGGGCTTCGCGCCGAGCATGCGGATGGAGGGGCTGGTCGACACCGTCGTACCGAGCGAGATCGCCGACCACGTGGTGGCCGTACTCTCCGAGGCCCTCACCAACATCGCCCGGCACGCCCGCGCCGAGCGCGCCGACATCTCCCTCAAGGCGGACTCCCGCCAGGTCCGCCTCACCGTCACCGACAACGGCGTCGGCATCCCGTCCGACGGCCGCCGCAGCGGGCTGCGCAACATGGCGGAGCGGGCCGAACAGCTCGGCGGTGAGCTGGAGTTGGGCAAGTCGCCCGAGGGCGGCACGGCGTTGGTGTGGTGGGTGCCGTTGCCCTCGGAGTAGCGGCCGTACGGTGGGGGAGGCCCCCCCCCGGGCGAGGAGGGGCGGCCGAAGGATGGAGCTCTACGGGTAACTGGTCAGATTCGCCACGTTGGTCGAGGAGTTGGACGGACCACCGGTGCCGTTGACGACGTGCCGGATGGTGCCGGTGCCGCCGAGGGAGACGGTCACCATGCTCTGGAAGCGCACCCCGGCGGTGTTCGGCGCCTCGATGGCCCGTTCCGCGGTCACACCGGGGTTCACGTTGAAGTAGCAGTAGCTGCCGAGACCGTAGGCCTGGTGGCTGGTGACGGAGTCGGCGACCTTGTAGGCGGCGTAGCCCTGCGTGGAACCGTTCATCCAGGCCGCCTGGTTGGGCGGATCGTAGGGCATCTCGTTCTGGTAGAAGTACGTGCGGCCGCCGTTGCCGTTCCAGACGGTCTGGTACTTCTGGTAGTGCTCGACGAACAGGCCGTACGCCGTGACGTCGTCGCCGTTGACGATCAGTCCGGTGTCCGCGGTGTTGGTGGTCCAGCCGACGCCGCTGCCGTGGTCGGCGCGCCAGATCCACATGTGGTCACCGATGACGTTGTCGCTGTTGATCACGAGGCTGGTGGTCGCCTTGCCGACGCCCGCGCCGCCGACGCGGAAGTACACGTCGTGCAGGGACGTCGGGTCCGCGGCGTGGGAGGCGGACGCGTTCGAAGGCCCGATCTCCATCAGGGTGGGCGAGTTGGTGGTGCCCGCGTCGAAGAGGACGCCCGCGACCTTCACTCCGTCGACGTCGGCCACCTTCATCGCGGTGACGCCGTGGTCCGGGACGAACGTGGCGAGACCCAGGCCGAGGACGACGGTGTCGGGACGGTTCACCTGCAGCGTCTGGTCGAGGTGGTACACACCCGGGGTGACCAGGAGGTTCTTGCCCGCCGCCAGCGCCGCGTTGATGTCGGCGGCACGCGCGCCCGGCTTCACGACGTAGAAGGTGTCCAGGGAGAGGGAGCTGCCTGACGGGGAGCCGTTCGCCCAGCTGGTGCCCGTGGAGTT
This sequence comes from Streptomyces sp. NPDC005483, assembly GCF_040606035.1. Classification (NCBI taxonomy): domain Bacteria; kingdom Bacillati; phylum Actinomycetota; class Actinomycetes; order Kitasatosporales; family Streptomycetaceae; genus Streptomyces; species Streptomyces sp. NPDC005483. The sequence goes on from NZ_JBEXEA010000007.1 coordinate 7,422, forward strand.
GGACCGCACCGACGGCACGAACACCTTGTAGGCGCCGTCGGTGTCGACGTACAGGAACGGCTTCTCCCGGCTGACCGGGGACTGCGCGACCGTGGTGTGGGGCGGGTTGGGGAAGCTGGTGCCGGGGACGCCCTGGCTGCCGACGAAGACCATGTTCCAGTTGGAGCCGGTCCAGCTGCCGAGCTGGGAGTTGCGGGTCAGCCACTGTTGCTGACTACCGGAGTCGACCTTCCCGTCGACCTTCGTGTCGGCGAGCAGACCTCCGCTGGACCAGCCGTTGTCGTCCAGGGCGAGGTTGCCGCGCAGATGCATCCGGCGGTACGCCGCCGCCTGGGAGACCGCCCAACGGTCGTTGCCGCCAGTGGGGTTCACGGACAGGTTCTCGGCCCCGCGCCAGAAGTTCTGTGTCGCGTTGCCCTGGAACCAGTCGGCCTCGGCGTGCACCGCGCCGTTGACGGTGACCGCGTCGGGGGTCAGGCCCAGTCCGGCGACCTGGGTGTAGAAACCGACGTTGGCGTCCGCGGTGTAGGAGCCGGGCTTGAACAGGACGGCGTAGCGCTGGGAGCCGAACTGGTTGGTCTCCTGCTGCTGGAAGATCGAGTTCAGCCTCGACTGGATCGTCGAGGACGACATCGACGGGTCGAAGACGACCACGTTGGGGCCGAGGTCGGGGTTCGTGGCGGACTGGGTCACGGGGATCACCTGGAAGCGCTGGGCCGCGCTGCCGTTGCAGGCGTACTGCACGAACTGCACGCTGTCGGCGGTCGAGGCGCCAGGGTCGTCCAGGCACTTGCCGCTGTTGCGGTTGACGAAGTGGTAGGCGCCGCCGCCCTCGTGGACCGGCAGCCACTGCTGGTTGGCGCCGCCGCCGTAGGCCCAGAGGTGCACGGGGGCATTGTCGGCGGTGGAGACGTCGGCCACGTCCACGACATGGTCGGTGTTGTTGCGGTTGCCGAGGCGGACGTAGCCGTCGCTGGTGGCGGTGAAACTCCACTGCTGGGCCGTGGTGCCGTTGCACGCGTACTGCTGGACGACGGTGCCGTTGGCGGTGCCGGCCGACCTTGCGTCCAGACACCGCCCGCTTGCCGCGTTCATGACAGTAGAAAAGCCGGTGGGAAGCGCGGTGGCGGCGTCGGCGGGGGTGGGTACGGCAGTCAGGGCAGACGCGGCGGCCACCGTGACGAGCGTGGCGGCGCCGGATCTGCGGAGGCGCGTGAGGGTGTGCATGCGCAGAGCCCTTCGTGGGGGGTGGGGTGTCGCGAGGTGCCTGGCTGACCCGTGAACCTAAAGGTATGGACCACTTACGTCAAGAGGTGAAGTAAGGTTTGAGGGAAGGGGGTTGAGGTGCGAGGGGCGGGGAGTTCCCGGTTCGGAAGGCTTGGGCTGCCGCTAAAGGGAACCCGGTCGGCCGTTGCCGGCCGGGAGGAAACCTGCGCTGTGATCGCCGTCGCTGTGTCGCTGCTGCCCGCCTTGGGGGTGCTGCTGTACACCATGGACCGCATCGAGGACCGGCTGTCAGCCAGGTCGTCGGCGCCCCGGCACGCCAGGGGACGCAACCTGCGGCTGATCCGTGGCGCGGCTCCGTCCCGTACCGGGCGCGCGGCTCCGTCCCGTACCGGGCGCGCCGCCCCGTCTCGCACCGGGCGCGGCGGACCGTCTCCAGCTGCGCGCGCTGACGGGTCGCGTGGCGGGCGCGACGCTCCGTCCCCTGCCGGGCGGGCCGGACCGTCCCGCACCGGGCGCGGTCCCGCCGAACGGTTCACGGGAGGTGTCGATGCGGCGTGACACTGGCCGAGTTCCGAGTTCCGAGTTCCGAGTTCCGAGTTCCGAGTCTCATGGCCCGTGCCCCAGGGATCGTGCCCCGAGTCCCGCGTGCAGGGTCCCATGGCCCGTGCACCGTGTCCCGTGCCCCCGCCCCCGGCCCCGGCCCCGGCCCTTGGCCCCCGACCCCGGCCTTGGCTCGTTGTCCCATGGCCCGCGCACCGTGTCTCGTGCCCCCGGCCCCCGGCCCCCGGCCCCCGGCCCCAGGACCCGGCCCCCGGTCCTCGGTCCATGGCCCCGGCCCTTGCCTCGTGCCCTCCGGCTCGTGCCCCGTGCCCCCGGCTCTTGCACCTTGTTCAATGGCCCGCGCCCCGGCCCCCGGCCCCCGGCCCCAGGACCCGGCCCCCGGTCCTCGGTCCATGGCCCCGGCCCTTGCTCGTGCCTCCCGGTTCGTGCCCCGTGCCCCCGGCTCTTGCACCTTGTTCAATGGCCCGCGCGCCGTGCCCCGTGCCCGTGCCCCGTGCCCCCGGCCCCCGGCCCCCGGTCCTCGGTCTATGGCCCCGGCCCTTGCCTCGTGCCCTCCGGCTCGTGCCCCGTGCCCCCGGCTCTTGCACCTTGTTCAATGGCCCGCGCGCCGTGCCCCGTGCCCGTGCCCCGTGCCCCCGGCCCGGGCCCCCAGTCCTCGGCCCATGGCCCCGGCCCTTGCCTCGTCCCCCCGGCTCGTGCCCCGTGCCCCCGGCTCGTGCACCTTGTCCTATGGCCCGTGCCCCCGGCTCGTGCACCTCGTCCTATTGCCCGCGCCCCCTGGCCCGTCCCCTGGCCCCTGGCCGTTCGCGATCAGCGCCCGGCATCCATCCCCGGCGCCGTGGCAGAAGGCCGGCCCCGTCACGTTCCAGTTCCCGCGCGCCTTCGCCGAGACCCTCCTGGGCCTTCCGCCGTCCGATGTGTCGTCAAGGCGCCGCGCGCCTGGCCGGCCGAGACAGGGCCATCAAACAGCTCCGGAGTAGACCCGCACCATCAACAACGCGCATGCGACTCCCCACCGATGCCCTGATTGGGCGGATGCCCGGGGGTACTCGGCGCCCATGAAGCTGCATCTTCCTCGAGGAAAAGACCACCACGGCAGTGACGAGGCGCCGGAGCGCGAGGTCCCGGCGTCCGAGGAGGTGGGCCCCGGGCCCGCCGTGGAGGAACGCGCGCCGGATACGCCGTCGGAACTGCCGAAGACGGCGTGGGGAGCGGTGCTGCGGGGCAGCCTGCGGGAGTTCAAGGACGACGAACTGACCGACCGGGCCGCGGCGCTGACGTACTACGGCCTGCTGTCGCTCTTCCCCGCCTTGCTGGTTCTGGTGTCGCTGCTCGGCCTGACCGGCAAGTCCGCCACGGACACGGTGCTGAAGAATCTCAAGCAGTTCACTCCGGGGTCCGCCCGCGACATCATCACCGGGGCCGTCGAGCAGCTGCAGAACAACGCCGGCGTCGGCTCGCTCATGGCGATCGTGGGCATCGTCCTCGCGGTGTGGTCGGCGTCCGGGTACGTGGCCGCGTTCATCCGCTCGGCCAACCGGGTCTACGACATGCCGGAGGGCCGCCCGATCTGGAAGATCCTTCCGGTGCGGGTCGGCCTGACGGTCGTCCTGATGGTGCTCGCCGTCATCAGCGCCCTGATCGTCGTCTTCACCGGCACTCTGGCCCGAAAGGCGGGTACGGCGCTCGGGATCGGCGACACCGCCCTGACGGCGTGGTCGATCGCCAAGTGGCCGGTCCTGGTGGTCCTGGTCACGTTCATGATCGCGCTCCTGTACTGGGCCACCCCGAACGCCCGGGTGAAGGGGTTCAGGTGGATCACACCCGGCAGCTTCCTCGCCCTCGTCATCTGGCTGGTCGCGTCCGCCGGATTCGCGTTCTACGTCGCCAACTTCGCCTCGTACAACAAGACCTACGGCACCATGGCCGGCGTCATCGTGTTCCTGATCTGGCTGTGGATCAGCAACCTGGCGATTCTCCTGGGCCTGGAATTCGACGCCGAGACCGTCCGGCAGCGGGCGATCGCCGGAGGGCTGCCGCCCGACAAGGAGCCCTACACGGAGCCGCGCGACACCAGGACGTGGGACGAGCAGGACCTCCGTCGGCTGGACGACTCGGGACCGGCGCACAACGAATGACGGACTGATCCGGATCCGGCTGATTATCTCGGGAAACTTGGGATATTCGCAGGTCATGAGGTTGCTGACGGACTTGCACGAGGTCGATGGGGCTCTGACGCGGCGGGCGGCCTCCCGGATCCCGCCGGGCGTGGCCAAGGTGTTGTCGGCGGTGGAGGAATCCGCGGAGAGCACCAAGCTGTGGTGCGGCGCCGCCGCCGTGATGGCGTGGAAGGGTGGGGGGCGGGGCCGCAAGGCGGCGGCCGCCGGTGTGGGGGCTCTCGTGGTGGCCCAGCTGGTGGCGAACGGCCTGTGCAAACAACTGGCCGACCGGCCCAGGCCGCCGGCGGAGTGGATCCCGCACGACGAGGTCGCCGACCGCCCCGACTCGCCCTCGTTCCCCTCCGGACACACGGCGGCCGCGGTCGCCTTCACCGCCGCCGTCGCCCCCACCTGGCCGGCCGTGGGCGCACTGTGCGCGGTGCCCGCCGTCATGGTGGCCGTCGAACGGGTGCAGTCGGGCGCCCACTATCCCAGCGATGTAGCCGCCGGTGCCGCTGTCGGGCTGGCCGGCGCCTGGCTCGCGCGTCGTGCTCCGGCTCTGGTCCTGCGCCGCTGGACATAGCCGCGCGAGACGGGACGGCCCGCCGAGTGAGGGGACGAACGGATCGGTCCCACAAGGAGGACACCGGCCCCACAGGAAGGACACCGGCGCGGAGGGCGACGACCCGCGCCGACGGCGACAGGGCAGGCGCACGGGTGCGCGTCGGCCCGCTCGAATCTGCTGAGCGGGCCGACGCCGCTGTGTGTGCCGGCAGCCCCACACCGCGGGCACACACGGGACAAGCCACCGTGAACCGCCGCCGCGGCTCCCCAGGGACCCATCGTGCGGGTTACCCGTATCCCACGGGGTAATCCTGGTGATCCGTGACTCGTGAGGCGAGGGTGCTCGGCGTCGTCGTGGCAGCTCGGCCGGCCGGCCGGGGTGAGGCGGAAGGCGGAGCCGCGCCGGTCGGTCCCGCATTCCCGGCGCCTTCGGCCCGGTACCGCGCCAGGCCCGGCTCGCCTACACAGCCGAGGGGAGGAGCCGGGAGAAACGCGCTCCGCGATCCGGCGCCACCCGCACACCGCCCGCAGTGCGACCGGGGGCGTTGACCGGGGAACTCGGTTCGTCCTACCGTCGTCGCACGACGTGCCGGAACGTTCCGGCAAACGAGCGGCGCGTGGCCGCGGAAGCGGAGTGACCCATGGGCCTGGCGTCCACGGACTGGCTGGTGCGACCCGTCGCACCGATCGACGAGGCCACCGCGTCGGCCGTGCTGACCACCCGGTTCGGGGTGCGGGGCACCGTGCGGGACCTGGGCAGCCAGCAGGACCGCAACTACCGGGTGCGCGGCGAGGCGGGGGAGTACGTCCTCAAGGTCGCCAACCCGGCCGCGCAGAAGGCCGAGTTGAGGGCCCAGTGCGATGCGGTGGAGCATCTGACGCGTGCGCTGCCCGGCCTCCGCCTGCCCCGGGCGGTCCCCGGCGTCGACGGTGACGTGGTGCAGCCCTTCCGCGTGGACGGCACCGAACTCTCCTGTCGGCTGCTGGACTTCGTGCCGGGTGAGCCGATCATGGACAGCCGCTACCTCGCCCCGGCCGTCGTCGCCCGCCTCGGCGAACTAGCCGGACAGATCGCCGCGGGCCTCGCCGGCTTCACCGCCGCCGACCCCGACCGCTTCCGGCCGTGGGATCTGCGCAACGCCCTCGAAGTGATCGAGGCCCTTGCCCCGCACTGGCCCGACCGGACCCGCGCCGACCAGGTGCTGAGCGCCGCCCGCACCGCGTTCGCCCTTCTGGAGCCTCACGCGAAGGACCTGCCGGTCCAGTTCGTCCACGGCGACCTCACCGACAACAACGTCGTCTGCGAGACGGCCGAGGACGGCCGGCGGATGCCCGTCGGCGTGATCGACTTCGGGGACCTGGGCACCGGCTGGACCGTGGCGGAACTGGCGGTCACCTGCACCTCCGTCCTGCATCACCACGGCGCCGGCCCCGCCTCCGTCCTGCCCGCCGTCCGCGCCTTTGACGCCGTACGCCCGCTCTCCGACCCGGAGTCGGCCGTGCTGTGGCCGCTCGTCGTGCTGCGGGCGGCCGTCATGGTGGTCAGTGGGCAGTACGACGTCCTCCAGGACCCGGACAACGGCTACGCGTCTGCCGCCCTGGACCGGGAGTGGACCATGTTCGAGTCGGCCGTCTCCGTCCCCGCGGAGGTGATGACGGCCCGGCTGTGGGAGGCACTCGGCCGCCCCCTGCCGCGGGTCGCCGTCGCGCCCGCCCACCGCATGCTGCCGGACCTGCCCCTCGACATACCGGCGCTCGACCTCTCGGCGCAGAGCGACGACCTGCACACGGGCCGATGGCTGGAGGCGGACGCCGAGGTCGCCCTGGCCTCCGGCCGGCCCGCGGTCCGCACCCGGCACGGCGAGTTCCGCCTGACCCGGACCACGATCGACACCCTGGACGCCCCCGCGACCTGCGCCCTCGGAGTCGACCTGCATCTCGCCGGCCCGTTGGAGGTGCGCGCGCCCTGGGCGGGCACGCTCACCCGGCACGCCGACGGCACGCTCGACCTGCGCGGCGAGGGACCGGTCCTGTGGCTGTACGGCGTCGCCGACCCGGCAGTATCCGGCCCGATCGCGGCCGGACAGCTCCTCGGCACCGTCGCCGAGCGGGACGGCAGGCACACCCTCGGCGCCCAGCTGTCGACTCTGGCCGACCGGCGCCCACCCCGTTTCGCCGGCCCGGACCTGGCCGCCGGCTGGCTGGCCGTGAGCCCGGATCCGACGGCACTGATCACCGGGCAGGTCCGGGAGGAGCCGTCCGCGGACCAGGATCTCCTCGACCGCCGCGACCGCGCCTTCGCCACGGTCCAGGAGCACTACTACGAGGAGCCGCCCCGCATCGAGCGCGGCTGGCGTCACCATCTCGTCGACACCCAGGGCCGCGGCTACCTCGACATGCTCAACAACGTGACCATCCTCGGCCACGGCCACCCCGCACTGAGCGACGCCGTGCACCGGCAGTGGCGGCGGCTCAACACCAACTCCCGCTTCCACTACGGCTCGGTGGTCGAACTCTCCGAGCGGCTCACCGCGCTCCTGCCCGCCGACCTGGACACCGTCTTCCTCGTCAACAGCGGCTCCGAGGCCGTCGATCTCGCGCTACGGCTGGCCTGGGCGGCGACCGGACGGCAGGACACGGTCGCGGTCGAGGAGGCGTACCACGGCTGGACGTACGCGAGCGACGCGGTCTCCACCTCGATCGCGGACAACCCGAACGCCCTGTCCTCACGCCCGAGTTGGATCCACACCGTGGCCGCCCCCCATTCCTACCGCGGCCGCCACCGGGGCGCCGAGGCGCGGCGGTACGGTCCCGAGGCCGCCGCGCGGATCACCGAACTCGCCGAACAGGGCCACCCGCCCGCCGCGTTCATCTGCGAACCGTTCTACGGCAACGCGGGCGGCCTCCCCCTCCCGGACGGCTACCTCAGGCAGGTCTACGACGCCACCCGCGCCGCCGGCGGTCTGTGCGTCGCGGACGAGGTGCAGGTCGGCTACGGCCGACTCGGCACCCACTTCTGGGGCTTCGAGCAGCAGGGTGTCGTACCGGACATCGTCACCGTCGCCAAGGGGATGGGGAACGGTCATCCGCTGGGCGCGGTGATCACCCGTCGGGAGATCGCCGACGCCTACCGCACCCAGGGCTACTTCTTCTCCTCGGCCGGGGGCAGCCCGGTCAGCAGCGTGGTCGGGCTGACCGTGCTGGACGTACTGCGGGACGAACGTCTCCAGGACAACGCCCGGGAGACGGGCGGGTACTTGAAGCGGCGGCTGGAGGAACTCGCCACCCGGCACCCGCTGATCGGCGCGGTGCACGGCTCGGGGCTCTATCTGGGCGTCGAGTTCGTCCGGGACCGCGAGACCCTGGAGCCGGCGACCGAGGAGACCGCGGCGATCTGTGACCGGTTGCGCGAGCTCGGCGTGATCGTCCAGCCGACATCGGACCGGCAGTGCGTGCTGAAGATCAAGCCGCCGCTGTGCCTGACCCGGCGGAGCGCCGACGTGTTCGCCGCCGCGCTGGACGACGTGCTGACCCACGGCTGGTGAGGCAGGGTGCCGACGGGGAGCCCCCGCACGCCGGGCGGGCCGGGCACGCCCGCCACCATCGCCGACGTGGCCCGCGGCGCGGGGGTCTCCAAGACCACCGCGTCGGACGCGCTGCGGGGCCACGGCCGCGTGTCCGACGCGACCCGCCAGGCCGTCCTCCACACCGCCCGACGCCTCGGATACGTGCCCAACCGCAGCGCCCGCAGCCTGCGCACCTCCGTGACGGACACCATCGCGCTGCACATTCCGGAGTTCCTCACCAGCGCCGAGTACTACATGTCGTTCGTGTTCGGTGTCGCCGAACAGGCCGCGCGCGCCGGGCTGAACGTGACCCTGGTGTCCTCGGGCCGCCTCCCGCAGGTCGACGGGCTGATCGTGTGCGACCCGATGCCGGACAACCCGGTCGTGGACCAGCTCATGAACGCGGGGCTCCCGGTCGTCACGGCCGAGCGCTACGGGGGCGGCCAAGAGCCCACCGGCGTGGTCTGGTCCGACCACGAGACTTCTCTGACGGAACTCCTCGACCACCTGCGCGCCAGGGGCGCCCGCCGCCCCGCGTTCATCGCCTCCGACACCTCCGCCGACTGGACCCTCACCCTCCAGCGCACCTATACGCGCTGGTGCGCCGAGCACGACACCCGGCCACTTCTGCGCAAAGCGCCGTTCGGCGCCTCACCGGAGGTACTCCGGGGCGCGGTCGGGGAGTTGCTCGCCGCGAGGCCGGAGACCGACGCGATCGTGTGCGCGGCCGACGGGGCCGCGGCGGCCGTCCTGCCCGAGATCAGGTCGGCGGGCCGGGTCGTGGGGGAGGACCTGCTGCTGGCGTCCTGCGTCGACAGCCTGGCGATGCGGACCGCGGAACCGCCGATCACGGCGATCGACCTGAGGCCCCGTCATATGGGCGCGGAATGCGTGCGGTTGCTCTGCGAGACACTCGCCGGGGAAGCTCCGCCCGGCACCGCCCGGACCCTGCCCATCGACATGATCGTTCGGGCGTCCACGCATGCGTGACATGTCAGGACCGGGGCGGCACCGCTCTCACCGCCTGGGCGCAGCCCCGCTGCTCGCGCGGAGTACGAGGTCGACGGGGACGAGTGATTCGGGGCGCGGGGGCTGCGCCGTGTCGTCGATGCGGCTCAGCAGGAGTCGCAGGGCGCGGGTGCCGATCTCCGCGAAGTCCGTCCGCACGGTGGTCAGCGGCGGCAGCAGATGCGCGGCCTCGGGGATGTCGTCGTAGCCCACCACGCTGATCTCGCCCGGCACCGAGCGGCCCGCCTCGTGGAAGGCGTGCAGGACGCCGAGAGCCATCTGGTCGTTGGACACGAACACCGCGGTGACGTCCGTCCGCCGGGCCAGCCGGCGCCCCAGGTGGTAGCCGGAGTCGGCGCTCCAGTCGCCGATCAGCGGCTCGGGGACCGGCGCACCGGCCGCCTCCAGTGTGGAGCGCCAGCTCGCCAGACGCTGGTCGGCGGAGGTCCAGCCGCTCGGGCCCGCGATGTGCCAGACGGTCGGGTGGCCGAGCCCCAGAAGATGCTCGGTGGCCTTGCGGGCGCCCTCCCGGGAGTCACCGGTGACCCGCTCGGTCTCCGCGTCGAAGCCGTTCTCCAGCACCACCAGCGGGGTGTCGAGCCGGGTGTCCGCCAGGGCGCGGCCCACCCACAGCTGCGGGGCGATGGCGATCACCCCGTCCGCGCCCTCCGCCGAGAGCCGGTCGACGGCCTCGACGACCGTGTCGTGCTCCGCCGTGTCCAGGGAGATGGAGCTCAGCAGATAACCGGCCTCCTGGGCCGCGGTGTTGACCGCGGTCAGGATCGCGGCCGGTCCGTAGCGGGCGGCGTCGAAGGTGATGACCCCGACCATTCGGGTCCGCCCGCTGGCCAGCGACCGGGCGCTGCGGCTCGGCCGGTAGCCGAGGGTCCGCATGGCCGTCAGTACCGCCTCGCGGGTCTCGGGGCGGACGGACGGATGCTCGTTGAGCACCCGGGAGACGGTCTGCTTGGAGACACCGGCCAGCCGGGCCACGTCGTCCATCACCGGGCGCGAGCCGGCGAAGTTGCGTCGGCTGCGCCCCTTCGGGACGGCTCCCTCGGCGGCGCTTGGGGTCATGGTGGCGGTTCCTCGACGTGGTGGGGGCGGGTGGTGCGACGGGCCCGGCCCGCCCGGGGAGCACAGCATAGGCGGGCCTCTCACGAGGGTCCGGCGGTGGCGTCGGGCGCCGTGGCGGGTCAGTCCGCCTGGACCGACCAGGTGTGCCTGATGATCCATTCGGCGTGGGTGACGGTGGCCGGCTCCCGGTCACCAGCCGCCTGCTCCGGCAGATGCACCGGAGCCCGCGCGTGCAGCGGCAGCACCCGCAGTCGCAGGCCCTCGGCGCGCAGCGCGTCGGCGTTCAGCCGGTCGAGGCCGATGTCCCAGACCCGGCCCGCGCAGAACTGGTCGGCGACCAGCGTGTCTCCCACGTACGCCCGCCCCACGTCCCCGCTCCAGTGCAGCCGCAGCAGCGTCCCGGGCGGCAGGGTTTCCGGCACCTCGACGTGGTACTCGGCGGCCACGGTGTCGAAGAACTTGTCCGCCGGCGCGCTCGCCCGGCCCTGTACCCCGGTGACGGTCTCGGGAGCGGGGCCGGCGGCCCGGAGGAGACCGACTTCGGCTGCCGAGCCCTCGGGGACCGGCGCCGCGGGGACCGCGTAACGGGTGAACACCCCGTCCGCGACGGCCTCCACCGCCACCCCGTCCACCACGGGCGCCCGCTCGGGTGCGGGCAGCACGGCGAACGACGTCGCGGTCCCCGAACCGTGCAGCCGTACCTCGTCCCGGTCGAAGACCACGCCGTCACCGCTCAGCACCAGCCGTTCGGCACCCCATGCCTCGCCCCGGTAGGCGGTACGGGCCGTCGCCGCGTCCAGCACCAGCAGGCCGACCCGCCCGCCGTCGGCCGTGTCCACCTCCACCAGGGCGTCGGTGCCGGGACGCAGCCCGGTCACCAGCAGCCGGTCGCCGACCGGAGTGACGACGCCGGTGGGCGTGTGCAGAGCCGCCACCGTGGCCGCGTCCAGGGCGAGTTCGGGCGCGATGCCGTCCGTCGCGGCCAGTACCAGGACCGTACGGCGGTCTACGTCGACCGTGCACACGGGCTGGGCGGTGGCCCACTCCAGCCGCAGACCAGCTACGTCGAGACGCAGCGGCCAGCAGAAGTACGCGCCGCGCGGGACTGTGACGGGAGTGCTGGGAAGCGTCAACCCGCCACCACCAGAAGGGAATTCAACCGTGAACGACGTCTCCGGGTGCTCCGGGAGCTGTTCGTGCGGCTGGTGGTTGTTGACGAACAGGAAGCCCGAGGTGCCGTCACTGCGCACCGCCCAGCGCAGGGTGTCCCGGTCGAGCTGCCCGTCCGGCCGACGCTCGGGCAGCGCGGACTCCATGGGGGCGATCAGATGTCCGAATTCCGCCAACAGCAGGTGCTGGAGCCGGAGTTCGTGATAGGTCCGCCGGTACTGGCCGTACTCGCCGAGCGGCGCCTGGAAGTCGTATGTCAGGACGGGCAGGTCGTTCGGATAGCCGGTGGCGTGCGACTCCTGGAGGGTGCTGAGCTCGCCCGCCGGGTTGGTGCCGCCGTGGAACATGTAGTAGCCCTGCCAGACCGAGCCGCAGCCGATCTTGGTGAGGCCGAGCGCGCCGATGTCGTCGGGATCGACGTACGGCCGGCGGTGGTACGACACCGCCATGCCGCCGCCCAACTCGCAGGTGGCCCAGGGGAATCGGTCGGCGAAGGCGTCGGGCTCGCTGCCGCGCACGCTGACCGGGCGCAGGTCGGATCCGATGCCCTCGTCGTCGCGCTGGTGGGTGAAGAAGAAGTGCTTGCGGCAGGTGTCGGGCCAGCCGCCGTCGGCCTCGGTCCAGAACGCCTCGGTGTAGCCGCCGTACAGCGGAAGGAGCTCATCGGGCGGGAGCTGGACACCACCCCAGGCGGTCGACGTCCACAGGGGTGCGCTGAGGCCGGCCTCCTGGGCCATCCGCTTCAGGGTCAGCAGATGGCCGGGCTGGTCGTAGAGCTCGTTCTCGATCTGGATCGCCACGATCGGGCCGCCGTGGGCCCGGTCGAGGCCCCTCAACTGCTCGGCGATCGCCGCGAACCAGGGGCGCACGGCGGCCAGGTACACCGGGTCGTCGGTGCGGGGCACGCAGTCGCGGGCCAGGACCCAGTCGGGCAGACCGCCGTTCCGGACCTCCGCGTGCGACCAGGGGCCGACGCGGGGGACGAAGTCCAGGCCGTGCCGGGCGCACAGCTCGGCGAAGCGGCGCAGGTCACGGTCGCCGTCGAAGCGGACGCGCCCCTCGATCTCCTCGTGGTGGATCCAGATGATGTAGCTGGCGACGGCCGTGATGCCGCCCGCCTTCATCTTCAGCAGTTCCTCCTCCCACTCCCCGGCGGGGTAGCGGGAGTAGTGGAACTCTCCGGACACCGGGAACCAGGGGCGGCCGCCCCTGGTCAGCCAGCGGCTGGTGACCTCGATCGGGTCGGGCACCCCGGGGGCGTCCGTGAAGGGCAGGTGCCCGGTCAGCGGAGGCCCCGCGGGGGAGGGAACCCTCAGGTGGTGCGGCTGCGGCATCAGTCGCTCTCCGGTCCGAGGTCGGGCGTGTCGGTGAGCTGGGCGCGCGTGCCGGTGGTGGCGTGCAGCTCGAGCAGCACCAGCTCGTTGGCGCCGGAGCGCAGGACGGGCGCGGGGACGTACAGCGTGTGCTGCGGGCCCCGGTTCCAGTAACGGCCGAGATGGAAGCCGTTGACCCAGGCCTGGCCCTTGGTCCAGCCGGGCAGGGACAGGAAGGTGTCCGCCGGGCTGTCCACCTCGAAGGTGCCCCGGTGGAAGGCGGGTACCGCGTCCGTGGTCGCCTCGGACGGGCCGAACGGCACGGCGGCCAGGTCGTCCAGGGGCACGGCCCGGCACTCCCAGCCGCGCAGTTCGGTGCCCTGGAAGGACACCGGGCCGAGCAGCCCCTTGGGCGCTCCGATGCGCGGGCCGTAGTTGACCCCGCCCATGTTCTCCACGAGGACTTCGAGGACGGCACCGGCGTGCGGCACCCGCACGGACAGTGTCTCGTCGTGCCGTTCCCGCTCCAGGACGCCGACGGAGGCGCCGTCCACGAACACCTGCGCGCGGTCGCCGACCCCGCCCGGGAAGTGCAGCAGACCGTCACCCGAGCCGGGAAGCGTGGTGCTGTAGAGCACGTGACCCGTGTGCACGCCCAGGGCGTTCATCGTCACCGGGGTCTCGGTGTGCGTCGACGACAGCCCGCGGACGTACGGCAGCAACGGCGCCCGGTGACTCAGGTCGACGTCGGTGAGCGGGAGTTTGGGCACGGGCGAGGGCGCCGGCACGTCGGGCGTGGCCGTGTGCCGGGCGATCACCTCACGGAACGCGTGGTACTTGGGGCCGGGATCGCCGCTCTCGGTGAGCGGGGCGTCGTAGTCGTAGGACGTGACGGTGGGCTCGTAGGCGTGCTTGTGGTTGGCGCCGTTGGTGAAGCCGAAGTTGGTGCCGCCGTGGAACATGTAGATGTTGACCGAGGCGCCGGCCGACAGCAGGCGGTCCAGGTCGGCGGCGGCGTCGGCCGCGGGCCGTACGTGGTGCGGGCCGCCCCAGTGGTCGAACCAGCCGACCCAGAACTCCGAGCACATCAGCGGGCCCTGGGGCTGATGTGCGCGCAGGGCGGCCAGGTTCTCCTCGACACGGCTGCCGAAGGTGACCGTGGCGAGCGTGCCCGGGAGGGTGCCGGCCGCCAGGTGCTCGGCGTTGGCCTGGTCGCAGGTGTACAGCAGCTCCTCGACACCACGGTCGCGCAGCGCCTGGTGGACGTGCTTGAGATACGCGGTGTCGTCGCCGTACGCCCCGTACTCGTTCTCCACCTGCACGGCGATCACCGGGCCGCCGTGCGCGGCCATGAACGGCCGCAGTGCGGGCAGGAGTCGGTCGAGATAGCCGTCGAACGCCGCCGTGAAGCGGGGGTCGCTGCTGCGCAGCCGGATGTCGGGGTCCGCGAGCAGCCAGGCGGGCAGACCCCCGTCGTCCCACTCGGCGCAGATGAACGGCCCCGGGCGCAACAGGACGTGCAGGCCCTCGTCCTGGGCGAGGCGCAGCCAGCGGGACAGATCGAGGAAGCCGTCCAGGACCAGGGTGCCGGGTTCGGGCTCGTGCAGGTTCCACGGCAGGTACGTCTCGATGGTGTTGAGGCCCATCAGGCGGGCCTTGCGCAGCCGGTCGCTCCACTGGTCGGGGTGGATCCGGAAGTAGTGCATGGCCCCGGAGATGATCCGGAACGGCTCGCCGTGCAGGAGGAAACCGTCGGAGGTCGTCGTCAGAGCGGGCATGCGGGGCATCCCTTCGAGTCAGCGGGAGTTCGGTGGGCGTTCAGTGGGTTCGGGTGCTGCGGACGAGCCAGAGCGTGGCGGCGAGGCACAGTGCCGAGACAGCGCTCAGCAGAAGGGGTACGGCCCGGATTCCGGACCACTCGATGGCCTTGCCCAGCGCCGGTCCCGCCGCCACACCGCCGATCATCGAGGCTGCGATGACCAGCGCGCCGGCCCGTCGGGCGCCGGGGGCGGCCCGGTGCAGCCAGGGCAGTCCTGTGGGGAAGATCGGCGCGATGAACAGACCGACACCGGCGTACGCGTAGGGCGCCAGGTCCCGTACGGACGCCAGCACAAGACAGATGGTCATACCCGCGCAGGACACGGTGATGATGGTCTGCGCCGAGAACCGCAGCGCGATCGGCGCGACCAGGAAGCGGCCCACCGTCATCATCAGCCAGTAGACGGAGGTGGCGGTCGCGGCCACCCCGGCGCCGTATCCCACGGTCTCCAGATGGGTCGGCTCCCAGCCTCCGACGCCCGCCTCGACGCCCACGTGCAGGACGTAGAGCGCGACGAACACGGAGAGCACCGAGGCCAGGCTGCGGCCGAGAGCGCCAGGCGAGTCGGGAGCCGCGCCGGACGGTTGCGGCGCCCAGTCCCGTACGCCCTTCAGGCACAGCAGCAACGGCAGGTCGGCGAGCGCGAATCCTAGGAAGACCGCCGGATAGTGCCCGGCACCGACCACGCCGATCACTGCCGGACCGAGGATCGCGCCGACGCCGAAGTGCGCGTTGAGGATGTTCAGCATCGCGGTGGAACGGTGGCCGAAGCCGACCGCGAACAGCTGGTTCAGTCCGTAGTCGATGCCGCCGAAGCCGAGACCGGCGATCAGCGCGGCGGTCAGGGCGGTGGGCCAGTTCGGCGCGAGCGCGAAACCCGCCGCGCCGAGCGCCATCAGCAGGTAGGAGGTGCCCAGGATGCGCCGGTTGCCGATCCGGCCGAAGAGCCGGTCGAACAGCAGGACCCCGGCCACCCCGCCCACGAAGTGGGCGCTCAGCCCGAGCCCGGCCCCGGACGGAGACAGGCCGAACTCCTCGCGGAACGCGGGGATCGCCGGGCCGTACAGCGCCTGGAGCGCGCCGATGAGGACGAAGCCCACGCAGGAGGCGACCACTGCGGCCGGGCTGAAGACCGGAGTGCGCGCGGGCGCCAGCGTCGAGGACATGAATGGTCATGTTACCGGTAACATTCAGGTCGTCAAGATCCGCGGTCAAACAGGGAAAGGATATGGGGATTGGACTGGTGATCCAGAGGCTGGATTGCTAGTCTAAAGGGACTGGTGGAGGGGAGGCCGTGATGGAGGCGGAGCGGGACGCGATCATCGCCGCGCTCACATCGGTCGTCGACGGGGTCGCGGCGACCTTCGGGCCGGTGTGCGAGGTCGTGCTGCACGACTACCGGAGACCGGAGAAGTCGGTGGTGGCCATCGCCGGCTCGGTGACCGGGCGTACCGCGGGCGGGGCGATGAGCCAGATCGGCATGCGGATGGTCGCCCGTGGCGACGAGGCGGCCGACGAGCTGAACTACGTCACCCGGACCGGCACCGGCAAGCTGGTCAAGTCGTCGACGATGCTGCTGCGGGACTCCTCGGGCGCGGTCTTCGGCGCCTTGTGCGTCAATGTCGACGTCACCGCGGCGAGCGAGGTCCACGCCCTGCTGGGAGCCCTGGCCGGGATCGACGCAGCCCCCGAGGAACCGCCGGTCACCACCTTCGGTGACGACATCGACTCCGTCGTCGACGTCATGCTCGACGCGCACCGGCACCAGTCATGGGCGCTGCTCGACCGGGCCGGGCGCCTGGACCTGTTCCGCAGCCTGGACGAACGGGGTGTGTTCGCGGTCCGGCGGGCGATCGAGCAGGTGGCCGGACGGCTGGGTATCTCCCGTGCCTCCGCCTACAGCTATCTGTCCCAGTCCCGAAAAAAGGCGAACACTGGAGGGCACCCGTGACGACCACCACCCCGCCGGTCACCCTGGACGACGTCCGGGACGCGGCCGCCCGGCTCAAGGGCGTCGCCCACCGGACACCGGTGCTGCGCTCACGGACCCTCGACGCGCTGGCAGGCGCCGAGGTCTTCCTCAAGTGCGAGAACTTCCAGCGGGTCGGCGCCTTCAAGTTCCGCGGCGCCTACAACGCCGCCTCCCGGCTGACGCCGGAGCAGCTGGCCCGGGGCATCGCCGCCTACTCCTCCGGGAACCACGCCCAGGCCGTCGCCCTGGCCGCACGCGAGCTCGGCACCACCGCGGTGATCGTCATGCCCGAGGACGCCCCACGCTCCAAGCGCGCGGCCACCGAGGGCTACGGCGCCGAGATCGTCACGTACGACCGCTACACCGGCGACCGCGAGGCCATCGCCGGGGCCCTGGCCGCCGAGCGCGGGCTGGCGCTCATCCCGCCGTATGAACACCCCCACGTGATGGCGGGACAGGGCACCGTGGCCCTCGAACTCCTGGAGGAGACGGGGGAGTTGGGAGCGCTGCTCGCGCCGGTCGGAGGTGGCGGACTGATGGCGGGGAGTGCGACCGCCGCCAAGGGCCTGCACCCGGGCATCCGCATGATCGGCGTGGAACCGGAGGCCGGCGACGACACCAAGCGGTCCCTGGAGGCGGGGCGGCGCGTCAGCATCCCGGTGCCGAAGACCATCGCCGACGGGCAGGCTCTGCATACGCCCGGCGAGCTGACCTTCTCGGTGAACCGGCGGCTGGTCGACGAGATCGTGCTGATCTCCGACGACGAGATCCGTGCGGCCATGCGGTTCGCCTTCGAGCGACTGAAGATCGTCGTCGAGCCGAGCGGCGCGACTCCGCTGGCCGCCCTGCTGAGCGGTCGGGTGAGCGGCCTCCCGGACCGGGTCGGGCTGATCGTCTCCGGTGGCAATGTCGACGCGGACCGTTTCGCGCGGCTCTGCGCGGGCGGGGAGGGGGACGAGGACTGACCGAGCGCTTCCCTCGAATGGCAGGCCCGGCTGGACAGGCGGACGATGGAGTGATGGGGCGCGGCCCCCGCCGGTGCCGCCCGGGACGGGTGGGAGACGGAGACCGGCCCCGGCCGTACCGCAACACGGCCGGAAGGGAGAGCCGTCATGTTTGAGGTGAAGACGCTCGACAAGCCGGACGAGCGCCGTGATTTCCCGCGTGGCCACCTCGAAGCGGTCCACATGAGCGGGCTGGACTTCGCCGTGGGGACCTTCGAACCGGGCTGGCGCTGGTCGGAGTCCGTGGCACCCATCGCGGGCACCAAGAGCTGCGAGATCCACCACAACGGCTATGTGGTCCAGGGCCGTATGCACATCCGCATGGACGAGGGCGGCGAGGGCGAAGTGGGCCCCGGGGACATCTTCGTGGCGGCACCCGGGCACGACGCCTGGGTCGTCGGCGACGAGCAGTGCGTGGTCTACGACTTCGCGGGCGGCATGGCGACGGACTACGCGAAGGGCAAGTGAGGCACGCCGGTCCCGGACCGTCGTCCTCACACCGCGACGTCACTGTCGAGGTCACTCCCGAGAGCGTGGCCGCGCAGGCCCTCGACGGCATCGAGTCCGGCGCCTTCGAGGTGCTCGCCGACGACCTGACCCGGCAGGTGAAGGCCGGACTCTCCGCGGATCTCTCGGCGCTGTACCCGCAGTTGGCGGCCTGAGCCACCTGGACACGCGTGGCGTGGTCCGCGGGCGGCTGCCAACGGGCGCATATCGGCACACGGTCCCCAGTAAGGCCGGCCCCGGCACCCACCCGCGGACCGGGATCGCCCGGCCGGGTGCCGCAGAGCAGGTCCCAGGGCCTGCTCCGCACCCGGCGCACAGGGGTCGCTCTCGCACCGGTCGCAGGCCAGGGCACGACACGCAGCGATTCCAGCGCCGGCATCGTCGCCCCGCGTCCTGACGTCGCACGCGGCTCGTCAGATCGGCAGCAGCCGCCCCACCAACGCGCTGAGCTGCCGGACATTGCGGCACTCGTGCATCTCCACCAGCTCGGCGTACTCGTACGCGGCCGAGTCGCCCGTGCCCCACTGCGCACGCGCTTCCGGGTTCAACCAGTAGACGCGGCGCGACCGCTCGGTGATCTCCCGTACGGCGGGGAGGTTCGGGTCGCTCATGTTGGTGCGGGCGTCGCCGAGGACGAACACCGTCGTGCGCGGGCTCAGCGCATCCCCGTACAGCGACGCGAACTCGCCCAGCGCCACGCCGTAGTCGCTGCTGCCGTGCCACCCCGTGAGCGTGGCCTCGGCCCGGATGCGGGCGCTGAGCCCCTCCGCGTCGGCCGCCCCGTGCTCGAGGAGCCGGGTGACCTCGTCGAGGCGGTTGACGAAGGCGAACACCCGCACCTTGCTGAACTGGTCGTGCAGCGCCTGCACCAGCAGCATCGTGAAGTCAGAGAACCCCGACACCGAGCCCGACACATCGCACAGCAGCACCAGTTCGGGCCGGGCCGGCCGGCGCCTGCGCAGCACCAGCTTCATCGGCACCCCGCCCGTCGACAACGAACCGCGCAGAGTCCGCCGTAGATCGATACTGCCCCGCGTGGCGCGACGGCGGCGGGCCGCGAGCCGGGTGGCGAGCTTGCGGGCCAACGGCTGGACCGTGCGCCGCAGTTCGGCCAGCCGGTCCTTCCCGGCGAACAGGAAGTCGACCCTGTCGGTCGTCGGAGCCACCGCCCGACGCGCGATCTCGTCCCTGTCCCGCCGCTCGGCCACCCGCCGCCGGGCCTCCGCCGCCACCAGCGCGCGGAACGCCTCGATACGCCGCCGGATCTCGTCCTCGAGGAGCCGGTCCGTGAACCCGGACACGCCCTGCCGCCCCCGCACTTCGTCACGGACACGCGCGAGCAGGGTCTGCGGGCGCAGCCGGTCGAGCGTCTGGTACGACGACCAGCCGTCCGAGGAGGGGGAGTTGCCGTATCCGCCGAACCCGTCGACGGCCTCTGCGGCGAGGCGGGCCATCAGGGCCTCGTCGTTCGCGGCGAGTGCCTGTGCGAGACGTTCGCGCAGCGCATCGCGGTCCGCGGGGCCGGTGTCGGGCGCGCCGACGCCTCGCGGGAAGTACAGGTCGAAGACCGGGTCGAACACCGGCCGTTGGGCCGTGCTGTGCAGCAGGGTCGCCGCCAGGCCCTCCCGCAGTCGCTCGCGGTCGGCGAACCCGAGCGCCTCGACGGCCTGGGCCGCGTCCACCGTCTCGCCCGTCCCGATGCGCACACCGTGCGCGCGCAGGGCGCCGACCAGGGAGGTGAGCCGCTCGGCGGTGCTCACACCGCGTCCAGGTCGAGCTTGGCCCCGGCCTTGAGGATGTCGTCCTGGTGCTTGAGGAGCACGCCCAGACTGTCCCGTACGACCGTCTCGTCGAGGTGGTCCGCGCCCAGCGCGAGAAGCGTGCGGGCCCAGTCGATGGTCTCCGCGACCGAGGGAACCTTGCGCAGGTCCATGGCCCTGAGCGCCCCCACGACCCGCACCACGGACTTCGCCAGCGTCTCGTCGAGACCCGGCACCTTCAGCCGTACGATCCGCCGCTCCAGTTCCTCCTGCGGGAACCCGATGTGCAGGAACAGGCAACGGCGGCGCAGGGCCTCCGACAGCTCGCGGCTGGCGTTGGAGGTGAGGACGACGAAGGGGCGGCGGGCCGCGGTGATCGTGCCCAGCTCGGGGACCGTGACCTGGAAGTCGCTGAGTACCTCCAGGAGCAGGCCCTCGACCTCGACGTCCGCCTTGTCGGTCTCGTCGATCAGCAGCACCTTGGGCTCGTCGCCGCGGATCGCCGTCAGCAGGGGCCGGGAGAGCAGGAACTCCTCGCTGAAGATGTCCGTGCGCGCCTCGTCCCAGGTCTCGTCCCGGCCGGCGCTGATGCGCAGCAGCTGCTTGGCGTGGTTCCACTCGTACAGGGCCCGGGACTCGTCCACGCCCTCGTAGCACTGGAGCCGGACCAGCCGCGCCCCGGCGACCTCGGCCACCGCCTTGGCCAGCTCCGTCTTGCCGACCCCGGCCGGGCCCTCGACGAGGAGCGGCTTGCCGAGCCGGTCGGCGAGGAAGACGGTCGTGGCGACCGCGGGGGAGGCGAGGTAGCCGGTCTCGGCGAGGCGTGCGGAGACGTCGTCGACGGATGTGAACAGCAACGGGGCCTCCAGGGCGGCGCGGACTCGTTCCATCAACTATCTAAGCGCTTGTTCACCCGTTCTGTCACGTGATGCGAGAAGGGTCAGTGGGGGCGGCACCGAGGTGACGCCCCCGCCGACCGGTGGTCCTCACGCTGCCGGCCCCACCGCCTCCACCGCCGGGGTACGCAGCACCCTGTGGGCCGTGGCCAGGCTCGTCCCGGTCGTCGCGGCCGCCGCGATCGCCACCACCGCCAGCCAGATGCCGAGCCCCTGGTGGGGCAGCACCGCGTCGGTGCGGACGACCGTGAACGGAATGATCCCCGCCAGCGCCGCCCCCGTGCCGAAGAACAGCCCGATCGCCGTGAGGATCAGCCCCTCCGTGGCCACCATCCCCAGCACCTGCCCCGGGCCCGCCCCGGCCAGCCGCTGCTGCCCGAACTCCCGGCCGCGGTAAGTCGTCGCCGCGTACAGCGAGTTGACCAGCATCAGGCACACGAACACCACGATGATGCCGACGACCGTGAGGTTAAGCGTCTGAAGGTTCTTCGCCTCGACCGTCCTGACCGCGCCCGAGGCCTTCATGGCATCGCTCTCCCCACCCTGCATGTACAGCGTGGCCACGGACACCGCCGTGAAGAGGATCAGCGACATCAAAATCCCGGAGAGGTCGTCCACCCGCCGACGCAGGTTCCGCACGGCCAGCCAGCCGCTCGCACCGGTCAGCGGCAACCGCTCCAGCACACCCCTCAGCAGCCGTGGCGCGAGCAGCGCGCATCCCACGGACAGCAGGATCGCCCCGTACGCCGGCGTCGCCATGAGCGCCTCGTCCGTCGCCGAGAAGGCGAAGGTGGAGGTCACCGACACGGCCCCGGTGCCGAGTGCCGCGTACGCGAAGAACGTCCGCGCCCGGCCCCGCTGCCGACGCCCGCGCGTGGCCCGTCGTACGGCGAGGAAGGCGGCGCCCGCCGCCGCGACCAGCGTGATGCCGACGCCCGACACCAGCGCGACGGGACCGAAGGAGGGGGCGACGTTCCGAGTGACCTGCCCGCTGTCCTTGAAGACGTCCAGCAGTGCCTGCCCGCCGAGCATCGCCGGACCGATCGCCGACACGGCACCGATCAAGGCGACCGCCACGGACTCGCCCACGACCATCCGCCTGATCTGCCCCGGCGTCGCCCCCGAGCAGCGCAGCAGCTCCAACTCACCCGCGCGCTGACGGACGTTGACCGTCAGTGTCGAGGCCACGGCGAAGAACACCAGGAGCGTGCCGTAGCCGCCGACGACACTCGCAGAGGTGGTGAGGGTGTCCGAGCTCACCGGGTCGACACCCGGCTGACCCGCCGTGTCGTACAGCGAGTTGAACGTCATGATGATGCCCGCGCCCAGGAAGGCGGCCAGCAGGGTCGCAAGGAACCGTCCGGGTCGTTGCCGTACCGACCGCATCGCCAGCATGAACATCGCTCACACCCCCGTCGTCACGTCGTGGACTGCCGTCTCGTCGTGGCCCAGGTGCACGAGGCGCTCGGCCACCGCGTCCGGTGTCGGGGTGTCCATGCGGCCCGCGAGGCGTCCGTCCGCGAGGAACAGCACGGAGTCGGCGTAGGAGGCGGCCACCGGGTCGTGGGTCACCATCACCACGGTCCGGCCCTGCACCCGCACCGCCTCCTGGAGCAGCCGCAGCACGTCCCGAGCGCTACGGGTGTCCAGAGCGCCCGTCGGCTCGTCCGCGAAGATCACCCGGGGGTCCGTGACCAGCGCGCGGGCGATCGCCACCCGCTGCCGCTGACCGCCGGAGAGCTGGTCGGGCCGGTGTCCGAGCCGGTCGCCGAGACCGACGGCCGTCAGAACCTCCGTGACCCGCCCGCGGTCGATCTTCCGGCCGGCGAGCTTCAGCGGCAGGACCGTGTTCTGCGCGACCGTCAGCGTCTCCAGCAGGTTGTACTGCTGGAACACGAACCCGACCCGTCCGCGCCGGAACCGCGTCAGATCCGCCTCGCCACCGCCCGTCAGCTCCGTGCCGTCCACCCGCACGATCCCGCTGTCCGGCCGGTCGAGACCGGCCGCGCACTGCAGCAGCGTGGATTTGCCGGACCCCGACGGCCCCATCACCGCGGTGAAGGTGCCCCGGCCGAGACTCAGCGTGACCCCGTCCAGGGCGGTCACGGCACTGTCGTCCGAGCCGTAGGTCCTGGTGACCTTCACCAACCGCAAGGCCTCGGCGGCGGGTCCCGCGTCGTGCGTGCGTCGTGAACCTGTGCGAAACATCCTCGTCCCCCTTCGTCCGGCACGCCGTGTGCCTCGCTGAAGAAACTACGGAGCCGCGGGCCGGGGGACATTGGCCGTAGAACCCGTCTTCGGGGGTGTGCTCAGTGACACTCACCGGCGGGTACGGCAGGGTTGATCGCCATGACCGACGGAATAGCTTGGCTCGCTGAACCGCAGTCCATCGCCTGGGGCGGCTACAGCGTGGTGATCGCCCCCGACCTCGAATCGGAATCGCTGGCGAGGCGGATCGCCGAGACCGCTCACCGGCCCTACCGGCCCCGCTCCATCGGAGAACTCACCGGCCGCCAGGTGCAGGACCTGCTGGAGGGCCTGTACGGAGAGGTCCTGGACGGCATCGCCCTGCGCCACGGTGAGCTCGACGAGTGGTCGTACGTCATCAAGTACGGCGGCTGGCAGGGCGAGTTCGGAACCGGCAGCCGACCGGTCGACCGGGGCGGGCTGCACGTCTACCACCTGGAATACGAGGAGGAGAACGGCAAGCCGGTGCCCCCGAACTTCGCCTACCGCCACGACGAGAACCTGATGTGCGCGTTCAACCTGCACCTGGACGGCAGCTGGGGGTACGGCAGCCCGGAGGGCGACCCCGAGGTGGTGGCAGCGGTCCAGGAGCGGCTCACGGCCGCCGGACTGCCCGACGACGACCTGGACCACCCTGTCGTGCACCGGGCCTGCCTGGAGGTCCTCCAGCAACACTTCGGCCTCACTCTGCCCCGCGAGCGGATCCTGGAGGACACCCTGCCCACGCTGCTGCTGACCGGTCCCTGATCGTAGGGGCCGTTGAAAGGACGCGGGAGCGTTGTCAGTGGGCCGCTGTACTTTTCGGCGCATGGGGATCTATCTGGTGAGCGTGGGCGCGCAGGAATGGTTCGACGCGGACGAGGAGGAGGGCCGGGGGGCCGTCGCCGCGGGGCTGAACGAGGAACTGCGCCGTCGTGGGCTGCCGCCGTACGAGTCCGTGCCCGAGGACACGGAGTTCGTCCGCGGGTCGGGGATGCGGTTCGAGGAGAAGCTGGTGCCGTCCATGGACGGCTTCGTGCGGCTGACGCGTGAATGGCTGGCGCCCTCCGAGCCGGAGGCCCTTCTCGACTGGTCGGTGCTGGTGCCGGTGCCGCTCGACGTGGAGATCGAGCTGCCCGTCGAGTCCTCCTACTCGGACACCACGGTGATCGCCGGAGCCCCACAGATCCTCGAGCTCGCGCAACGGCTGGCCGAGGCCGTGCGACTCCCCCTCGACGCGATACCCGAGGCCTGCGACAACCTCGACCTCACCATGTGGTTCCTGGACGGCGAGGCAGAGCGGGTCGCGGCCACCCGGACCGGGCCCTGGACCGAGGACCTGGACGCCGCGTTCTACGTGGCGTTGTACCTGCGCGCTGCCCAGCACTCCCTGCGGCGCGGCTGCCCGATCGTCTACAGCTGACGGTACGGCCTTGACGTCGGTGACGGTGTGCCACGGCCGGGCGCGCGGGCCGGTGGTGAGGCCTGCTGCTGTTGGTCGTCGTGCTCCTGGCGTGACCGTCGGCACTGCGTCCGGCGAGCATCACCCGGGGCTGCACGGACCTCTCGGAGAGATGGGCACCCCCCCTGAACGGTTTCAACGCGCGGCGCGGACGGTGGACACCCGGCGCGTTCGCCACTAGCTTCAGCCGCCGACCCAGCTGAATCGATACAACTCCGAGCAGCCGAAGGGACCCCGCCATGACCGACGGAGCCGACAGCACGAACGGCAAGGCAGGGCGCCGCACGACGGGCCTGGGGACGGCACCGGCCGCCGACGGCACCGCCGTCGAGGGCCTCACCGTGGAGCACCGCACCGATCCGCTCGGGGTGGACGCGGCGCGCCCGCGCTTCGGCTGGCGCACCGCGTCCCGGGTCCGCGGACGGCGTCAGACGGCGTACCGCATCCTGGTCGCGTCCAGTCCCGACCGCCTGGCCCACGGCCGCGCGGACGTCTGGGACAGCGGCCGGACCGATTCGGCGGATTCGGTGGCCGTGCGCTACGCGGGCCCCGGCCTGCACGCCTCGACCCGCTACCACTGGACGGTCCAGGTCTGGGACGAGACCGGCCGCAGGCTCCCCGACGCCCCGGTCGCCTGCTTCGAGACCGGCCTGCTCAGTACCGACGGCGTGACCGGCTGGGACGGCGCGAAGTGGATCAGCATGGCGGGCAAGGCACCGAACAGCGCGGGCGCGCCGCTCCTGAGAAGGCAGACGGACCTGAAGGCGGGCCGCGTGCGTGAAGCGCGGCTCTACATCTCCGCGCTAGGCGTGTACGACGCCTACGTCAACGGCCGCCGGGTCGCCGTGCCCCAGGACGGCGGGACCACGTACGAACTCCTCACCCCGGGCTGGACCAACTACGACACCACCGTCAGCTACTTCACCTACGACGTCACCGGCCTGCTGGCGGAGCAACCGCAGGTCACCCTCGCGGCGGTCCTGGGCAACGGCTGGTACAACGGACGCGTCTCCGAGAACAGCGTCTACCACTCCGAGACCGGCAACCCTCTCGCCCTGAAGGCCAAGCTCCTGATCCGCTACGAGGACGGCTCGACGCAGACCGTCGTGACCGCTCCCGGCGACGACTGGAGGGCCACGGACAGCGGCCCCCACCGTGCCGACGACCTCTACGACGGCCAGACCTACGACGCCCGCCGTGAACTGCCCGGCTGGACCGCGAACGGGTTCGACGCCTCCGCCTGGTCCGCCACCGAGGAGCACGACTTCACCACCCGCTTCCCCGCCTCCCGACTGGTTGCCTACCCGGGCGAGTCGGCCCGGTTGATGCCCGCATGGGACCGCAGCGCACAGTCGATCACCGTTTACACCGGCGGCGGCGATCTCGTTCCCGACCCCGCCCGCACGGTCGCCGATCCCCACCGGGCCGCCACCACCCACCTCACCCTGCACCCCGGCGACACCGCCGTGATCGACCTCGGCCAGAACCTCGTCGGCGTCCCCCGCTACACCCTCCGCGGCCCCGCCGGAGCCGAAGTCACCTTCGAACCGGGGGAGATGCTCAACGACACCAGCGCGGGCGCGGACGGCCCCGCGGGCTCCGTCTACCGGGCCAACCTCCGCACCGCCAGGGCCACCAGCACGTACATCCTCAAGGGTGACCCCAAGGGCGAGACCCACCAGGACTCCCTGACCTTCTACGGCTTCCGCTATGTCTCCGTCACCACGACCGCCACCGTCACCCTCACCGAACTGACCGGCAGGGTCGCCACCTCCGCCCTCCACGACATCGGCACCGTCGAGACCGACGCCCCCGACGTCAACCAGCTGATCAGCAACGTCCGTTGGGGCCAGCGCGGCAACTACCTCTGGGTGCCCACCGACTGCCCGCAACGCGACGAACGCTGCGGCTGGACCGGCGACACCCAGCTCTTCTCCCAGACGGGCCTCTACACCTCCGATACGGTCGCCTTCCTGAGCCACTTCCAGGACATCCTGATCGACTCCCAGCGCACCTACGGCGCGGACGGCGCCCAGTTCACCTGGATCGCGCCCGGAGCCCGCTACAACGAGCCGGTCCCGGCGAGCGGTTGGGCGGACTGCGGGGTCGTCGTGCCCTGGACGGTGTGGCAGATGAGCGGTGACACCACCCTCGTGGACCGCAGCTGGGACGCGATGACGGCCTACATGGACTGGATCCGCGCCCGCACCGGAGACACCTACGCTGGACAGGGCGCGATCTTCGGCGACTGGCTGGCCTTCCAGGTCACCAGCACCCAGCTCGTCAGCGACGCCTACTACGCCTACAGCGCCCGCCTCATGGCGGACATGGCCCGCGCCACCGGCCGCGGCACCGAGGCCCACGCCTACGAGGAGCTGTTCTCCCACATCAAGCGGGCGTTCATCACCAAGTACCTCGGCACCCAGGACGGCCGCCTCACCGTGCGTTCCAGCCTCGGCTCCCCGCCGCCCTGGACCCCGGGAGGCAGCCCCACCCAAACCGAGGACGACAGCCAGACCGCTCTGCTCTGGGTCCTCAAACTCGGCCTGTACGACACCGAGGTCCAGCGGCGCGCGATCGTCGAGCTCCTCGTGCAGAACATCGGCAACTCCGCCGAGTACAAGGCCGCCCACCCCGACAGCACCCGTGTCGGGTACGCAGAGAACACCCTCTCCGTCGGCTTCCTCGGAGTGAACGTCCTGGCGCCCGTCCTCACCGAGGAGGGCCAGGTGGAGCTGGCGTACGAGGTGTTGCACCAGGACGCGATGCCCTCCTGGCTGTACTCGGTGAGGAACGGAGCGACGACGGTCTGGGAGCGCTGGAACTCCTACTCCAGGGAGGAGGGCTTCGGACCGGTCGAGATGAACTCGTTCAACCACTACGCCTACGGCGCGATCATGGAGTGGATGTACGAGAGCGTGGCCGGCATCGCCAAGGACCCGGCCCACCCGGGCTTCAAGCACTTCTTCCTGCGGCCCCACCTGGACCCGACCGGCAGGATCACCCAGGTCACCGGTTCGCACCGGTCGCCGTACGGTGAGATCGTCAGCGCGTGGGCGGTGCGGGAGAGCGAGTTCACGCACCGGGTCGCGGTCCCCGCCAACAGCACCGCGACCCTGCGCATCCCCACGACCGACCCGGACACCGTGCGCGATGGGCGCACACCTCTGTCGCACGTCGGGGGAGTGACGTACCTGGGCTTCGGGGACGGTGTCGCCTCGTACGAACTCCCCTCCGGGCGCTACGAGTTGACGTCCTCGCTCGCCTGAGAGTCCACCAGTACCACCTCCAGGGTGCGCGGACCGTGCACCCCCTCGACCCGGTCCAGCTCGATGTCGCTCGTCGCGGAAGGCCCGGAGATCCAGGTCAACGGGCGTACCGGGTCCAGGCGTTCGAGGGCCTGCGGCACGGAGGAGACGACCTGGTCCGGGACCCGTACGACACAGATGTGGTGGTCCGGGACCAGGGTGATGCGGCGACGGCCCTGGTCCGGGCCGCCGTCCAGCACGATGGTGCCGGTCTCGGCGACGGCCACCGCGCACGCCGTCACCACGCTGTCGAGCCGGTCCAGTTCGTGCGAAGTGCTCTCGACCCGGTCCGGGACCTGCTCGGCGTCGGCCTCCGCCAGCCACGCCGGCTCAAGGCCGGTCGGCACCAGGACCGTCTTCGCCCCCCGGGCCGCGAGCATCCCGGCGAGCGTCGCCGGCAGATCAGCGGCCGTGCAGCGGTGCACGATCGCCCGGTAGTCCGCGAGGTTCTCGGCCAGCAGCTCCACCGTCTCCTCGACGCTCCGGTCGCCGTGCTCGCGCAGATACGCGCGCTCGATCGGGGCGTCCTCGGCCTCGCCCCGCGTATCGGCCAGCGCGCGCCGCACCCGGCCCAGGATCCGTTCCCTGCTGCTCACTTGCCGCCCTCCTTGCCGCCGTTCGTGCGCTGCCACCAGTCGCGGAAGGGCTCCGCCGGCACGGCGGGCAGATCCCGGGTGCCGCTCCACGCCTTGCCGGGACCGGGCAGGGTGCGTGGATGCAGACGCCGGGTGCGCGAGGCCGCCCGCTGACCGGTGCGCAGGACGCCGGGGTGGGCGAACGCCCAGCGGGCCGCCCGCATCGCCGCCCGCTCGGCGGCGTGCCCCTTGGCGGGCTTGAGCACCACCTTGTTGCCCTCGCGGACGACCGGCCCGCCCTCCACCACCCGCTCCCGCAGATGCACCAGCACCTCGGGGATGTCGATGGCGACCGGGCAGACCTCGTAGCAGGCCCCGCAGAGCGAGGAGGCGTACGGCAGCGAGGCGTCGATCTCGCTCGCCGTGCCCCGGAGTTGGGGGCTGAGGATCGCGCCGATCGGGCCCGGGTAGACCGAGCCGTAGGCGTGCCCGCCGGCCCGCTCGTACACCGGGCACACGTTCAGGCACGCCGAGCAGCGGATGCAGCGCAGGGCCTGGCGCCCGACCTCGTCGGCCAGGGTGTCGCTGCGGCCGTTGTCGAGCAGCACCAGATGGAAGTTCTGCGGGCCGTCCTCGTCCGTCGTCCCGGTCCACGTGGACGTGTACGGGTTCATGCGCTCGGCGGTCGAGGAGCGGGGCAGCGTCTGCAGGAAGACCTCCAGGTCCCGCCAGCTCGGCACGATCTTCTCGATGCCGACGACCGAGATCAGCGTCTCGGGCAGGGTCAGGCACATCCGTCCGTTGCCCTCGGACTCCACGACCACCAGGGTGCCGGTGTCGGCGACCATGAAGTTGGCGCCGGAGATGCCGACCTTGGCGCGCAGGAACTTCTCCCGCAGGTGCAGCCGTGCCGCCTCCGCCAGTTCGGCGGGCGTGTCGGTGAGGCCCTCGGGGGCCGGGCGGCCCCACTCGCTCATCTCGCGCACGAAGATGTCCCGGATCTCGCCCCGGTTGCGGTGGATGGCCGGGACGAGGATGTGCGAGGGCCGGTCCTTGCCCAACTGCACGATCAGCTCGGCGAGATCGGTCTCGTAGGCGCGGATGCCCGCTGCCTCGAGGGCCTCGTTGAGCCCGATCTCCTGCGTGGCCATCGACTTGACCTTGACGACCTCCGACTCACCGGTCATCTTGACGAGTCGCGTCACGATCTCGTTGGCCTCGTCGGCGTCGGCGGCCCAGTGGACGGTGCCGCCCGCCGCCACGACCGACTCCTCCAACTGCACGAGATAGCGGTCGAGATGACGCAGCGTGTGGTCCTTGATCCGCTTGCCCGCCTCGCGCAGCTCCGCCCAGTCGGAGACCTCGGCGACGGCCTTCGCCCGCTTGGCGCGGATCGTGTGCGTGGCGTGGCGCAGATTGCCGCGCAGCGTCTTGTTGTTGACGGCCTCGTGCGCGGCCACGGGGAAGGCCGGCATGCCTACGAACGTTCCACTCATGCGGCCGGCTCCTCGTCCGTGCTCGCCAGGATCTCCGCGATGTGCACCGGCCGCATGCCCGACTCCAGCCGGCCCATCGTGCCCCCGATGTGCATGAGGCACGAGTTGTCGGCCGCGCACAGCACCTCCGCGCCCGTCGACTCGGCGTTGCGCACCTTGTCCGTGCCCATCGCCGCCGAGACATCGGAGTTCTTCAGCGCGAACGTGCCGCCGAAGCCGCAGCACTCGTCGGCGCCCGGCAGCTCCTTGAGTTCGAGCCCCTTGACCGCCTGGAGCAGCCGCCGGGGCCGGTCACCGAGCCCGAGGCCACGCAGTCCGTGACAGGTCGGGTGGTACGTCACGGTGTGCGGGTAGTACGCCCCGACATCCGTCACCCCCAGCACGTCCACCAGGAACTCCGTGAGCTCGTACGTCTTCGGCACCACGGGCGCCAGCGTGGCCGCGAGACTCTCCCCGCGCCCCTCCGCCCGGGCCCGCTCGCCCATCCGCGGATACAGCTCCCGCACCATCGCCCCGCACGATCCGGACGGCGTCACGATCGCCTCGTAGTCCCGGAAGACATCGGAGAAATGCCGGGCCAGCGGTTCCGCCTCGTGCCGGTAGCCGGTGTTGTAGTGCGCCTGCCCGCAGCAGGTCTGGGACATCGGGAAGTCGACGTCCACGCCCAGCCTGGTCAGCAGTTTCACCACAGCGCGCCCGGTGTCCGGATAGAGCGTGTCGTTGACACAGGTCAGGAACAGGGCGACACGCATCGCGGCTCCTTGTGGTCGATCATCGGATGAGTGCAGCGTAGCCGGGGGGCGAGCTCCGGGGGGAGACCCTGGTCAGGCCCCAGCGAGCCGGGTCTGGGCCTCGCGCCAGCGCGCGGTGTCGCCCTGCGGCTCGTACCGGGTGAGCGGCTGGGTCCGGGTGAGCAGCTCACGCCCGCCCGCGAGGTCCCCCACCAGCCCGTGGGCCCGCGCCTGGACCAGCACGTTCCCCAGCGCCGCCGCTTCGGTCGGCCCCGCCACCACCGGCAGCCCGCAGGCGTCGGCGGTCAGCTGGCACAGCAGGGCGTTGCGCGTCCCGCCCCCGACGACGTACACCACGTCCACGGGGTGGTCGGCCAGCCGCTGCGCCTCCTCGACCGCCTTGCGGTGGGCCAGGGCCAGCGAGTCGAGGATGCAGCGCGTGACCTCGGCGGGGGAGGCGGGCACCGGCTGCCCCGAGGCACGGCACGCCTCGGCGATCCGCTCCGGCATCCGGCCCGGCGCGAGGAACACGGCGTCCCCCGCGTCCACCACCGACCGCAGCGCCGGCACCTTGGCCGCCTCCCGGAGCAGCTCGCCCAGGTCAGGGTCGCCCCAGGCTCGTACGCACTCCTGGAGCAGCCACAGCCCCATGATGTTCCGCAGGTAGCGGACCGTACCGTCGAGCCCCAGCTCGTTGGTGAAGTTGGCGGCCCGGCTCTCCTCGGTCAGCACGGGCCTGTCGAGCTCCAGCCCCGCGAGGGACCAGGTGCCGGTGCAGATGTAGGCGAACCGCTCGCCGGACGCGGGCACGGCGGCCACCGCGGAGGCGGTGTCGTGCGACCCGACGGCCGTCACCGGCACGGGTCCGCGCAGTCCGGTCTCCTCCAGCACCTCGGGCCGCAGCAGCCCCGCCGGATCACCGGGCTGCCGCAGCGGCGCGAACAGCTCCAGGTCGATCCCGACCCGCTCGGCGATGTCGTACGACCATCCGCGCGTGCGGGGATCGATCAGCTGGGTGGTCGAGGCGTTGGTCAGCTCGGTGCCCTGCACGCCGGTCAGCCAGTACGTCAGCAGATCGGGAATGAGCAACAGGCGCCGGGCTCCGGCGAGTTGATCGGCCACGAGCTGGTACAGGGTGTTGAAGGGCGCGTACTGCAAGCCCGTCGCCGCATAGAGATCGGGCGCGGGCACGGTCGCCCACACCTTCTCCGCGACCCCCTCGGTGCGGGAGTCCCGGTAGTGCACCGGGTTCCCGAGCAACGCCCCGTCGGCGTCCAGCAGTCCGTAGTCCACGGCCCAGCTGTCGATGCCGACCGAGTCGACCTGCCCCGCCGCCTTCAGCCCGTCCAGGACACCGCCGTACAGCGAGAGGATGTCCCAGCGCAGGCCCTCCGGGACCCGGACCGGCCGGTTCGCGAACCGGTGGGCCTCGGACAGCTCCAGGCTGTCGGGGCCGACGCGGCCGACCATGACCCGTCCGCTGGACGCGCCGAGGTCGACCGCGGCGTACGACTTCACGGACGCGCTCATCGCAGGAAGGCGGCCGCGACGCCGGCGTCGACGGGGACGTGCAGACCGGTGGTGTGGGTCAACTCCCCACCGGTCAGCGCGAAGACGGCGTTGGCGACGTGCTCGGGGAGCACCTCGCGCTTGAGGATGGTCCGCTGGGCGTAGAACTCGCCGAGCTTCTCCTCCTCCACGCCGTACACCGCGGCCCGCTTGGCGCCCCAGCCGCCGGCGAAGATACCGGAGCCGCGCACCACGCCGTCCGGGTTGATGCCGTTGACGCGGATACCGTGCTCGCCCAGCTCGGCGGCCAGCAGCCGCACCTGGTGCGCCTGGTCGGCCTTGGTGGCGGAGTAGGCGATGTTGTTGGGGCCGGCGAAGACGGCGTTCTTGGAGGCGATGTAGACGATGTCGCCGCCCAGCTTCTGCGCGATCATCACCCGGGCCGCCTCCCGCGACACCAGGAAGGAACCGCGCGCCATGATGTCGTGCTGGAGGTCCCAGTCCTTGGCGGAGGTCTCCAGGAGCGGCTTGGAGATGGAGATACCGGCGTTGTTCACGACGAGGTCCACCCCGCCGAAGGCCAGCACCGCGGCCCTGAACGACTCGGCGATCTGCTCCTCGGAGGTGACGTCGACGGTCACGGCCACGGCCTTGTCGGGCCCGCCGAGCTCCTCGGCGACCGCGGCGGCGTTCTCGGCGTTGAGATCGGCGACGACGACACACGCGCCCTCGGCGACCAGGCGCTGCGCGATGGCCTTCCCGATGCCACTGCCGGCACCCGTCACGAGTGCGACCCGGGTCGCGAGCGGCTTGGGCTTCGGCATCCGCTGGAGCTTGGCCTCCTCAAGGGCCCAGTACTCGATGCGGAACTTCTCCGACTCCTCGATGGGCGCATACGACGAGACCGCCTCGGCGCCCCGCATCACGTTGATCGCGTTGACGTAGAACTCACCCGCGACCCGGGCGGTCTGCTTGTCCTTGCCGAAGGAGAACATGCCGACTCCCGGGATCAGCACGATCGCCGGGTCGGCGCCGCGCATGGCGGGGGAGTCGGGCAGGGCGTGCCGCCGGTAGTAGGCGGCGTACTCCTCGCGGTACTCGGCGTGCAGTGCGTCGAGCCGCGCGACGGCCTCCTCCAGCGGAGCGGTGGGCGGCAGGTCGAGAACGAGCGGCCGCACCTTGGTCCGCAGGAAGTGGTCGGGGCAGGAGGTGCCGAGCGCGGCGAGCCGCGGGTGCTCGGCGCGGGACAGGAACTCCAGAACGGGCTCGGAGTCGTTGAAGTGCCCGACCTGCGGCTTGTCCTGGGAGGCGAGGGCGCGGACGTACGGCGCGAGGGCGGCTGCCCGCTCCCTGCGCTCGCCCTCGGACAGGGCGCCGTATCCCTCGACGACGGGCCCGAAGGGCTCGGCCTTGCCGCGCTCCTCCAGGAACTTCTCGGCGGTCCGGATGATGTGCAGCGAGTTCTTCTCGCACTCCTCGGCGGCGTCACCCCACGCGGTGATCCCGTGCCCGCCGAGGACGACCCCGATCGCCTGCGGGTTGGCGGCCTTGATGGCCGCGATGTCCAGTCCCAGCTGGAACCCGGGCCGCCGCCACGGCACCCAGGCGACGGTGTCCCCGAAACACTCGGCGGTCAGCTTCTCCCCGTCGGCGGCACAGGCGAGCGCGATACCGGAGTCGGGATGCAGATGATCGACGTGCGCGGCCTCGACGAGCCCGTGCATGGCGGTGTCGATGGAGGGAGCCGCGCCCCCCTTCCCGTGCAGGCAGTAGTCGAACGCGGCGACCATCTCGTCCTCGCGCTCCACACCCGGGTACACGTCGACTAGCGCCCGCATCCGGTCGAGCCGCAACACGGCCAGTCCCGCCTCGGTGAGCGTCCCGAGGTCACCCCCGGACCCCTTGACCCACATCAGCTCGACGTCACCCCCGGTGACGGGATCGGTGTCGGAGCCCTTGGCGGACGCGTTGCCTCCGGCGTAGTTGGTGTTACGGGGATCGGAGCCAAGCCGACGGGAACGGGCGAGCAGGGCGGCGGCTTCGGGATGGGTTGCCATGAACTTCCAGTCCTTACTGCAAAGAGGGTGATTGTTCTTCCCTAGGGGCGCGGGGAACTGCGCGACCAGCCACAACCGGCCCGCACCCCGCATACGACAGATCCCGGCAGACGCTTACGCCCCCCACCCGGCCTGCTCCCCGCCAACCCGCTCAGCCACGATCTTCTCGGCCCACCCGGACCGCTTATACGCAGCGATCGGATTCGCGTCCAGCCCCATCTCCTCACGCACCTCCGCAAGCAACGGCCGCACATCCGTGTTGTACGCGTCCATCAACACCGCGTTCGCCTCAAGAACGTCGCCGGAAGCCTGCGCAGCGGACAGCGCTTCCCGGTCGACCAGCAGCGCCTTCGCCGTCGCCTCCTGCACGTTCATCACCGACCGGATGATCGCCGGAATCTTCGCCTCGATGTTGTGGCACTGGTCGAGCATGAACGCCACGTCGGGCGTGAAGCCACCGCCACGGATGACCTCGTACATGATCCGGAACAGCTGGAACGGATCAGCCGCCCCCACCATGAGGTCGTCGTCGGCGTAGAACCGCGAGTTGAAGTCGAACCCGCCGAGCTTCCCCTCCCGCAGCAACGTGGTCACGATGAACTCGATGTTGGTGCCGGGAGCGTGGTGCCCGGTGTCGACGACGACCTGCGCCTTCTCCCCGAGCTTCAGGCAGTGCGCGTACGCCGTCCCCCAGTCCGGCACGTCCGTGGAGTAGAACGCCGGCTCGAAGAACTTGTACTCGAGCAGCATCCGCTGCCCGTCGCCCAGCCGGTCGTACACCTCGGAGAGACCTTCGGCGAGCCGGTCCTGCCGGGCCCGCAGATCGTCCTGGCCGGGGTAGTTCGTACCGTCGGCGAACCACAGCTTCAGGTCCGTGGACCCCGTGGCGTCCATGATGTCGACGCACTCCAGCAGGTGATCCAGCGCCTTCCGCCGCACGGTGGCGTCCGGGTGGCAGATGCTGCCCAGCTTGTAGTCGTCGTCCTGGAAGGTGTTGGAGTTGATGGCGCCCAGCTGCACGCCCCGCTCCTCGGCGAACTTCGCGAGCGCCGCGTAGTCCTCGACCTTGTCCCACGGGATGTGCAGGGCGACGGTCGGGGCCACCCCGGTGAACGCGTGCACCTGCGCCGCGTCCTCCAGCTTCTCCTGCGGTGTACGCGGTACGCCCTGCTGGGCGAACACCTTGAAGCGGGTTCCCGAGTTCCCGTACGCCCACGACGGCGTCTCGACGGCCTGGGTCTTGAGAGCGGCCTTCACCGCGGCGAGCTCGGTCACTTGAGGGCTCCTGTGACGTCGGGTCTTGAGGGCTGTCCGAACTGGTTCTCTGTGAAACGATTCAAGACGGGAAAGTATGGGGACCTCGCGGGGGTGTCAACCCCTGCGACCAAGGCTGTTGCCCGTGACCCCCCTGTGACCTGAGTCCATCGAAACTTTTTCGACACGAACCCATTGACGTGACATGCGCTCCATGCCTAACGTCCCGGCAACCAAGTTGAAACCTTTCACGACGCCGTGAGGGCCGTCCCGCCGGCGTCGTCGAGGAGCCCCCAATGACCCACCCGTCCACCACGGGTCCGGCCCCGGTTCTCGCGCTCAGGGACATCTCGAAGTCCTTCGGCGCGGTTCGCGCCCTGCGGGACGTCTCCCTGGAGCTGTTTCCCGGGGAGGTACACGCCCTCGCCGGCGAGAACGGCGCGGGCAAGTCGACCCTCATCAAGACCCTCGCGGGAGTGCACCGGCCGGACACCGGCCAGGTGCTGCTCGACGGTGAGCCGGTCGTCTTCCATGGTCCCGGTGACGCCCGCGACGCCGGCATCGCCGTGATCTACCAGGAGCCCACACTCTTCCCCGACCTGTCGATCGCCGAGAACATCTTCATGGGCCGCCAGCCCCGGCGCGCCCTCGGCCGGATCGACCACAAGGCCACGCACACCGCGACCCTGGCCCTGATGCAGCGCCTCGGGGTCGAGCTCGACCCCGACCGCCCGGCGCGCGGCCTGTCCATCGCCGACCAGCAGATCGTCGAGATCGCCAAGGCGCTGTCCTTCGAGGCCCGCGTCCTGATCATGGACGAGCCCACTGCGGCCCTCACCGGCAGCGAGGTGGCCCGCCTCTTCGGCGTCGTCAAGGCGCTCCGCGAGCAGGGCGCCGCGGTGCTGTTCATCTCGCACCGCCTCGAGGAGATCTTCCAGATCTGCCAGACGGTCACCACCCTGCGCGACGGCGCCTGGATCTCCAGCGAGCCGATCGAGGGCATGACCGAGGACGACCTGGTCCGCCGCATGGTCGGGCGCGACCTCGACGAGCTCTACCCCAAGCAGGACGTACGCCCCGGCGAGGTCGCGCTCACGGTGAGCCGGCTGACCCGGGAGGGCGTCTTCACCGACGTCTCGTTCGAGGTCAGGCGAGGCGAGATCGTCGGCCTGGCGGGGCTCGTCGGCGCCGGCCGTACCGAGGTCGCCCGAGCCGTGTTCGGCATCGACCGCTGGGACGCCGGCGAGGTCGCCGTGGACGGCAGGGCGCTGGTCAACGGCGCCCCGTCCACCGCGATGGCCGCCGGCCTCGCCCTGGTCCCCGAGGACCGGCGCGCCCAGGGCCTCGTGATGGACATGTCCATCGAGCGCAACATCGGCCTCACGGGACTGCGCACGACCGTCAAGGCGGGCCTGATGGACCGCGGCGCCGAACGCAGCCGCTCCCTCGACTGGGCCGTCAAGCTCCAGGTGAAGTACGCCCGGATCGCCGACACCGTCAACACGCTGTCGGGCGGCAACCAGCAGAAGGTCGTACTCGCCAAGTGGCTGGCCACCGGCCCCAAGGTGCTCATCGTCGACGAGCCGACCCGTGGCATCGACGTCGGCACCAAGGCCGAGGTGCACCGGCTGCTGAGCGAGCTGGCCGCCGACGGGGTGGCCATCCTGATGATCTCCTCCGACCTGCCCGAGATCCTCGGCATGGCCGACCGCGTGCTCGTGATGCACGAGGGCCGCCTCACCGCCGAGATCCCCCGCTCCGACGCCACCGAGGAAACCGTGATGGCCGCAGCCACCGGGAGGGCCGCCGCATGACGGTCACCACCCCTCAGCAGGCCCCTCCCGCGGAGGTGCCCAAGGCCGGTGCCACCCGGCTCGTCGACCGCGTTTTCAAGATGCGCGAGCTCGCCATCCTGCTCGTCTTCCTGGTGATGATCGTCGTCACCCAGATCGGGAACAGCGACTTCCTCACCGAGCAGGGCATCAAGGACCTGCTGCTGAACGCCACGATCCTGGTGCTGGTCGCCACCGGCCAGTCGCTGGTCGTCATCACGAGGAACGTCGACCTCTCGGTCGGCTCCATCCTCGGGATCAGCGCCTTCGCCGCCGGCACGTATCTGCACGGCGGCGGGAACCCCGTCGTGGCGATCGTGCTCGCGGTCCTGCTCGGCATCGGCTTCGGCCTGCTCAACGGCCTTCTCGTCAGCCTCGGCCAGGTACCCGCGCTGGTGGTCACCCTCGGCACGCTCTACATCATCCGGGGCATCGACTCCATCTGGGTCGGCTCCCGCCAGATCACGGCGGCCGATCTCCCGGACGGCTTCGTGAACTTCGGCTCCGGCGGCATCTCCGCGGTGCCCTGGCTGGCGCTGATCGCGCTGGCGGTGCTCATCGCCACCGCCTACTACCTCAAGCACTTCGGCAGCGGACGCGAGCTGTACGCGCTCGGCTCCAACCCCGAGGCCGCACGGCTCGCCGGCATCCCGGTGCGCAAGCGGATCCTGGCCGCGTACACCTTCTGCGGCGGCCTCGCAGGACTCGCCGGGGCGATGTACCTGGCCCGGTTCGGCAACGTCGACTCCGGCACCGGCACCGGCTACGAACTGACCGTCGTCAGCGCGGTCGTGGTCGGCGGTGTCGTCTTCACCGGCGGCTCCGGCAGCGTCTACGGCGCGGCGCTCGGCGCCCTGCTGCTGACCTCCATCAACAGCGTGCTGCCCGCCCTCGGCGTCAGCTCGGTCTGGGTGCTCGCCATCAACGGCATCCTGCTCATCCTCGCCATCGCGGTCGACCGCGTCGTCGCGCTGCGCGTGGCCTCCGCCCTGAAGAAGAGGAACGCCCGCCATGCCTGAGTCCCTCAGCCGTGCGATCCGCTGGGACACGGTGGTCGGCACGCTCCTGATCGTGGTCCTGCTGCTGTCCTTCGGCACCGTCGACGGCTTCGGCAACGCGCTGAACCTGTCCTTCCTGATCGGCAACACCCTGCCGATCGCACTGATCGCCCTGCCGATGACCATGCTCGTGGTCTCCGGTGAGATCGACCTCTCGGTCGCCTCCACCGCCGGCCTGTCCGGCGCCGTGATGGGCGCCCTGTGGAACCAGGGCCTCACGATCGAGGTGATCATCCCGATCTGCCTGCTGCTCGGGGTGGTCTGCGGGCTGGTCAACGGCCTGCTCGTCACCCGGCTCGGCCTGCCTTCGCTCGCCGTCACCATCGGCACCCTCGCCGCCTACCGGGGCATCGCACAGATCGTGCTCGGCTCCGACGCGGTGACCGACTTCCCCACGCAGTACCTGGACTTCGCGGCGGGCCGGGTCGGCGACACGTTCATCCCGCAGGCCTTCCTGCCCTTCCTCGTCCTGCTCGCGATCGCCGTGGTCGTCCTGCACGCCACGCCGTTCGGGCGGTCGGTGTTCGCGACCGGCGCGAGCGAGGAGGCCGCGCGGTTCGCCGGCATCCGGGTCAAGCGCCAGAAGCTCATCCTGTTCACGGTGACGGGCCTGATGGCCTCGCTCACCGGCATCTTCTGGGCGCTGCACTACGCCAGCGCCCGCTACGACAACGCCACGGGACTCGAACTCTCCGTCGTGGCGGCCGTGTTGCTGGGCGGCATCGACTTCGACGGCGGCAAGGGCACGCTCGGCGGCGCGATCGCGGGAGTCTTCCTCCTCGGCGCCCTGCAGAACGTGATGAGCCTCCAGGACGTCTCCGCCCAGTCCCAGATCGTCGTCACCGGCGTTCTGCTCGTCCTCTCCGTGCTCGGCCCGCGGGTCGCACGGCAGATCTCGGTTGCGAGGGCGGCACGCTCCGCTGGATAGGCCGTATGTCAGCTGCCGGTCCGTCGTGGCTGGTCGCGCAGTTCCCCGCGCCCCTTGGGCGCGTCTCAGCTCACCCTCGTTCAAAGGAAACCGTCATGCGTAAGTCATCGCTCCGCCGTGCCTGCGCGGCCCTCGCCGCCGGCACCTCCCTCGCCCTCGCGCTCACCGCGTGCGGCGGCACCACCAAGAAGGACGTGCAGGACGAGGGCGCCTCGGCGGCCTCCACGGCCAAGGCCGACCCGAACGCGGCCACGAAGAAGGGCCTGACCGTCGGCTTCCTGCCCAAGCAGGTCAACAACCCGTACTTCACCTCCGCGGACAAGGGCGGCGAGAAGGCGCTGACCGAACTGGGCAGCAAGTACAAGGAGGTCGGCCCGTCCAGCGCCACCGACACCGCCGGGCAGGTCTCCTACGTCAACACGCTCACCCAGCAGCAGGTCAACGCGATGGCCGTGTCCGCGCAGGACCCGGGAGCCCTGTGCACCGCCCTCAAGCAGGCCATGTCGAACGACATCAAGGTCGTCACCTACGACTCCGACACCAAGCCGGAGTGCCGCAACGCCTTCGTCTCGCAGGCCTCCGCCGAGGACCTGGGCCGTACCGAGGTGCAGCTGCTCGCCGAGCAGATCGGCTACAAGGGCGAGATCGCGATCCTGTCCGCCGCCCAGACGGCGACGAACCAGAACACCTGGATCGACTTCATGAAGGACGAGCTGAAGGGCGACAAGTACAAGAACATCA
Organism: Streptomyces sp. NPDC005483; assembly: GCF_040606035.1. Classification (NCBI taxonomy): domain Bacteria; kingdom Bacillati; phylum Actinomycetota; class Actinomycetes; order Kitasatosporales; family Streptomycetaceae; genus Streptomyces; species Streptomyces sp. NPDC005483. The sequence goes on from NZ_JBEXEA010000007.1 coordinate 47,202, forward strand.
AGCTCGTCAAGGTCGCGTACGGCAACGACGACGCCCAGCAGTCCTTCCAGCAGACCCAGGGCCTGCTCCAGCAGTACCCGAACCTGAAGGGGATCATCTCCCCGACCACCGTCGGCATCAAGGCCGCCGCCCAGTACCTCTCCGGCTCCAAGTACAAGGGCAAGGTCAAGCTGACCGGCCTCGGCACCCCCAACGACATGCGCAAGTACGTCAAGAACGGCACCGTCGAGGCGTTCGAGCTGTGGGACCCGGCGAAGCTCGGCGCCCTGGCCGCGCAGACCGCCGTCGCCCTGTCCTCCGGTCAGATCACCGGCAAGGAGGGCGAGACCTTCAAGGCCGGCGGCACCACGTACGCCATCGGCAAGGACGGCGTGATCAGCCTCGGCAAGCCGACCGTGTTCGACGCCAAGAACATCGACCAGTTCAACTTCTGATCTCCCGTCGAAGGAGCGGTACTTCATGCAGCGCGTCTGTTTCCTCCTCAAGGTCCGTGAGGACCGGCTCGCCGAGTACCGCGAACGCCACGCCGCCGTGTGGCCCGAGATGCTCGAAGCGCTCTCGGCCACCGGCTGGCACAACTACTCGCTCTTCGTGCGCGAGGACGGCCTGCTCGTCGGCTACCTGGAGACCGAGGACTTCGAGGCCGCCAAGGCCGGTATGGAAGCCACCGAGGTCAACGCCCGCTGGCAGGCCGAGATGGGCGAGTTCTTCGAGTCCCTCGACGGAGCCCGCCCCGACGAGGCGATGAAACCGCTCACCGAGGTGTTCCACCTCGCCTGACCCCTCCCCGTAAGGCCTCATCAGGACCGCAGGAGCCGCTCCATGAGAAGACGCACGCTGCTCGCAGGTGCCATCGTGTCCGCCATGTCCACCTCCGCGCTCACCGGCGGTACCGCCCGCGCCGCCGACCCCGGTCCCTCCGTCACCCGGACCGGCACCACCACGCTCGACAGCCAGGCCGTCTTCTTCGTCTCCTACGACGGCCTCGTCAACAACAACTCGTTCCAGAAGAACGGCCTGCTGACCTACAAGGGCTACCAGTACGCCGTCTGGTACACCGCCGACAAGAACGCCGTCGTCGGCCGCCGCGTCCTCGGCGGGAGCACCTGGTCCACCGTCCAGGTCGGCCACACCCTCAAGACCAGCGACTCCCACAACGTCATCTCCATGGGCGTCTCCAAGGTGGACGGCCGCCTCCACCTCAACATGGACTCGCACAGCGACGGCTTCACCTACGTCAAGTCGGTCGCGGGCCTCATGGACAACCCGGCAGGGCTGAGCTGGACCGCGGCCCGCTTCGGCGCACCCCAGTCCACCCTGGACGGCCTGGCGCTGACGAGTCAGTTCACCTACCCCCAGTTCGTCTCGACCCCCGACGGCAAGCTCCAGCTCAGCTACCGGGCCGGGATATCGGGCAACGGCCGCAACGCGCTGGCGGAGTACGACGGTTCGGCCTGGACCAACCTCGGCGAGTGGTCCGCCTCCACGGGCACCTACACCAGCGAGCACGGCTCCTCGACGGCCCGCAACATGTACCTGCACGGCATCGACTACGACCGGAACGGCCGGCTGCACTCCTTCTTCACCTGGCGCGAGCAGAACGGCGCCGTGATGTGCAACAGCGGCGGCATCACCAACCACGACACCGGCTACGTCTACTCCGACGACCGCGGCCGCACCTGGCGCAACAACGCGGGCGCCGTGGTCGGCACCACCGGCGGCTCCGACACGGTCGCCGTCACCGACTCCGGCCTGGTCGTCGACGCGCTGAACCCGGACCACTCCCTGATGAACCAGGAGAGCCAGTTCACCGACTCCACCGGCCTGCCGCACGCGATCATCAGTTACGTCCCCGGCCGCTTCGGCCAGTGCACCACGAACTACGTCGCCGACCGCACCGCCAACGGCCGCGCCTTCCACGTCCGCAAGAACTCCTCGGGCACCTGGCAGAAGACCGAGATCCCGGTCGTGCTCGGCTCCAGCCAGCGCACCAAGCTGATCCTGGACAAGTACGACAACGCCTACGCGGTCTTCCCTTTCGGCCGGATCGCCGCCGCCTCCAAGGCGTCCGGTTACACCGACTGGAAGATCCTCTTCGACGGCAGCGGCCTCAACGCCTTCGGCGAGGTCGTGATCGACGAGATGCGGATCGCGCAGGACAACGTGCTGTCGTTCATGTACCAGGAGAAGTCGAGCGGTACGACCCCCTCGGCGCTCCACGTGGTCGACTTCGCGTTGCCCGCCTGATCGTGACCGGTGTGGGGGCGGCTCGACGATAATGTGAAGGTCGTCCTGCCGCCCCCCTCTTCCTGGAGGTCCTTGCCCGATGGCCCAGTCGGTGGGTATCAAGGACGTCGCCCGCGCCGCCGGAGTCTCCGTCGGCACGGTCTCGAACGTCATCAATCGTCCGGACTCCGTCGCCACCGAGACCCGGGCGCGCGTCCTGTCCGCGATAGACCGGCTCGGCTACGTCCGCAGCGAGTCCGCGCGTCAGCTGCGCGCGGGCCGGAGCCGGATCATGGGTCTGCTCGTGCTCGACATGGGCAACCCCTTCTTCGTCGACGTCGCGCGCGGCGCCGAGCGGGCCGCCCGCGAGGACGGCCTCGGCGTGATGGTCTGCAACAGCGCTCAGAGCGCGAGCGAGGAGGCGGAGTACCTGTCCCTCTTCGCCGAGCAGCGGGTGCGCGGCGTCCTGCTCACCCCGACCGACGCCTCAGGCCGCAGCATCGAGTCCTTCCGCCGTCACGGCATCCCCTTCGTGCTCGTCGACCGGGTCGCCGAGGGCACCACGGAGTGCTCGGTCTCCGTCGACGACGTCGCGGGCGGCGCGCTCGCCGTACGCCACCTCGTGGACGCCGGGCACCGCTCCATCGCCTACGTCAGCGGCCCGCCCGGACTCAACCAGGTCCGCGACCGCCGCACCGGCGCCCTCAGCGCCCTCGCCGAGGCGGGTCTGGGCCCCGGCAACCTGCGCGAGCTGCCCACCGAACGGCTCGACGTGGCCGCGGGCCGGGACGCCGGCGCCCGTCTCCTCGGCCTCGCCGACCGCCCGACCGCCGTGTTCTGCGCCAACGACCTGCTCGCCCTCGGCGTCCTGCAGGCCATGTATGCGGCCGGGGTCACGGTCCCCGACGACCTCGCCATCGTCGGCTACGACGACATCGAGTTCGCCGCCGCGGCGGCCGTCCCGCTCACCTCGGTCCGTCAGCCCGCCGTCACGATGGGCGCCCTGGCCGCCGAACTGCTCCTGGAGGAGACGGAGGCGGAGACCACCGGCAAGCGGCACGAGCACCGCCGGGTGGTGCTCCAGCCCGAGCTGGTCGTGCGGCGCTCCAGCCTGGCCGCCCGCTGACCGGAGAGTCAGTAAGATTTCATGATCGAAGGGGTCGGACGGCGGACGAACATGTGCTGAACTGGGACGCGCCCTGAAGAATCCGTCCGTCCCGGGAGCCCTGTTGACCGCGACCTACCGCCAGCCCGGCCTCGTCCTCACCGACCGCCGCTTCACCGTCCCCCTCGACCACGACGACCCGGCCGGGGAGACGATCGAGCTCTACTCCCGCGAGGCCGTCGCGAGCGACAAGGTGGGCCAGAACCTGCCGTGGCTGGTCTACCTCCAGGGCGGCCCCGGCTTCGGGGCGAACCGTTTCGTCGGCAAGGGAGCCTGGTTCGGCCGGGCCCTGAAGGAGTACCGCGTCCTCCTGCTCGACCAGCGCGGCACCGGCCACTCCAGCCCCGCCAACCGCCAGACCCTCCCGCTGCGCGGCGGCCCCGCCGAACAGGCCGACTACCTGGCCCGCTTCCGCGCCGACTCCATCGTCCGCGACTGCGAGGCGATCCGCGCCGAGGTCACCGGCGGCGCCCCCTGGACCGTCCTCGGCCAGAGCTTCGGCGGCTTCTGCGCGACGACCTATCTGTCCCTCGCCCCCGAGGGCCTCGCCGCCGCCGTCCTCACCGGCGGCCTGCCCTCCCTCGACGCCCACGCCGACGACGTCTACCGGGCCGCCTACCCGCGGGTGGAGCGCAAGGTCGCCGCGCACTACGCCCGCTACCCGCAGGACGTCGAGCGGGCCCGCCGTATCGCCGACCACCTCCTCACGCACGAGGTGACCCTGCCGAACGGCTACCGGCTGACCGTCGAGGCCTTCCAGTCGCTCGGCATCCTCCTCGGCGGCAGCGAGGGCAGCCACCGCCTGCACTTCCTCCTGGAGCACGCCTTCGTCCGCACTCCGCGGGGCCCGGAACTCTCCGACGCGTTCCAGGAAGAGGTCCAGGGACTCCTCTCGTACGCGTCCCACCCGCTGTACGCCCTCGTCCACGAGGCCGTCTACGCCCAGGACGAGCGCCCCACCGCCTGGTCGGCCGAACGGGTGCGCGCCGAGTTCCCGCAGTTCGACGCGGCCAAGTCCCTCGCCGGCGACGAGCCGCTGCTGTTCACGGGGGAGTCCATCCACCCGTGGATGTTCGACTGCGACCCCTCCCTGCGGCCGCTGCGCGAGACCGCCGACCTCCTCGCCGCCCGCACCGACTGGCAGCCCCTGTACGACCCGGCCCGCCTCGCCGCCAACGAGGTCCCGGTCGCCGCCGCCGTCTACCACGACGACATGTACGTCGACACCGCTCATTCCCTTGAGACCGCCCGCGCGATCCGCGGTCTGCGCACCTGGGTGACGGACGAGTTCGAGCACGACGGCGTCCGCGCGGGCGGCCCCCGCGTCCTGGACCGGCTGCTCGCCCTCAGTCGCGACGGGGTCTGACGACGGCGCCCCGGGAGGCCCGGCGACCGACGACATGCCGGGCCTCGGAATCCGACATAGGGTTCATTTCGGTCGAGTGTCGACGCCGGAGCTGAGAGGACGTCAGTCGATGAGCACACCGTCACCCCACGGACGGTCCCGGATCGCCGCCCTCGCCGTGGCCCTGGCCGCAGCCGGCACGCTCACGCTGGTCGCGTGCGACGACAGCTCCGGGGGCTCGTCGACCTCCTCGGTGACGCCCACCGCCCCGGACACGGCGTCCTTCTCCGGCAACGCGGCCTCCGCGCTCGCGTCCGCCAAGGCCTCCGTGCGGGCCCAGGTCTCCGAACGGGCCGCGTCCGCCTCGGCGGCCGCCTCCTCCTTCGAGGCATCCGTCTCCGCCGAGACGGAACGTGCCAACAAGGCGGCCCGGACAGAACTCGCCAAGGTCGACGGACAGGGCAACGCCATGTCCGAGGTCACCATGACCGGCAAGCCGCGCTCAGAGACCGGCGGCCTGCTCGCCGTCGTCGTCACCATCACCAACAAGACCGGCAAAACGGCCTCGTACGCCGTCCAGGTCGACTTCCTCGACTCGTCGGGCAAGGTGGTGGAGACCCGGTACGTCGGCGCCGAGGACCTGAAGCCGGGGGAGAAGGCGCAGCCCGTCGCCGTCAGCCGCAAGCCGGCCCAGCCGGTGCTGACGCCCAAGCTGGCCAAGGCGCAACGTTATTGACCCGTGCCCCGCACAACCTGGCCGCCCCCGAGCAGGTCGCCCGACCGCCCGCCGACTCAGGCGGCCACGGCCGGCACGCCGGGTGTGCGGCGCGGGCCCACGACCCGTCCGTCCGGCAGGAGTTCACCGGTGTCGTCGAAGACGATGGTGCCGTCGCACAACAGGCTCCAGCCCTGTTCGGGATGGGCCGAGACGATCACCGCGGTGTGGTGCTCAGGGCTGTCGACAGTGGGGCACGGGGGCTGGTGGATGCACATGACGTCTCCTCGATGCGTTCGGCTCCTGCCTCGTTCGGCCGCTGTCTCTGTGGTAGCCGAGCTTGTTTTCCGTTGGATGAGGAGAGCCCCACATCGACAGGAACTCATCGGTGAGTTCCCGGCCGTCCGGCCGTCCGCGGGGCCGTTAGGCTGGCCGTGATGCCAGAACAGATGATCGACCTCAGTGGCGACTGCGCGCGGTGCTTCGGCCTGTGCTGTGTCGCCCTGCCCTTCGCCGCCTCCGCGGACTTCGCCCGCGACAAGCCGGCCGGCACACCCTGCCCCAATCTGCGCGACGACCACCGGTGCGGCATCCACGCCAAGCTGCGGGACGAGGGTTACACCGGCTGCACGGTCTACGACTGCTTCGGCGCGGGGCAGAAGGTCTCGCAGATCACCTTCGGCGGCCGGGACTGGCGCACCGGTCCCCGCGAGGACGCCCGCCGGATGTTCGACGTCTTCCCCGTCGTGCGCCAGCTCCACGAACTGCTCTGGTATCTCACCGAGGCGCTCACCCTGCCCGCCGCCCGACCGGTCCACGCCGATCTGCGCCGCATGCTGGAGCGCACCGAGGCGCTGACCCGGGGCACCGCCGAGGAACTGACCGCGCTGGACGTCCCCGCGCACCGGCAGGAGGTCAACGTCCTGCTGCTGCGGACCAGCGACCTGGTGCGGGCGGGGATCGGCGGCAGGAAGAAGAACCGCCGGGGCGCCGACCTGATGGGCGCCCGTCTCAAGGGCGCCGATCTGCGCGGGGCCAGTCTCCGTGGTGCCTACCTCATAGCGGCCGACCTCACGGGCGCCGACCTGCGCGGCGCGGACCTGATCGGCGCCGACCTGCGCGACGCCGATCTGACGGACGCGGACCTCACCGGCGCGTTCTTCCTCACTCAGCCCCAGCTGAACGCGGCCCGGGGCAGCGCCGGCACCCGGCTGCCGGGCTCAGTCACCCGCCCTGTGCACTGGACAGCGTGACAACGAGGACGAAGCCTCGTCGAGATCCGCCACGGGGGCGGCCGTAGCGCCCGCGACCGCCCGCCGCTCCAGGTGCAGCCGCAGCCCCTCCGGCATCAGCGTCAGCCGCTCGGTCACGCTGAGCCGGTAGTCGGGGTCGGCCCGCAGCTCGTAGCGGCGCAGCAGCAGGCCGAGCACCAGCGTGGCCTCATGCAGCGCGAACTGGCGCCCGATGCAGGCCCGTGCCCCGGTGCCGAACGGCTTGAAGACATGCGGAGGGCGCGACCGTACGGCCTTGGGGTCGAAGCGGTCCGGGTCGAACCGCTCGGCGTCGGCGCCCCACACCTCGGGATCGCGTTGCAGCATCGGCGTGAGCACCAGCGTCCACGCGCCCCGGCGCATCGGATACCGCCCGGCCAGCAGGGTGTCCTCGACGGCCTCCCGGGCGAACGCGGGCGCCGTCGGCCACAGCCGCAGCGACTCGTCCAGCACCCGGCGTACGTAGCGCAGCTTCGCCACCTGGTCGTACCCCGGCACGTCGGTGGCGCCCCAGACGCGGTCCACCTCGGCACGCGCGCGTGCCGCGACCTCGGGGTGGCGGGAGAGGTAGTGCAGGGCGAAGGAGAGCGCACCCGAGGTGGTCTCGTGCCCCGCCACCAGGAAGGTGATGACCTGGCGGCGGACGTTTTCCGGGGACAGCCGCTCACCGGTCTCCGGGTGGGCGGTCTCCAGCATCCGGTCGAGAAGGTCGCCGTCCCCGCCCGCCGCGCGCCGGGCCCTGACCAGGTCGTCGACCATGCGGTTGAGGTAGGCGATGTCGTCCGCGTTGCGCCGCGCGGCCCGCCGTAGCAGAGCGGGAAAGGGGACGGAGTTGAGGCGTTGCGCGTAGGTCAGGGTGCCCACCATCGCCGTCACGAAGGGGTGCGGCCGGTCCCGCTCGAAGGAGCCGAAGTCGTGCCCGAACCCGGTCCGCGCGATGGTCTCCAGGGTCAGCTTGGTCATGTCCCCGGGCACGTCCACCGAACGGCCCGCCACCTGCTCGCGGTCCCAGTGGTCCGTCAGCCTCCCCGCCACGGCCAGCATCATCGGGTGGTAGGCCTCCATCGCCTCCCGGCTGAAGCCCGGTGCCAGCACGTCGTGCGCCAGCTGCCAGTTCGGCTCGTGGTTGTAGGCCGTGAACAGCCCGTCGCCGGCGACCGGCCGCAGATTGGCCACCCCGAGGCCCACGTGCTTGGCGAACCGCGACTCGTCCGCCAGGTCCGCCACCAGCTCGGCGCCCCAGGTGAACACGAACTCCCGGTTGAACGCCTTGCGCCGGTAGATCGGTCCCAGTTGGCGGGCGAAGCGCAGGGAGTCCTGGAGGGGGGTGGCGCGGTTGACGCCCCGCACGTCGCCGAGCAGGGGGAGCCGGCGCGGCGGGTGCGGAATGCGGTGCAGCTCGGGCCAGCCGAGCTCGGCGCTGCGAAATCCCGTCGGCCGCGTGGCCGTCGTCGTCTCCGCCATGACGCGATCTCCCTTGATCCAGCGGCAGTTGAGCGAGTTGTACGTGGGTTCAATAACGCGCCTCAGTCTGATCCCGTTGTTGAACCGGCGTCAAGTAAAGTGCGGGCATGGCCGGGAAGCAGGGCGGGCGCACGCGCCGCAGGCTCAGCACCGAGGAGCGCCGGGAGCAGCTCCTGTCGGTGGGGGCGGGGCTGTTCTCGGAGAGCCCGTACGACGACGTGTGGATCGAGCAGGTCGCCGAGATCGCAGGCGTCTCGCGCGGGCTCCTCTACCACTACTTCCCGACGAAGCGGGACTTCTTCGCGGCGGTCGTCGAGCGCGAGAGTGAGCGGATGCTGGCCATGACGGCGGCCGTGCCCGGCATCCCGGTGCGCGAGCAGCTGGCGGCGGGGCTGGACACCTACCTGCAGTACGTCCGTGCCCACGCCCACGGCTTCCGCGCCTTCCACCGCGCCGAGGCCGCAGGGGACCAGACCGTGCGGCGGGTCTACCACCGGGCGCTGGCCGCACAGGAGCGGCAGATCCTGGCGGCGCTGGCCGCGGATCCGGAGTTCGGTGCGCGGGCGCAGGAGCGCCCCGACCTCCAGCTGGCCGTCCGCGGCTGGCTGGCTTTCACCACGGCGGTCTGCCTGGAGTGGCTGAGAGGCGCGGACCTCTCCCGGGAGCAGGTGCGCGACCTGTGTGCGCGGGCGCTGCTCGGCGTTCTCAAGCCCTGACCGCGATTCGTCCGCCCGTCACCCGTCCCGCGGTTGGCTTCGTCACCGATCTTCGCTAGGTTAGGCAAGCCTTACCTTAGGAGGAAGTGATGGGTGACAGCCAGACGTGGACGGCCGCGCCGTCCGCGGCGGAACACGCCCGGTCGGTGCTCGCCGCCTCGTGGTCCTGCGCGGTGACCGCAGAGGGCGGCCGTGAGGAGCTCGTCGGCGCGCACACCGTCGCCGAGGACGGGCGGGTGACGCTGGACGTGCCCGAGGACAGCACCCTGGTCGCGGCCGCGATCTGCGCGCCCCTCGGCGAGCCGTCCGCCGTCCTGGAGTTCGCCGACGTGGCACCCGTCCCCGTGCGCAGCCGTATCCGCGCCCGCTTGTGGATCGCCGGCTGGTTCGTCCCCGGGGAGAGGGAGGGGCGGCTGGAGTTCAAGGCCACACGCGTGGTGCTGCGGCGGCTGTCCGGCTCGGTGGTCGTCGACCTCGACGAGTTCGCCGCCGCCCGGCCCGACCCGCTCGCCACGGCCGAGGCCCGGCTGCTCACCCACCTCGCCGACTGCCACCCCGACGCGGTCGAGCGACTCACCCGGCTGGTCGACCCGGACAGCCTGCACGGCGCGGTCCGCGTCCAGCCCCTCGCCGTGGACCGGCACGGACTGACCCTGCGCATCGAGCGCGCCCGCGCCCACGGCGACGTACGCCTGCCCTTCCACGCGCCCGCCGACGACGTGGCGCGGCTGACGGAGCGCATGCACGCGCTGTTGAGCCAGGCGAGCGCCGCGTCCTGCCCGCGTGCCCTACAGCGGCAGCGCACAGACGGCGACGGGTGAGGCGAACGGCCTGCCCGCGAGCCGCAGGGCGCCGCTCTTCGTGTTCACGTGGAACACGCTGACGGTGCCGGACCTCTGATTCGCCGCGAAGAGCAGCCTGCCGTCCGGCGAGAAGGCGATCTGCCGCGGGAAGTCACCGCCCACCGGCACGGTGTCGAGCAGCCTCAGCCGGGCGCCGCCCGCCTCCACCGCGTACCGCGTGAGGCTGTTGTCGCCCCGGTTGGCGAGATAGGCGTACGAGCCGTTCGCGGTGACCAGGAACTGCGCCGGGTAGTTCGTGCCCGAACCCGTCCCCGTGGACTGCGGCGGGCCGACGGAGAGGTGGCCGGTCTTGCGGTCGTAGGCGCAGACCGCCACCGTGTTGTCGACCTCGTTGGCCAGGTAGGCGTACCGGCCGCCGGGATGGAAGGTGAGGTGGCGCGGTCCGGCCCCCGCCCGGGTGCGGGCCCGCGAGACCTCGGTGAGGGCGCCGGTCCGTTCGTCCAGGCGGTAGCTGTAGACGGTGTCGGTGCCCAGGTCCACGGCGAGCACATGGCCACCGTCGGGACTGGTGACGAACTGGTGGGCGTGCGGACCCTCCTGGCCGGGCCCCGGTGCCGGACTGGAGTGCGTGACCGAGTCCCTGAGCGTGCCGAGCGCTCCCGAGGAGCCGATCGGATGCACGGCCACACTGCCGGAGCCGTAGTTCGCGCTGAGCAGCCAGCGCCCGCCCGGATGCACCGACAGATGGCACGGCCCGGCCCCGCCGGTACTCCGGCTCCCCAGGACCTTGCGGTCGGACAGGCGTACGGCGGTCACGGCACCGGCGTCCTGCTCGGCGACCGCGTAGAGCGTGCGGCCGTCGGGGTGCATCGCGAGGTACGAGGGGTTGGCGACGCCGGTGATCGTGCCGGCGCCGGTGATCTGCCCGCTTCCGGTGTCATAGGCGGCGATGCCGATGCCGGTGCCGCCACCCTCGACGGAGGTGTAGGTGCCGAGGTAGAGGGGGCGGGGGCCGGTCGGGGCCGGAGCGGACGGGGTCTTCGTCGGGCTCGGTGCGGTGGTCCCGGGGGAGCCTGCGGCCTCAGAGGGCGCCGACGCCGACGACGGTCCCGATGACGTGGAGCAGCCGATGAGCCCCGAGCCCGCTCCCGCGAGAACGCCGACGAACCGGCGCCTGTTCCAGCCGCCGTTCGCACTGCTCATCGCTGCGCACCCCGGTGATCGATCGTCTCGGACCTGGACAGCCACCTTCACCCGGATCGACCGGCCGGTGCAACCCGAGCCCCCGCCGCCCCCTACCAGTCGCCGTCCTCCACGGGCTTGCCCGGCGCGTCCCCCAGCGGCTCGACCTGGTGGGATGTGGGCTGCTGCCAGGGTTCGTGATCGTCCCCGAGCCAGTCGCCGACCGGTTTCACGCCGTCCAGTGTGTCCGTGGGGGCGAGATCCTCCGCGTCCTGGTCGTAGTAGTCGAACCAGGGCAGCCCCGCCCTGGTGTAGGCCGCGCGGTCCACGGGGGACGGCGGGGGAGCCTCGCCGGTGATGCGGCGCCACTCGGGCGGCGTCACCAGGTGCACGAAGACCCGCCCGGCCGGAGTGTCCGCCCAGTCCGACAGCGGCCGCTCGTCCCGGTAGACCTCTTGGCGCATGGAACCGCCGACGCCCAGTCCCATCGACGGCGCGCTGCGGGGCGGCGCCCCCGCCGGAGCGGCCGGCGCGGACATCGCCATGGGCGCGGCCGCCCCGTAGCCCATGCCGGGTCCGCCGCTCGCGCGCATCCGCCGCTGCGCCTCCCGCCACTCGGCCAGCCGCTCCTCGGCCAGCGGGAAGGACTGCAGCTGTACGCCGCCCCAGACCTCCTCGCCGGTGACCTGGCCCTCGACGGTCGCGCCCAGCCCGAGCGGCACCGCGACGAACTGGCGGACCGTCCCCCTGCCGGAGTTGATGCCGTCCAGCCACGGCTGCCGGGGCAGCACCACGTAGTTCTGCGGGTCACGGGTGAGGCGGTCGCTCCACGGCTTCCCCGAGACCGCGCACACCTTGCCCACCCCGACCTGGAGGGCGGCGGGCTCGGTGGTGCTCCCGAAGCTCAGCCACATGGCCTCCCGCAGATACACCGGCAGCATCACCCCGCCGCGGGCCCGCCACTGCTCCGGGACGGTGTCCGGGTAGTCGCCGACGCGGCGCACCGGGAACTCGCCGAGCCCCGGCGGCAGCGGATGCGTTCCCGTCTCGGGCAGCCGCAGGGTGCGGACGAACCGCACCGCCGCACCGCCCGGCAGCCGCAGTGTGTTCCCGTCGATCCGCACGCTCGTGTCGGTCATAGGTCGCCCCCTGTGATGGTCCGGTGTGTTCGGTGTGCCTGTGTCACCTGGAACGACGGGAGAATGCCGGACGGTTCCTGCGCCAGCGTTCCTGCAGCCGGGTCAGGTGCGGCATCCGCTCCCGCTGCTCCCGGGAGGCGCGGTCCAGCTCCTCCAGCAGACGGCGCGAGCGGTGCTCGGTGTCCAGCTCGTCGAGGATGCGGTTGACCTCGGTGAGCACGGCCCCGTGCAGCTGCCACTGGCGGGAGTCGCGCTGGATCTCCTCCAGCAGCAGCTGGGCCAGCTTGTCCCGGGTCGCCGAGGCCTGGCGCAGCTCGGCGGTGAGCCGGGACTCCGCGGACTCGGCGCTCACACTGACATGGGTGGTGACCAGCACCGCGAAGCTGACCACGGCGTCGCCGATCTCGGACAGCAGCTGCTCCACGGTCCGCCCGGTCTCCGGCCCGAACAGCGGCTCGGGGTCCTGCTCCTCGTCGAACAGGTCGGATTCCTCGGCGAAGGGATCGCGCTCCTTCGCGAGGTCGGTGAGCGTGCGCGCGAGGACCCGCAGCACGACCGTGCAGATCTCCAGGGTGTCCAGGCCGGTACGCAGCACCACCCGGTGCAGCAGGCCCTCCTTCACCCTGGGGTTCAGCTTGAGACTGTCCTCGGCCTGCCGGAGGGCCGCGTCCACCTCGACGATGTCGTGGTCGAGCTCGCGCGCCTCGTACAGCCGTGCGGTCGCCAGCTCCACGGGCGTGCGGCCCACGGCCTCCTCGCCCATCCGCAGCATCAGCTTGCGTACCCGGCGGGCCAGCCCCTCGATGGACTCGCCCGCCTCGTCCACCCACACCGGGGGAGCGAGCAGCAGATTGCAGGCGAGGCCGACGCCCGCGCCGATCAGCGTCTCCAGGACCCGTGCCCAGGCGGTGTCCCCGACGGTCGTCACCCCGAGCACCAGCATCGCGCTGATCGCCACCTCGGGCACGAACTCCTCGACCCGCACCAGCCGCCCGACCACCAGCGAGGCCACGATCAGCAGGGCGAGGCTCCACCAGGTCAGGCCCACCAGCAGACTGAAGGCGATGGCGACGAGGACGCCGGTCACCACCGCGTTCACGCGGCGGATGCCGGTGAAGAGGGTGGAGTAGAGGGTGACCTGGACGACGAGCAGCGCGGTCAGCGGTGCGGTGAGCGGGGCGGCCTCGGGGCTGAGCCGCAGTGCGATGACGTACGCGATCGTCGCCGCGGCCGCCGATCGCAGCGTCTGCACGACCACAGGGTCCCGGCGCCGCTTCACAAACCGCACCAGGGACGCCGTCCACTCACGTACATCTCGCATCCTCAGTGTGTTCCCCTTCCACGAAAGTGTTCGGTCCACTCCTTGCGGACCGTAACGGTCCGCGAGCGTGCCCACCTTGTGGGGTGCGTCCGGTTGACGGCAAGAGACCGGGGCAGTGACCCACGGCGCGCGGCGTCCTGAGCCGCTTCACCGAGTGGCGGCCGCCCGGCTGCGGGACCGGTAACCGGCGATCTTCGCGAGGTTGCCGCAGCGGTCCATCGAGCACCAACGGCGCCGCCGGGCCTGCGAGTCGTCCAGGAACAGCAGTGAGCAGTCCGGGTTCTCGCACTCCTTGACCCGCGCCAGGAGCGGACCGCGGACCAGGAGTACGGCGTCCCGCGCCACCGTCGCCAGCGCCGCGCGGGCCGGACTCTGCGCCGTCCAGCGGGCCGGGCCCAGCTGGGGAGCGAGGTCGGGCTGGGCGGCGGCCGCGTTGACCCGGTCCACGTCGACCTGGTCCGGTTCCCGCCCGGCCATCGCGGCGCGGACCAGGGAGTACACGGCCTCGCGCAGGAGACGGGCCTGTGTCAGATCGCGCGCGGTGACCCGCGCCGGACCCTCGTCCGTGGTCAGCCCGGCCTCCGTGAACCAGCGCGCGAGCGCGGCGGTGTCGGGCAGCCGCTCCAGCGGGGTGGCGTGCCGTTTGCCGAGAGTGGCCGCGAAGTCCAGACAGGGGCGGCCGCCGATGAACGGGAAGGCCAGGGCCGGGTCGGCGGGGGTGGAGCTGCCGGTCATCCGTCGAGAGTACACCGGTTCATGCGGTGTCGGCTTCTTCTCGCGAACCCTCTTGACACCGGTTGAGGCGGTGTCAGAAGGTGACACCACTTCAACCGGTGTCAGATGCTCGGGTGGCCGGCCAGAGAGCAGGTGCGGTATGCGTGCGGTGCGGATCGACAGGTTCGGTGGACCGGAGGTACTGGTGCCGGTCGACGTCCCCGACCCGGTACCGGGCCCCGGCGAGGTGCTGATGCGGATCGTCGCGGCCGGGGTGAACCGGGCGGACGCCCTGCTCCGCGCGGGCGTCTACCACCGGGCCGGGCGCCCGCCGCTGATCCCGGGAGCCGAGGCGGCGGGTGTCGTAGTCGAGGTGGGGGAAGGGGTGACCGACTTCGCGCCCGGGCAGCGGGTCATGGCCCTGGACGGCGCCAAGTCGTCCGGCTTCTACGCCGAGTTGGCGGCGGTACCCGCCACTCACCTGGTCGTGCTTCCCGACGGCGTGGACCTGACCCGGGCGGCCGCCCTGCCGATCGCCTGGCTCAGCGCCTGGTACTGCGTGCGGCACCTCGCCCGCGTGACCAAGGACGACACCGTGGTGGTGAAGGCCGCGGCGAGCGGGGTCGGCACCGCCGCCGTGCAGATCGCCGCCGAGGCCGGGGCCCGGGTCATCGCCCTCGCCAGTTCGGCGGAGAAGGCGGCCTGGGCGGGGGAGTTCGGCGCCGACGCCACCGTCGACACGTCCGCCCACCCCGACGACGCCGAGGTCGAGGAGGTGCTGCGGCTCACCGACGGCCGCGGCGCCGACGTGGTCCTGGACACCGTCGGCGGCCGGGCCTTCGGGCGCAGCCTGCGTGAAGTGGGCCACGGCGGCCGGGTCGTGGCCCTGGCCAACGTCGCCCTGGAACCGAGCACCGTCGACACCCGCGACTTCTATCCCAAGAACGCCTCGATCCTCGGCTTCCAGCTCACCAACCTCCAGATCCACGGCTACGACCCGCGGCCCGACCTGCGCGAACTGGCCGAGCGGGTCGCCGCCGGCAACTACCGCGTGCCGATCGAGACCGTCGTACCCCTGGAGGAGGCGCGGGCCGCCCACGAGCGGCTGGAACGGCGGGACAACCGCGGCAAGATCGTGCTCGCCGTCGGTCCGGACATCGTCAAATGAGGTGCGGGCGGCCTCCTCGCCAGGTGATCATCCGGTGAGTCCTTGCTGAGTCGTGGATGAGGAGGCGCCGGTGGGTCCGGTCGCGTCGGCACGAGCGCGGGCGGCGCTGCACCATGTGGCGGCCGGGTCCGAGGGGCCGGCCGTCGCCCCGGACGTGCGCGTCACGCTGAACTTCCACCCCGACCGCCTGGCACGCGGTCTGCCCCTCCTCGAGGCGCTCGCCCAGGACGGCGTCTACCACTCGCAGTTCGTCACCGGCACGAGCAACGGCGGGCTGACCGCGCATCCCGGCGGCGACCGATGGCGCTGGGAGAGCCGGATCTTCGGCGGTGCCTACGACGACGCGGACGCACATGAGCGACCGGTGTACGGCGCGTTGAACTTCCGCCGTCAAGTGGTGGGCGCCGCCCCGCGGTTCGGCTCCTCGCACTTCCGGCTGACCGGCGAACCGCTCGCCCGCACCACCTTCTGCTATCCCGACAGCGCCGCCGAGCCGGTCCACTTCGGGGTCGCCGCCGGCATGTCCCTGATCGCCCTCGCGGAGGCGGACGCGCGGGACGCCCTCGACGACTACATCGAGGCCCAGGTGCACGGCGGTGTCGACCTGTCCCGCGATGTGGAGGCCCTGGTCCTGGACGCCGGCTACCGGAACACGCCGGTCGAGGCGGCGGCACGCCTGCTGCCCGTGCCCGTCGAGTGGCACCCCGGCTACCGGATCACCGTCGCCGACCTGCAACGCCACGCCCACTACCGTGGGCAGACGTACGCCGACCTGGGCGCGAGCATCGCCGAGGACGGCCTGGTCGACCCGCGCGTCATCGGCGACGCGGCCAGGACGGGCCGCTACGAGATCCAGCACCTGAAGATGGTCTGGCACACGCTCGCCCGCTTCGGGGCGCCGGAGGGAACGGGCAGGTCGACGGACAGTTCAGAAAAGGCCATGGGTGGCCGGACGCAGGTGGCCGGCACCCCGAGCGCGTAGGCCCGCGCGAGCCATCGTCGTATCGGCGAGCAGGGTGGCGCCCCGTGTGCGGGACGCATTCCGTACCCTGTTCCTGGTGCGGGACGGGCGCTACGTCGAGGACGTGTACGCCGCGGGGTGAGAGAAGAGGCGGGACGTTGGTGGACTCCTGGGAATGGGCCCGGCGGGTACTGGAGGGCGCGGGCCTCGACCCCGGCCTCCTCGCCGGACTGCGGCCGCTGAGCGGCGGCACCTACAACACCGTCGAGGAGCTCCTTCTCGCCGACGGCACCCGGTACGTCCTCAAGGTCCCGCCCGCGTCCACCGTCCCCGGCCTGCGCTACGAACGTGAACTCCTCGCCTCCGAGGCGGAGTTCTACCGTGCGGCCGCCGTGGCCGAGGTCGCGGCGCCGCACGTCGTGTCCCTCGGCGAGGACACCGACGTACCCCATCTGCTGATGACGGCGTGCCCCGGCGAGCCCTGGGACGGATCGGTGAAGGAAGACGAACGGCCGCCGCTGCGAAGGGAGTTGGGCCGCCAGGTGGCCCGGTTGCACACGGTGACCGGGCCGGGCTTCGGCTACCCCTCCGGCGCCCTCGGTCCGCTCGCCCCCGACTGGCGGACCGCGTTCACGGCCATGACCGAGGCCGTCCTGGACGACGCCCGGGACTACGGAGCACGGCTGCCCCGGTCCGTCGACCAGGTGGCGAGCGCACTGGCGGCCGGTTTCCCGGCCCTCGACGAGGTCACCGTACCCGCCCTGGTCCACTTCGACCTGTGGGACGGGAACATCCTGCTGGACCGTCCGGCGGACGGCGAGCTCCGCATCGGCGGGCTCATCGACGGGGAGCGCATGTTGTGGGGCGACCCCCTCGCCGACTTCGTCTCCCTGGCGCTGCTCGGCGACATCAAGAAGGACGAACCGTTCCTCGCGGGCTACCGGGAGGCGGGCGGCGGGGCCGAGTTCGACGCACCGGCCCGGGTACGCCTGGCCCTCTACCGCGCCTACCTCTACCTGATCATGCTCACCGAGACGGTCCCACGGGCGGTCGACGACGAGAAAGAACGCTGGGTCCAGTCGGCGGTGGCACCGGAACTCGTCGCCGCCCTGGACGAGATCGAGGCCCTTGCCCGGGTCACGGGAGCCTGAACACCCTTGAGCGGACGCACCGTACGTGACCTCAGACGCGCCAACCGCACGGCCGTACTGCAGCACCTCTACTTCGACGGACCCCTCAGCCGCTTCGAGCTCGGTCCGGTCACCGGACTGAGCTCCGGCTCGGTCAGCAACGTCGTCGCCGACCTGGTGGCCGACGGCCTGCTGGAGGAGGCGGGCAGCGTCGACTCCGACGGCGGACGCCCCCGCACCCTGCTGCGGGTGGCGCCCGGCAGCGGCCACATGATCGGCGTCGACGTCGGCGAGACCCGGGTGCGGGTCGAGCTGTTCGACCTGACCCTCACCGAACTCGCCCGCGCGGAACGGCCGTTGACCCAGCGGAGCTACGACGTCGAGGCCATCGTCGGGCACATCCGCGACGGCATCGCCGAGGTGCTCACCGGTACCGGGATCGAGCCCGAGGCGCTGCTCGGCGTCGGCATCGGCGTGCCCGGCATCGTCGCGTACACGCCCGAGAGCGGGGCGGTCGTGCACGGGCAGACCATCGGCTGGGACGCCGTCCCGCTGGAGGCACTGCTGCGCACCGGCTCCCCGCTGCCCGGCAGCGTCCGGTACTTCATCGACAACGGCGCCAAGACCCTCGGCCAGGCCGAGATGTGGTTCGGCGGCGGCCGCGGTGCCCGCAGCGCCGTAGTGGTCCTGTTCGGCTCCGGCGTCGGCGCCTGTCTGGTGACGCCCGAGGTGGAGCACGGCCGGGCGGTCGAGTGGGGGCATCTGACCGTACGGGTCAGGGGGCGCCGCTGCCGCTGCGGTGCCCTCGGCTGCCTGGAGGCCTACGCGGGCGCCGAGTCCCTGCTGGAACGCTGGCGTGAGGAGGGCGGCCGGCCCCCCGAGGGCGTCGACGAGGAGAGCGCGCTGACCGCCATGCTCGCCGCCGCCCACCCGGCCGACGGCACCCCGGCGGACCCCGTGGCGCTCGCCGTCCTGGAGGAGACCGCCGAGTACCTCGGCGCCGGCCTGTCCGACCTGATCAACCTCTTCCAACCCGAGCGGATCATCGTCGGAGGCTGGGCCGGGCTCCAGCTCGGCGAACGGTTCCTGCCCGCCGTACGGCGCCACGCGACGGCGTACGCGCTCAGGTACCCGGCCGAGAAGGTCACCGTCGACCTCGGCCGCCTCGGGCCCGACGCGGTCACCGTAGGCGCGGCCATCCTCCCGCTCGCCGACTTCTTCGCCCGCGGCGGCCGGCGCCCCGAACCCGCGCCCGAGGGACCGGCCCCTGCCTGGCGGACCGCCCTGGAGGAGCGCGCCCCGCACTGACGTTTCGCCGACCTGCGCGGAGGTACTCGCGCTCCCGCCATCAACACGAACGGAGGACGCCGTGGACCACCGCAACGAAGGACCGGGCGAGAACGGCCATCCCGTCCCGCGGGATCTGCCGGACCAGCAGGCGGGCGACGGCGAGGACCCCTGGGAGGTCGCCACCGTCCCGGACCGGGAGCCCGGCGACGACGAGCCCGAGGACGTCCCGGACACCGACGAGGCGGGGACCGCCCGGCAGGGAGCGCCGCGGTCGGACACCGTGCACCCCGAGCACCCGGGAGCCGAGGAGTCCTCCGGCTGACGCCCGGATCACCAGAGCCGGTCAGCCGACCTTGCGGCCCTTCATCGGCTCGGTCCGCGCCCCCGCACCCTGCTGCATCCCGTGCAGGAACTCCTCCAGGACCTCGGTCGCGGTGTGCTCCGGATGCCAGCCGAGTTCCGTACGCGCACGCGTGCAGTCCATCAGCGGCAGTCGCAGGACCGCGTCGAACAGGTGCGGGGACGCGGGCAGCAGATGCAGGCCCCACGCGGCCGCGATCGCCGAGCGGGCCGCGGTGCGGGGCAGCCGTACGGGACGGGCGCCGAGCAGCCCGGCCAGCAGCTCGGCGTCCACCGGCGGCTCGCCCGCCAGGTTGAAGGCGCCCCGCACGTCCGAGTGCACCGCGAGCCGATAGGCCCGGGCGGCGTCGTCGGTGTGCAGCGCCTGCACGCGCAGACCGGGAATGTCGGGGAGGAAGGGCAGCAGGTCGGGCCGGGCCAGCTGGCCCGGCAGGAACCGGCCGCCGAAGATGCGGCGCTGCTCGCTCGCCGACTCCCGCTTGAAGAGGAACGCCGGACGCATCCGTACGACCCGGACGGCCGGGTGGTCGCGCTCGAAGGTGTCCAGGGCGCGCTCCAGATACGCCTTCTCCCGGCAGTACGCGGCGTCCGGCCAGCCGTGCGTCGGCCACGACTCGTCCACCGCGTAATCCTTGGGACCGGGGGAGTAGGCGCCCACGGAGGACGCGTGCACCAGCGCCGGCACCTTGGCCGCCGCCACCGCCTCGAACACCCGGATCGAGCCGAGCACGTTGGTGCGCCAGGTCACCGCCGGGTCGTGCGTCGGCTGGAACGCCCACGCCAGATGGACCACCGCGTCGGCGCCGGCGAACTCCTCGGTCAGATCGGTCCGTTCCGATGACAGGTCGACCGCGGACCACTCCGTCCGCGCGGGCGACCAGTCCGGGATCCGCCGGGCCAGGCCCCGCACGGAGCCGACCTCCGGATCCTCGGAGAGAAGGCGCACCACGCTGGTTCCCACGTTGCCGGTGGCGCCCGTGACCACGATCCTGCTGCCGGTTGAAGTGCTCACCTTCGGCTCCTTCGGGCCGCTGGGGCGGGGAACCGCCCGAGTACCCGGCCCCCGGCGATGCACGCGGTGCACGGCACGGTCCGCGGCCACGAGATGATCGCCGCATGAGCGAGATCATCCTGATGTCCGACGCCCGTGTCGCCGCCGTCCCCGTCGAGGAGAACGGCGAACCCCTCGTCGACGTCCGCGCGCGTCTCCGCGTCGACGACCGCAAGCACGAGGACTCCCTGGGCGCCGAGGTCCATCTGCGCCAGGGTGTCCTCGACCGGCTGCTCCAGGCGCAGGCCCTGCTGCCCGACGGCCTGCGCCTGCTCTTCGTGGAGGGATACCGGCCGCCCGCGCTCCAGCGGCACTACTTCGAGCGGTACGCCGACGAACTGCGTGCCGCCCACCCCGACTGGTCCGCCGACCGGATCCGCACCGCGGCCAGCCGCTATGTCTCCCCGCCCGAGATAGCCCCGCACAGCGCCGGCGCGGCCGTCGACCTCACCCTCACCGACGCCGACGGCCGCGAACTCGACCTGGGCACCGCCATGAACGCCAGCCCCGAGGAGAGCGACGGCGCCTGCTGCACGGGCGCCGGCAACATCACCGAGGAGGCGAAGACCAACCGCGCCGTGCTGGGCGCGGCACTGAGCGCGGCGGGCCTGGTCAACTACCCGACCGAGTGGTGGCACTGGTCCTACGGCGACCGCTACTGGGCCCTGCAGACGGGGGCGCCCGCCGCGCTGTACGGGCCGCAGGAACTCGAGAGGGCGCGGTGACGAAGACGGCTGCTGAGGCTGCCACGACCACCGGCAGCCTCCGGAGTGGCCTGTAGACGCTGCGGCCGTGATGCCCACCGGCGGCGACTGCGGTCGCTACCACCAGCCCCGGCTTCTCGAGCCGCCTGCAGTCGCTCACGCAGCTCCAGCCACCGGCGGCCTCGGAGCCGCCGGTTCACGCGAACGCGTTCACGCCCGTGAGCTCCGCCGACAGCGTCCACAGGCGCTCCGCCTGCTCCGGGTCGGTCGCCCAGGCCTGGACACCGCCGCTCGCGTCGCCCTCGACGGCGGGCTCGGCGATGTCGCAGTCCTCCAGGTAGACGCCGCCCATCCCGGCCAGCTGGGGCGAGGTCGCCGCCCACACCTGTGTGGCCGCGCCCTCCTCAGGGCTCTTGAAGCCCGAGGGGTTGAGCACGTTGCCCTGCTCGTCGATCCAGCCGCGCTCCACCATCTCCGCCTTGGGCAGGTGGCGCTGCAACGGGGTGATGATGCCGCCCGGGTGGAGCGAGAAGGCCCGCACCCCGCGGTCGGCGCCGAGCTTGTCGAGGTGGACGGCGAACAGGACGTTCGCCGTCTTGGCCTGGCCGTAGGCCTGCCACTTGTCGTAGCCGGTGCGCCAGTGGACGTCGTCCCAGCGCATGCCGGAGAAGTGGTGGGCGCGCGAGGACACCGAGACCACGCGGGCGCCGCCCGGCTCGATGGCCGGCCACAGCCGGTTGACCAGCGCGAAGTGACCGAGGTGGTTGGTCGCGAACTGCGCCTCCCAGCCCGGCCCGACCCGGGTCTCCGGGCAGGCCATGATCCCGGCGCTGTCGATGACGTAGTCGACCGTGCGGCCCGAGTCGAGGAAGCGCTCGGCGAAGGCGCGCACGCTGTCCAGGTCACCGAGGTCGAGCTCGTCCAGTTCCACGCCCTCCAGGCCGGCCAGGGCCTTCCAGGCGGTGTCGGGACGCCGGGCCGGGACGACGACCCGGGCGCCCGCCTTCGTGAGCGCCCGGGTGGTCTCCAGACCGAGCCCCGAGTATCCGCCGGTGACGATCGCGAGCTTTCCGGACAGGTCGGCGCCCGCGAGGACGTCGTCGGCCGTGCTGTGGGCGCCGAACCCCGAACCGATCTTGTGCTGTGCAGTGCTCATGACGGGAACGCTACGAATTGGAGTGCGCTCGAAGTCAAGCGGGAACGCCCAGCGTCGCCGGGCGCGGACAGAAGGAAGCCCCGACCGGACGGGGGAATCACGGTCGGGGCGGTCAAGTGGTGGGTATGGATGGCGGTCGCCTCTCGGCGAAAGGCTCCACAGGGCTTCAGCCGAACGATCGTCCCTGTGGGCAAAAGGTGAGGCCCGGGGACACTGTCCCATCCATACCCACGGTCTGTTCAACGGGCAACGACCCTGTGGTGTTCCACCGTTCGGGGCGTTTCGGGGTGAGCTGCGTCACCCGTGCCGACCGGTCGGAACGGTCTCGCTCCACAGGTTCTCGGCCTGCAGCAGCAAGGTCCCCAGCACGGTCGTGCCCTCGGCCCCCTGCCCGGCGTGCTCCCGCAGGCCGTCCTGGAGCTGCCCGCGCAGTTCCCGCATCGCCGACCGGGCGTGGTCGTCCGGGCGGCCCTCGCCGCCGGCCGCCAGCAGCCGCGCGCTCTCCGCGTGGCAGGCGTCGCCGATCAGCTGGAGGAGGTCGGCGTACGTGTCCAGTACCGGCCCGGGCGGCGGGGCGGGCGCCCGGTCGTCGTCGGCGGCCACGGCCAGGGTACGGGTCAGCGAGCGGATGTGCCCGGTGACACGGCTCCAGCGCTCGTCGTCCTGCTCCGGAGGCAGCGACGCGGGAGGCCGCCGTACGGCACGCAGCGGGGCGGCGGTCAGCCGCAGGCTCTCCCGGCTCCAGCCGCGGGCGGACCGTAGCGCCTCGAGGCGGCGTTCCAGCCGGGCCGAGGCATGCGACCAGCCCTGGGTGTCCCACTCGCCGTCCCGCAGGTCACCGGCCACCTTGTGCAGGGTGTCGCCCGCCTCCCGGGCCAGCGCCCCGAGGTTCTCCCGTACGTCCCGCAGATGGATCGGCGGAAACACGAACGCGTTGAGGGCGAGACCGATGACCGCGCCGAGCGCGGCCTGTCCCACCCGGTGGCCGACGGCGGACGCCCCGGCGGAGCTGGTGGCGAGGGTGAACAGCGCGGTCGTCGCGCCGTAGATCCCCTGGTCGCCGAAGCGCGGCCAGTTCGCGAGGAGCACCAGCAGCGGCACGGACAGGGCCACGGCGCCCAGCGTGCTCCCGGTGACGGCCAGCGCCACCGACGCCAGCACGGCCCCGCAGCAGATCGCCGCCAGCTGCCGCACGGCCTGCATCAGCGAGCTGTACACGGTGGCCTGCATCAGCACCACCGCCACCCAGGGCGCCATCAGGGCCATCGGATCGCCCATCCACACGCCCGCCACGAGCCAGGCCAGGATCGCGGCCACCGAGGCCTTGATCGACTGCACGACCAGGTCGCGCTCCCGCCCCGGCCCGCGCCAGGCGGCGCGGACGGCCCGGCCCACGGCGGTGGCTTCGTGCCGCAGGGCTTGCGTCGGACGGGGCTGTCGGAGCAGGGCTTGTGTCACACCAGTCATCCGCTGTGGGTTCCGCGAGGTGGAGCAGGTCATGCCAGGGGACTGTCCGCAAGGGATGCCAGCAGGTGGGCCGGATCGTCGTAGATCGCCTGCGCGCCCGCCTTCTCCAGGTCGGCGCGCGGGATGCCGCCGCACAGGACGCCGACGCAGCGCACGCCCGCCCGGCTGCCGGCCTGCATGTCCCAGACGGTGTCGCCGACGAGGACCGCGCGCTCGGCGGGCACCCCGGCCAGCTCCAGCGCGTGCTCGACGGGCTCGGGGGCGGGCTTGCCCTCCTCGACGTCGTCGGCGCTCGCGGTGGCCATGATCGCGTCGTCCGCGTCGATCGCCCGGCGCAGCGCCGACAGCTCCGCGCTGCCCGCGGAGGTGGCGAGCACGACCCGCCAGCCCTCGTGGTCGAGATGCCGCAGCAGCCGGCCCGCGTCCCGGAGAGCGGGGAGCCGGTCGAAGTACTGCCCGTACAGGGCCTTGTGGGCGGCGCTGAGCTCGGCGTCCCGGTCCTTGTCGCGGTCGTCGCCGAGGAGATGCGCGACGAGGTCTTCGGAGCCGAGCCCGATGGCCCGGTGGACGGCGTGCATGGGCACCCGGTGGCCCACCTGCCGCAGCGCCTCCCACCAGGTCGTCACATGCAGGTGGTTGGTGTCGACGAGGGTGCCGTCGACGTCGAACACTGCCGCCCGTTCCATGGACCGCTCCTTTCCTGTCGGATCGCACGGGTACCACCTCAGGCGCCCGCCACTCGGGCCGGCACCCGCCCTTCCCGGGACCAGGCCAGCAGCTCCTCCAGAGCCCATGTCGTCACGATCCGCCCGGCCGGCACCCCGCACTCCTCCGCCCGTGCGCAGCCGAGGATCTGCCAGTCGAGCTGGCCGGGCGCGTGCGCGTCCGTGTCGACGGAGAACAGCACGCCCGCCTCGACCGCCTGGCGCAGCAGCCGGCGCGGCGGGTCGAGACGCTCAGGGCGGCTGTTGATCTCCACCGCCGTGCCCGACTCGGCGCAGGCGGCGAACACCTCGTCCGCGTCGAACTCCGACTCGGGCCGCCCGCGCCCGGTCACCAGCCGTCCCGTGCAGTGCCCGAGGACGTCCGCGTGCGGATTCCGTACGGCGGCCACCATGCGCCGGGTCATCGAGCGGGCGTCCATGCGCAGCTTGGAGTGGACGGACACGACGACGACGTCCAGGCGGTCCAGGAGGGCGGGTTCCTGGTCCAGGGAGCCGTCGTCGAGGATGTCGCACTCGATGCCGGTGAGCAGCCGGAACGGCGCCCAGGTCTCGTTCAGCGCCGCCACCACGTCCAGCTGCTGCCGCAGCCGCTCCGGGGACAGCCCCCGGGCCACGGTCAGCCGCGGCGAGTGGTCGGTCAGCACCGCCCACTGGTGGCCGAGCTCCGCCGCGGTCCGGCCCATCTCCTCGATCGGGCTGCCGCCGTCCGACCAGTCGGAGTGCAGATGGCAGTCGCCGCGAAGAAGCGCTCGCAGCTTCTCGCCGGCCCGGTCCCGGGGCGCGGTGGACTCCGCCTCCAGCTTCTCCAGGTAGCCCGGCACACCCCCGCCCAGCGCCTCGCGCACCACCTGGGCCGTCTTCGGGCCGATCCCCTTCAGCGACTCCAGCGACCCGGCCTCCGCCCGTTCGCGCACCTCGTCCGCGGGCAGCTCGGCCAGCACCCGGGCCGCCGTACGGAAGGCACGGACGCGGTACGTCGGTGCCAGGGACCGCTCCAGCAGGAAGGCGATCCGTTCCAGGGCCTCGACGGGATCCATGGCCACCTCCTCCTCCAGAGTTCCCCAGGCGCCCGGGGGCCGCACGACGGGCGAGCGGTTTGCCGGGTTCGCCGCCGGGTACTGCGATGCCTCGTCGGAGGTCCCTCGAACGCCGGAGGTCCGGCTGGTAGTCCCGACGACACCCCGCCCCCGAGGAGGCCGAGATGTCCGCCCCCACCTCACCCCGCAGCAAGGTGGCCGTGATCACCGGCGCCGACTCCGGCATCGGCCGGGCCACCGCCGTACGGCTGGCCCGGGAGGGGATGGACATCGGCATCACGTGGCACAGCGACCTGAAGGGCGCCGAGGGGACCGCCGAGGAGGTCCGTGCCCTCGGACAGCGCGCGGCCGTGGCTCAGATGGACCTCACCCAACTGCCCGCCGCCGCCGACACCGTCGACGAGCTGTGCGACCGGCTCGGCCGTCTCGACGTCCTGGTCAACAACTCGGGCACCGGCACCATGACGCCCCTCCTCGACCTGGAGCTGGAGACCGTCCGCGAGGTCCTCGACGTCGACCTGGTCGGTCCCTTCCTGTGCGGACAGCGGGCCGCCCGCCACATGATCCGGCAGGGCTCCGGCGGCCGGATCGTCAACGTGACCTCGGTCCACGAGCACCAGCCCCGGGTCGGCGCGGCCCCCTACTGCGCGGCCAAGGGCGGCCTGGGACTGCTCACCCAGGTCATGGCCCTGGAACTCGCCGAGCACGGCATCACCGTCAACGCGGTCGCGCCCGGCGAGATCGCCACCCCGATGACGGGCCAGGAGGACACCGACGTCCACACCGTGGAGCGCCCCGGCGTCCCGCTGGGTCGGCCGGGTGACGCCCGCGAGGTCGCCGCCGTGATCGCCTTCCTGGCCGGACCCGAGGCCACCTACGTCACCGGAGCGTCCTGGAGCGTCGACGGCGGGATGCTCCGCATGGGCCCACAGGCCGGCTCGCACCTCGGGGACGACGCGTGGCGGCGGCCTTGAGCAAGGGCCGACCGGACGGGCGTCACCGGCCGGGCGCGGACGTACATGTGGACGGCCGACCGTGGGTCGCGCCCCGGCTCCACGGTCGAGGCGGCCGTCCCCACCCTGCTCGGCGGATCACGCCCGCCTCTCCCTCCCGCGGGATGCGTTCTACGCTCGTTCCATGACCGAAATCGCGAGCCCGCACATCGCCCAGCCGCGGATCATCGTGCTCGGGGTCCAGCCGACCACACCGCCGTTCCGGATCGTGGAGATCGACGGCGAGGTGGTCGGCGAGGCCAGGGCCGTCACCGACGTCCTGGAGGCGGCCGCCGCCTTCGGCATCACGGTCCACGACCTGGACGACCCGGACGTGGTCCGCTGGGTGGGCGGCGACAAGTTCACCTGGACCCGGCACTGACCCGCAGGCTCAGCCGACGGTCCACTTCTGGTTCGCGCCGCCCGTGCAGGTCCACAGCTGCAGCCGGGTGCCGTTGGCCGAGCTGTTGCCGGTCACGTCGAGGCACTTGTCGGCCTGCGGGTTGACGATGTCGCGTGCGCCCGTGACGGTCCAGCGCTGGGCCCCGGAACCGTTGCAGTCGTAGAGCTGGACCGCCGTCCCGTCCGCGGTGCCGCCGCCCGTCGCGTCCAGGCACTTGCCGAGCGCGCGGATCGTGCCGTCCGAGCCGACGGTCCACTGCTGGGCGGCGGTGCCGTTGCAGTCGTAGAGCTGTACGGCGGTCCCGTTAGCGGGGTTCGCCCCGGCCACGTCCACGCACTTGCCCGCCAGGCCCCGGATCGCCGCCCCGGTGGCCGTGTCGCCGGTGGTCACCGACACGTGGTCCACCACGAGCTGCTGCGGGAAGGCCGTGGAGCCGTCCGGGTCGCCGGGCCAGTAGCCGCCGACCGCGAGGTTGAGGATCAGGAAGAACGGCTTGTTGAAGACCCAGGTGCGGCCGCCCAGGTCGGCGGGGGTGCGCCGCTGGTAGACGGTCCCGTCCACGGACCAGGTGATCGAGTCGGGCGCCCAGTCGACGGCGAAGGTGTGGAAGGCGTCCGCGAAGGCCTGGCCGTTCGGCAGGGAGTAGCCGGCGCCGATGCCGCCCGAGCCGGAGTAGCCGGGGCCGTGGAGGGTGCCGTGCACGGTCGAGGGCTCGAAGCCGACGTTCTCCATGACGTCGATCTCGCCCGAGTCCGGCCAGTTGACGGGCGTGCCGAGCATCCAGAACGCGGGCCACATGCCCTGCCCGCGCGGAATCTTCATCCGCGCCTCGACGTGTCCGTACTGTGCCGTGAACCTCCCGGAGGTGTTCAGCCGGGCCGAGGTGTACTGGCAGGTGCCGTACCAGCACTGGTAGTTGGCCGGGTTCTCGCGCCGGGCCGTGATCACGAGGTGGCCCTGGCCGTCGAGGGCGGCATTCTTGTTGCCCGAGGTGTAGTACTGCCGCTCGTGGTTGTTGACGTTGTCGCCGGTCTCGGTCTGCCACTTCGAGGAGTCGACCGCGGCTCCGGCGGGCCCGTCGAAGGTGTCGGAGAACGTCACCGCGGCGGCGGTGACGGCGGTGACGGCGGGCGGATCCGCGTGCGCGGTGCCGGAGGCGAGGAGGACGGACGACAGCGCGGCGAGGAGACATCCGCGCAGCAGGCGTGAGGCGGCCACGGCTCATCCTTCGAGTGGGGGGTGAAGGTGTCGCCTCTTGATTTAAGGAGTGAGTTAAGGGGTCGTCAATACTTTGGTACGGACCAGAAGTTGACGGAAGCCCGGACTCCCTACGCCTTCTTCTTCGGCTTGTGCACCGCCCGGCTCAGCCGCCGCCCCAGGAGCAGATAGCCGATGAGGGCGCCGGTCGTGTTGAGGATGACGTCGTCGATGTCGAAGGCCCGCCCCTCCACCAGCGCACCCTGCGCGAACTCGACCAGCAGCATCACCACGGCCGTCAGCAGCAGGATCCGCAGCAGTCCACGGGTCTTCGGGGCGATGATCGGAACCAGGACACCGAACGGGACGCCCAGCAGGATGTTCCCGCCGATCTGCTTGAAGGCGTCGCGCATCTCGGGCTGGTCCAGGTAGGCCTTGAGGGAGGCGCCGGGGTGGAGATTGGTGTGCGTCAGATCCACCGACGCGGGGGAGGGTTCGAGGGTCAGCCGGGCCAGCACGACCGCGAACGCCACCATGAACGCGAACGCGAACACCATCGCCACGAAACGGACGACGAGAGAGAGCGGATCGCGCCGGGGGCGGGCGGGTTTCGCCGCGCGCTCGGTCTTGGCGGTGCCGGCGTCCGACCCCGCTCGCGAACGTGAGAGCGCCCAGGCCATTGAGTCCTCCAGTCTGCAACTTCCCTGTGTCGCAAGGCGATTACCCCCGAACGATCCGAGAATGCCGCTGTGCGCCAACCTGCTCCCGGTTTCCCTTCGTACGGTCGGGGCACTCCGGGCTGAGTACCGCGCGCGTCGCCCTCGCACGCCCCAGGCCGATGTTTGGATGGCGCGCGAGCAGCGTTCTCAGGCCGCGGTCACGAGGAGGTGGCGCATGAACGGGCGTACGACACTCCTCGCCGCGGCGGAACTCCTCGGCTGGTGGGCCGCGCTCGCCGTCCTCTGGCTCGTGTTCATCAGCACCGTGGACACCCTGGAACTCGCGGTCGGCGCGGGCGCCGCCTGCCTCGGCGCACTCGCTGCCCGAGCCGCCCGCCGGGCGGTGACCGGACCGTGAACGGCTGGATCCTCGCGGCGGCCGTCACCCTCGGCGGGGGAGTGGGAGCCACCGTGTGGGGCGTCGCGACCGGCCCGCTCAGGCGCCGGGTCGTGGCACAGAACCTGTGCACCGCCTTCGCGTGTCCCGCCCTCCTGCTGCTCTCCCAGGGCTACGACCGTCCCTCCTACGTCGATCTCGCCCTCGTCCTCGCCCTGCTGGGCCCGGTCGGCACCCTCGTCTTCGCCCGGCTGCTCGCCGACGAACTGGCCGACGACCCGCCGAGCGCCTGGGGCCTGACCTACGCGGCCGCCGCGGTCGGCGCAGTGGTCGTACCCGCGCTGTGCATCGCCGCTGGACCGAGCCGGGCGATGGCCAAGCTGCTGGTCGTCGGAGCCCTGCTGATCGGCGGGAACGTCGTCGCCTCACGCGCCCTGTCCGGCGGGTATCCGGAGGTCCGCCGTGGCTGACGCGGTGATCGTCGTCGCACTGCTCCTGGTCGCCCTCTCCGCGACCGCGGCGGTGGCCAGCCGTGACCCCGTACGCCAGGCCCTGGTCCTGTCCGTGCTCGGCGTGGTCCTCGCGGTCCTGTTCACCGTGCTCCAGGCACCCGACGTGGCTCTGTCCCAGCTGGCCGTGGGCTCCGCCCTCACCCCGCTGTTGCTGCTGCTCGCCGTCCACAAGGTCAGGCGGCGCGGGAAGAAGGAAGGGCACCGCCGGTGAGCGGGCGCGCCCGGTTGTGGCTCCTCGCGGTGGGCGGCGCGGGTCTGGCCGCGCTCTTCGTGGCCGCCGCTCTCGACCTGCCCGCCTTCGGCGGCGACCGCCACCCCTACGGCGACCGCGCCGTCCACGCCTCGCTGGCCCGGCGCACCGCCAACGTCATCGCCTCCGTCAACTTCGACCAGCGCGCCTTCGACACCCTCGGCGAGATGACCATCCTCTTCGCGGCCGTCATCGGCTGCGTGATCCTGCTGCGCCAGACCCACGACGAACACCGCGACCGCCCGGCCGCGGGGACGGTCGCCCGCCCGGTCCGCTGCTACGCCCTCCTCGTGCTCCCGGTCGCCCTGCTCACCGGCCTCTACGTGATCGCCCACGGGCAGCTCAGCCCCGGCGGCGGCTTCCAGGGCGGGGTGGTCGCCGCGACCTCCCTGCACCTGCTCTACCTGGGCGCCGACTACCGCGCCCTGGAACGCGTCCGGCCGGTCGCCCTGTACGAGACCGGCGACGCGATCGCGACCTCCGCCTACGTCGTCACCGGCCTCGCCGGGCTGATCGGCGGTACGGCCTTCCTCGCCAACACGGTGCTGCCGTACGGCACCTTCAACACGCTGTCCTCCGGCGGCACCGTCCCCCTGCTGAACGCGGCCGTCGGCATGGAGGTGGCCTGTGCGGTCGTCGTCCTGCTCGCCCGCTTCCTGGACCAGACCGTCGAGATCGAGGAGGGGAACGGGAAGTGATGGACGTCTTTCCCTATCTGGTCGCCGGGTGGGTCTTCCTGACCGGCTGCTACGGGCTCGCCACCAGCCGCGACCTGATCCACGCCGTCGGCTGCCTGTCCGTGTGCCAGGCCGGCACCTACGTCCTGCTGCTGGCCGTGGGCTACCGCGACGGCGCCACCGCCCCCGTCTTCTCGGACCTGAAACCCGGCTCGCGCCCGGTCGTCGACCCGGTCGTGCAGGCCCTGACCCTGACCGACGTCGTCGTCGGCGCCACCGTCACCGCCCTGCTGCTCGCCCTCGTCGTGCAGATCTCCAAACGGCACGGCACCGTCGACCCCGACGAACTCTCCGAGCTGCGCGGCTGATGGACGACCTGCTGCCCCTGCTGGTGGCCGTACCGCTGCTCGGAGCCGCCCTGCTGGTCGCCGGCGGCCGGCTGGTGCCCCGGCCGGTCGCCGAGACCGTCGGCTGCGCGGTCTCCGCGGGGACGGCCGCCCTCGCCCTCGTCCTCCTGCTGAACTCCTCGCCGCCCTTCCTGGAGTGGTCCGGCGGCTGGACCCCCGCGGACGGACACAGCGTCGGCATCGTCCTGCTCGGCGACGGGCCCGGCCTCGGCATGGCCGCGCTCGCCTCCCTGCTCACCCTGGCGGCCCTGGCGTACTCCTGGCACTACTTCGACGAACCGCCCAGTGGCCACGCCGGGTCCTTCCCCGCGCTCCTGCTGCTGTTCCAGGGCGGCATGTGCGGGTTCGCGATCGCGGGCGACCTGTTCAACGCGTTCGTGTGGTTCGAGCTCATGAGCGTCGTGGCGTACGCCCTCACCGGCCACCGGGTCGAGGAGGCCAGAGCCGTGCAGGGCGCGCTGACCTTCGGCGTCGTCACCTCGCTCGGCGCGTACGCCATGCTCATGGGCATCGGGCTGCTGTACGCGCGTACCGGCGAGCTGGGCATGCACCAGATCGGCCGGGGACTGGACGCGCACGGCCGCCCCGACGCCCTGGTCCTCGCCGCGTTCGTCCTGGTCATGACCGCGCTGCTGGTCAAGGGGGCCGCCGTGCCCTTCCACTTCTGGCTGCCCGACGCGCACGCCGTCGCCCCCACCCCCGTGTGCATGCTGCTCTCGGGTGTCATGGTCGAACTCGGCACCTTCGGCGTCTGGCGCGTGTACGGCACGGTCTTCTCCGGACCCGGCGGCGTCCCGGCCCCTGAGTTCGAGCGGGCCCTCGTGGTGCTGGGCGCGCTGACGGCCGTGATCGGCGCGGTGATGTGCTGGTACCAGCGGCACATCAAACGGCTGCTGGCCTACTCGACGGTCGCCCACACCGGGCTCTTCCTCATCGGCATCGGATTCCTGAAGCCCGAGGCCGACGACGGGATCGCCCTGTACGTCCTCGGCCACGCCGGAGTGAAGGCGGCCCTGTTCGCGTGCACCGGCATCCTCCTCGACCGCTACGGCAGCGTCGACGAACACGCCCTGCACGGCAGGGCCCGCGAGCTCAAGGGTGTCGCCGTGCTCTTCGTCCTCGGCGCGCTCGGCCTCGCCGGTCTGCCGCCCTTCGGCACGGCCCTCGGCAAGTCCGTCACCGAGGAGGCCGTGGGCGGGCCGCTCACCGTGCTCTACGTGGCGGCGAGCGCGGTGACCGCCGCGGCCGTCCTGCGGGTCGCCGCCCGGGTGTTCTGGGGCCTCGGCCCCCGGCCCGAGGCCGGTTCCGGGTACGAGACGACCGGCTCCGGCGAGCGGCCGGAGACCCGGCACCGGCTCAGCCGGATCCCGGACACCATGACCGCGGTGCCCGCCGTGTTGCTCGCCGGGGCCCTCGCCGTCGGCGTGGCCCCCGGTTTCGCGGAGGCGGTCGCGCACTCCGTGAACGAGACCGGATCCGCCGGTGTGTCCGCCTCCGTGCACTGGACCCCGGCCGGAGCCCTGCTGGGCCTGGTCTCGACCCTGCTGGCCGGGGTCCTCGCCCTCCTCGCCGTCACCCGCCCGAAGCCGTTCGCCGCACCGGACCGGGCGCTTCCCCTGCGGCGCCTGCAGTCCGGGCACGTCGGCGACTACGTGGCCTGGGTGCTGGTCGGCACCACCGTGCTCGGCGCCCTCACCCTGCCGGGCATGCCCGGCGGCTGATCAGGTGCCGTAGGTGACCTCGACCTTCTTGAAGCCGAGGGAGTTCAGCAGGCCCTTGAGCATGTTGGTGGTGTTGGTCTCGGCCCGCTTGGTCAGCTCGCTCTCCTTCGCCGCCTCGGTGATGTGCTTCACCGCCAGCTTCTGCACGGCCTGTTCGCTGTTGGGGTTGTCGGAGAAGAAGTCGCCGAGCCGGTCGAGCAGACCGCGCTGCTTGGAGACCGCGTAGGAGCGGTCGGCGTCCAGCGTGGCCTTGCCGAGCTGGGCGTGCGGCAGACGGAGGGTGGCGGCCGTGCGGTCCTCGTTGACCGTCACGTCGTTCTTGGCGACCTTGCCGAGGTCGACGTAGGCGTCGACGGCGCCCGCCCCCACGTACAGGGTGCGGGAGCCGCGGATCGCGTCGGGCAGGAACTTTGTGTCCTTCTCCAGGTCCACGACGACCTGGAAATTGCCGGAGGCGGCGTCGTAGCGGCTGATGTCCTGGATGGACTCCAGAAGTGCGGGGCCCGTACGGTCGTGGGTCTCCGTGCCGAACAGGTCCTTGAGGCCGGGGATCACACTGAGCCGGATACCGGCGAAGAACACCACGAGCACCACCACGACGGCGGTCAGTATCTTCGCCCAGCCGGGCATGCGCCCGGACACGCGCCTGATGGGAGTCGTCATGCGACGGCCCTCCTTCCTAGTGCACGGATGCCCACGGATGACACCCAAAAGCCCTGCGGGACCGTCTTGTTGGCTGATTGGGACACTGCCGGGACACAGCGGCGCGCACTAGCGTGGAGAACTCCGCGTACCGCGTGTCTGGAGACCAGGATGAGCACAGACAGCACGTCCCGGGCCCTTCGTCCCATGCACCGCATCCCCCTGCCCGAGAACGGCCCGCCCCGGCTCACCACCCTGGCCACCGGCACCCCGGTGTGGCTCGTCACCCGCTACGCCGACGTGCGCCAGGTACTCATGGACCCCCACTTCAACAGGAAGTCCCTCCAGGAAGCGGATGCCCCGCCGCTGCTCCTCGTACCCAACCTGCTGGACTCCCCGGACGGCCTCATCAACCAGGACGGCCCGTCCCACCAACTGCTGAGGGGCACCGTCCAGCGGGCCTTCACCCCGCGCGCGATCGCCCGCTGGCGGCCCTGGACCGCCTCCGTCGTGGAGTCCCTGCTCGACGACCTGGCCCGGCAGCCGCAGCCCGCCGACATCGTCGAGGGGTTCACCCGCCGCCTCCCGGTCTCGGTGATCTCCCGGCTGATGGGGCTGGAACACGCCGACTGGGAGCACATCCGCGACTGGGCCGACCACGCCCTGTCCGGCGGCGCGCACACCGCCGAGGAGGTCGGCGCGGCCATGCGGGAGTTCGGCCACTTCTGCGCGGAACTGGTCGCCGAGCGGCGCAAGGAGCCGGGCGATGACCTGGTGAGCGCCCTGGTCGGCGCCGGCGACGACCTCGGGATCGAGGAGCCGCGCCTGGTCGTCCTGGTCCTGGGCCTGGTCGTCGCCGGACACGAGACGACGATGACGGCCCTCGGCAACATCGTCGTCCACCTCCTCACCGACGGTCGGCAGGCCTGGCCGGGCCTCGCCGAGAGCCAGGAGACGGCCGAGACCGCCGTCGAACAGCTCCTGCGCACGATCCCGCTGAGCGAGGGCAGGGTGCTGCCCGGGCTGATCCGCCGGGCCGTCGAGGACGTCGAGGTCGGCGGGGTGACGATTCCGGCGGGGGCGGTGGTGGCGGTGCAGACCAACGCGGCGAACCGGGATCAAGAGGTCTTTCCGCAGCCCGAGGAGACCGACCTGTTCGCGCCCCTGACGACCCCGAGCGTGGTCTTCGGTGCCGGCCCCCACCACTGCCTGGGCGCATGGCTGGCCCGCCTGGAGCTGGGGCTGGCCCTGCACCGGCTGGCGGTCCGGTTCCCGGGGCTGCGGGCCGAGTTCACACCGGGGACGATCGAGTGGCGGGAGGGGCAGATGACACGGGGGCCGCGGCGGTTGCCGGTGTCGTGGTGAGCACTCCTAGTGAGGCTTGAGTTCACGGTCGCCCGAGGGCCTGGACCACCACATCCCTTCACCGTGAGTGAGCCCGGGCAGCCGCAGCTCGATCTCCCGCACCCGTCGGGCCGGGAGACCACCGCTGATCACCCATGCCGTGAGCCCGCCCGTCGTCCCCGTGAACTCGGCTCCGGCGGCGGCCAGGTGCCCGGTGACGGGAGCCAGCGCGTCCAGCGGCACCTCCGCCTCGAACGCGTGGCAGGGCTCGAACAGTCGCGTCCCCGCCCCCTCCAGGGCTCGCCGCAGCACCATCGGCGTGAGTCCGCGGAAGTCGGCGGCGGTGCTGAGCGGTGCGACGAATCCGGAGCGGACGAGAGTGACCCGGTAGTCGGTCACGGTCGCTCCGTGCAGACCGGTGCGCATGCTCGCGTGGACCGTCTCCTCGATGGCCTGATGGAACGCCCGGGGGAGTGCGCCGAGTTCGGTCTCGTACGCGAACACCCCGCCGGAGCCACGCTCGCCGGGTTCGACGCGCAGCCCGATCGTCGCCCAGTAGCGGGTCCCGAGATGCCAGGGATTCTCTTCGCCCGCCTCCCCCGTGCCGCGCGGCCGCTCCAGGTACCGGACCCGGGCCGGCTCGAAGTCCGCCTCGACACCGAAGTCCTGGGCGAGCGTCGCCGCGAGCACCTCCATCTGGACCTCGCCGTAGAGAAGCAGTGTGGTGGCGCCTCCGGTCGTGGGGCGGGCGTGGATCAGGGGGTCCTGGTCGGCGAGGGCCAGCAGGGCCGAGCGCAGCCGGGACGCCTGCTCGGGGTGGCGGGCGGTGACCAGGGTCTCCAGGGTCGGGGGAGCGAACCGCGCTGCCCGGTCCGTGGGTTCGCCGAGGCGGTCGCCCACCCGGAGGCCGGGGGAGAAGGTCAGCGACGCGATGTTCCCGGCGGTGAGAGGACCACTGAGGTGGGTCACCCGCCCGGAGATCCGGCTGGTCACGCCGTCGGCCTCGCGCCTGAGGAAGGTGAGGCGATGACGCTCCGTCACCTCACCGTCGTACAGCCGCAGATACGCGACGCGCTCGCCGGCGGTCCCGGGGCGTACGGCGAACACCGTGCCGCGTGGCTCGCCTTCGCGTGTCGCGGGTGCGGGCGGGATCAGCCGGGTCATGCCCTCGACGAGGCCGGCGACGCCCTGGCCGCCGAGGGCCGAGCCGTGGAACAGCGGGTGGAAAGAGCCGTCGGCCGTGCGGGCGGCCAGGGACTCGCGCAGGTCGTCCGGGGTGGGCTCGGGACCGTCCACGACCGCCGCCAGCAGGTCCGGATCGACCTCGGCGAGAGCCTCGGCCAGTCGGCTGTCCTCGGGCAGGGCGGTCACCCCGGCACCGGGCGTGCCGATGCCCCTCACCTCGGTGAGCGGGGCGACGTACGGCGTGAGCCGGCGCCGGATGTCGGCGAGCAGGCCCTCGTCGCGGGCGCCCGCCCGGTCGATCTTGTTGACGAAGATCAGCGTGGGCAGCCGTAGCCCGCGCAGGGTCCGCATCAGCACACGGGTCTGTGCCTGTACGCCCTCCACGGCCGAGAGCAGCAGTACGGCCCCGTCGAGGACCGCCAGGGCGCGCTCGACCTCGGCGATGAAGTCAGAGTGCCCAGGGGTGTCGATGAGGTTGATCCGGGTGTCGCCCACGGTGAACGAGGCGACCGCGGAGCGGATGGTGATGCCACGCTGCCGTTCGATCGCGCCGTCGTCGGTGCGGGTGTCGCCGGTGTCGACGCTGCCGAGCCGGTCGATCGCACCGTGGTCGAACAGCAGCCGCTCGGTGAGGCTGGTCTTACCGGCGTCGACGTGGGCCAGAATTCCGATGTTCAGGGTGTGCATACGGGGTCGAGTCCTCGAGAACCGTGGGCCGAAGGGGGCGCTGGGTCGATTCGAGGAGTCGGCGCATGCGGGGGATCCTGACGTGAGGGAACCGGGACGTGGCCATGATGGCGTCCGCCCACCGGGGCACCGCAACCGAATATTCGGGGGCCGGGTGGACGGGGAGCGGGCCAGTAGCATGAGCCCGGCAACCGAGATGATCATCCGAGGAGCAGGTCCGTGCGAGACATCGCCGTGTTCAGCGGTAGCGCCCACCCCGAGCTGGCGGCGGAGGTCTGCGCGCATCTGGGGGTGCCGCTCAGCCCGACCCGGGTCAGCCGGTTCGCCAACGACTGCCTGGAGGTGCAGCTTCAGGCCAACTGCCGGGAGCGGGACGTCTTCCTCGTCCAGCCGCTGGTCAGGCCGGTCCAGGAGCACCTGGTGGAGCTGCTGCTGATGTGCGACGCGGCCCGGGGTGCCTCCGCGCGCCGGATCACCGTCGTCATGCCGCACTACTCCTACGCCCGCTCCGACAAGAAGGACGCGCCCCGGATCTCCCTCGGCGGACGCCTCGTCGCCGACCTGATGGTGTCGGCCGGCGCGAGCCGGGTCCTCGCCATGACCCTGCACTCCCCGCAGGTGCACGGCTTCTTCTCGGTGCCCGTCGACCATCTGCACGCGCTGCGCGAGCTGGCCGCGCACTTCCGGCAGTACGACCTGACCCGCACCACCGTGGTCTCCCCGGACCTCGGCAACGCCAAGGAGGCGGCCGCCTTCGCCCGGATGATCGGCGCCCAGGTGGCGGCGGGCGCCAAGCAGCGGTTCGCCGACGACCGGGTCAGCATCAGCGACGTGATCGGCGAGATCGCCGGACGGGACGTCATCGTGCTGGACGACGAGATCGCCAAGGGCAGCACGGTCCTTGAACTGCTCGACAGACTGAGGGAGTTGGGCCCGCGCTCGATCCGGGTGGCGTGCACGCACGGGCTGTTCGCCGACGGTGCCCTCAAGAGGATCGGCGAGCAGCCCGACGTACTGGAGATCGTGTGCACCAACACGGTGCCGGTCCCCGCCGAGGAGCGCACGGACAAGCTGCGGATCCTGTCCATCGCCCCCGCGCTCGCCGAGGCCGTACGGCGCATTCACAACGGTGAGTCGGTCAGCGCCCTGTTCGACGCGCCTCATGGCGAGGGGTCATAACGTCTCGGACGTGGTCTCGGGCCGGCTCAGGGCCGCGTCCAGCGACGGCAGCGGGGGCAGCAGCCGGGCCAGGCCGGTCACCCGGAAGATCCGCAGGGTGAGCGGGTGGGTGCAGACCAGGAGCAGCCTGCCGTTGTTGTCGAGCACCCGCGAGCGGGCCCGGTACAGCAGCCGCAGCCCGGAGCAGTCGAAGAACTCCACGCCACTGAGGTCGATCACCAGCCGCGCGCCGGGCTGCCCGGTGACCCGGTCCAGTTGGGGCAGGAGTTCGACGGTCGCGGCGATGTCGATCTCGCCGCGGAACTCCAGCACGGTGTGACCGCGCTCCTCGTGGACGCGCAGATGCCGGGACAGCGGCGCGGGTTCCTGCTGCACGACGACGTCGCCTCCAACCGGCTCCTGGGGGGCATGGGGTGCGTGCAAATCCTGTCCCCGCCCTGCAAGTTACCCTCGATGGAGTGAATTTGAGCATGTTCGATTGACATATGTCTCCGAATTGCGACCCTCAGTTCGCGCCGGATTCACGCGGGGCTCGCGCCCGGCTCACGACAGGGCGTGCCAGGCACTGGTCAGCGCTTGACGGAACTGCTCGGTCTGGTGCGCGGTGAGGTCCCGCACCATCCGCTCCTCCAGTTCCCGCACCGGCTTCTCGTGCCGTGCGAGCAGTGCGCGCCCCTCTTCGGTGAGCAGGATCAGCAGCTCGCGCCGGTTCTTCGGATTGCGCTCCCGGCGCACCAGTCCACGGGTCTCCAGGGAGCGCACGAGATCGGCGATCGACTGGGCGGTGACGAAGGAGTCCCGGGCCAGTTGCGCCGCCGACAGCCCGTCGTGCCGCTCGAGGACGGTGAGGGCCGTGTACTGCAGAGCGGTGATCCCGGACGGCCTGACCAGCTCGTCCAGATGGGAACGGACGACGAGCTCCACCTGTTTCACCATGTAGAGGAGCGACGGGGGCGCCTTGGTCACCTGTGTGTCGAGCATGGGTTCAGGCTAGAGCATTGACAGGAAACCTGTCTGTAAAGAGACTGCGAACCAACAGGAATCCTGTTGGTTGAAATCTTGGCAACGAAGCTGAGGAGCGGCGATGTCCTCCATCGAGATCGAACCCGGACGGCTGTTCGTGGGCGGCCAGTGGCGCGAGGCCGCCGACGGCGCGCGCACCGAAGTCGTCGACCCGTCCCGGGGCGCGGTCGTCACCACCGTCGCGGAGGCCGGCGCCGGCGACGTGGACGCGGCCGTCCGCGCCGCCCGGGAGGCCTTCGACGACGGCGCCTGGTCCGGCCTCAGCGGTCGCGAGCGGGGCCGGATCCTGCACCGGGTCGCCGAGCTGATCCGCGAGAACGCCGACGAACTGGCCCAGCTGGAGAGCCTGGACGTCGGCAAGCCGATCTCGCTGTGCCACGCCGTGGACGTGACCAACGCGGCCAACGACTACGAGCACTTCGCGGCCCTCGCCCACTCCCTGGACGGCTCGGTCCGCAACACGCCCATGAACGCCCTCGCGTACACCAAGCGCGAGCCGCTCGGCGTGGTCGCCGCGATCACCCCCTTCAACTTCCCCCTGATCCTGGCCGGTTCCAAGATCGGCCCCGCCCTCGCCGCCGGGAACACGGTCGTGCACAAGCCGGCCGACGAGACCCCGCTCAGCGCCCTCTACATGGCCGCACTGTTCCAGAAGGCGGGCGTCCCGGACGGCGTCGTCAACGTCGTCACCGGCACCGGGCCGGTGGCCGGCGAGGCCCTGCTGCGCCACCGAGGCATCGACAAGGTCGCCTTCACCGGCTCCACCGCGATCGGCCGGCACGTGGCCGCCACCGCGGGCGAGGCCCTCAAGCCCGTCACCATGGAGCTGGGCGGCAACGCGGCCAACATCGTCTTCGAGGACGCCGACCTGGAGAAGGCGGTCGGCGCGATCGTCAAGGCGTTCGTCTTCAACACCGGCCAGTTCTGCATGGGCGGCCCGCGCCTGCTCGTGGCCCGCTCGGTCCACAGCACCCTGCTCGGCATCCTCGCCGACGCCGTGCCCGGCGTGCCGGTCGGCGACCCCCGCGACCCCGGCACCGTCGTCGGTCCGATGGCGGGGGAGAAGCACCTGAAGAAGGTCGAGGAGTACGTCGACCTGGCGCGCAAGGAGGGCGGCCGGATCGTCTGCGGCGGTGAGCGCCTCGACCTCGACGGCGGCTTCTACTACAAGCCCACCGTGATCGCCGACCTCTCCAACGACTCCCGGGTGGTGCAGGAGGAGGTCTTCGGTCCGGTCCTGACCGTGCAGCCCTTCGACACCGAGGACGAGGCCGTCGCCCTCGCCAACTCCACGCCCTACGGCCTGGCTTCGGGCGTCCAGACGACCAACCTCGCCCGCGCGCACCGGGTCGCCGACCGCCTCCAGGCGGGCATCGTCTGGGTCAACGACTGGGCGATGCTCGACCCCGCGGTTCCCTTCGGCGGGGTCAAGGACTCCGGCTACGGCCGCGAGTACGGTCCCGAGGCGCTCGACGCCTACACCAAGGTCAAGTCCGTCGTCGTCTCGCTCGACTGAGCGCTTTCCAAGGAGTACCCGCGATGTCCCTCACCACCCGTGCCGCGGTCGTCGAGTCCGGCGGCGCGCCCTTCACCCTCTCCGACGTCACCCTCGACGAGCCCGGCCCCCGCGAGGCGGTCGTCCGCATGGTCGCGACCGGCCTGTGCCACACCGACCTCGGCGTGGCGAGCGGCGGACTGCCCTTCCCGCTGCCCGGAGTCCTCGGGCACGAGGGCGCGGGAGTCGTCGAGGCCGTCGGCTCCGCCGTCACCGGCGTGGTCCCCGGCGACCACGTCGTCCTGTCCTTCACCTCCTGCGGTGACTGCCGCAACTGCGACGGCGGTCACCCGGCCTACTGCGCCACCTGGCTGCCGCTGAACCTCATCGGCGGCCGCCGGGCCGACGGCACCAGCACCATCAGCCGCGACGGTGAACCGCTCGGCGGTCACTTCTTCGGCCAGTCCTCCTTCGCCGAGCGCGCCCTCGTCGACGAGCGCAGCCTCGTCAAGGTCGACCCGGAGGTGCCGCTGGAGTCCATCGCCCCGCTCGGCTGCGGTGTGCAGACCGGCGTCGGCGCCGTGTGGAACGTACTGAAGCCGGTCACCGGGTCCACGATCGTCGTGCTCGGCGCCGGAGCGGTCGGCCTGTCCGCGGTCATGGCCGCCGGCCTCACCCCGGCCACGGCGATCGTCGCCGTCGACCGGGTCGGCGAACGCCTCGCTCTGGCGAAGGAGTTGGGCGCCACCCACACCGTCGACGCCGGCGAGGAGGACCTCGGTGAGGCGCTCGCCGCGATCACCGGCGGGCAGGGCGCGGACGGGATCGTGGAGACCACGGGCAACGTGGGCGTCCTGCGCCAGGGCGTCGACGCGCTCGGCGCGCGCGGCACCCTGGTCGTCGTCGGCGCCCCGCCGTTCGGCACCGAGGTCTCCCTC
The DNA here is from genome assembly GCF_040606035.1 of Streptomyces sp. NPDC005483. Lineage (NCBI taxonomy): Bacteria > Bacillati > Actinomycetota > Actinomycetes > Kitasatosporales > Streptomycetaceae > Streptomyces > Streptomyces sp. NPDC005483. The sequence continues at coordinate 88,020 of NZ_JBEXEA010000007.1, forward strand.
GACGTCAACGGCCTCCTCGGCGGCAAGCGGATCGTCGGCCTCACCCTCGGTGACGCTGAGACGCAGAGCTTCATCCCCGCCCTGGTCCGACTGGTGAAGGAGGGGCGGCTGCCGCTGCACCGCCTGATCAGCACCTATCCGTTCGCGGACATCGACCAGGCGGTACGGGACATGGGCGCGGGCAAGGCGATCAAGCCCGTGCTGACGTTCTGAGCGGTCAGTCGACCACCAGGACCAGCTTCCCGGTCGTACGGCCGGTGTCGCCGAGCTCGTGAGCCTCGGCGGCATCGGCCAGCGGGAACGTCCCCGCGATCGTGGGCCGCAGCTCACCCTTCTCCACCAGGTCCGCGATCGCGTTCATCCCGGCGCGGTCCGCGTCCACGAGCATCCGCAGGGCCCTGACGCCGAGCCGCTCGGCTTCCTTGTCGAACTCGTCCGAGCCGACCGGCAGGATCGACACCACGATCCCGCCCGGCCGCAGCACCCGCAGCGACTGCACCGACGTGTCGCCGCCCAGCGTGTCCAGCACCACGTCGACGTCCTTCACCGCCTCGGTGAAGTCGGTCTCCCGGTAGTCGATCACCTCGTCCGCGCCCAGCTCGCGCAGGAAGTCGTGCTTGCCCGCGCTCGCGGTGCCGATCACGTACGCGCCCCGCGCCTTGGCGAGCTGCACGGCCACATGACCCACCCCGCCGGCCGCCGCGTGGATCAACACCCGCTGTCCCGGCTGCAGTTCGGCGTTCTCGACCAGCGCCTGCCAGGCGGTCAGCGAGACGAGGGGCAGCGCACCCGCCTGGGTGTGGTCGATCGACGCCGGCTTGTGCGTGAGGGCCCGCACCGGCGCGACGACGTACTCGGCGTGCGAACCGTGGCCCCATGGGTACGGCAGCATGCCGAACACCTCGTCGCCGGGCTTGAAGGTGGCGACCCCGATGCCGACCGCCTCGACCACGCCGGAGACGTCCCAGCCGAGGACGAACGGCGGCTGGCCGAGGAAGCCGCCGGTGGCGCGGTGCTTCCAGTCGGTGGGGTTCAGGCCGGCCGCCCGCACCCGGACCAGTACCTGGTTCGCGCGCGGCGCGGGGCGTTCGACCTCGGTCTCCTTGAGGACCTCGGGACCGCCGAGGGTGTCCTGGCTGATGGCTCGCATGGTGTTCACAGTGCTCATGGTCGTCCAGCCTGCCCGGCCCCGCCCGCTCGGGAAATGGCACGATTGCCAAGCTTCGATAGGATCGTGCCATGCGACATGTGGATGAGGCCCAGCGGACCGAGCGGGTCGTGGTGCTGGCCCTGGACGGCGTGTACCCCTTCGAGCTGGGCATCCCCAGCCGGATCCTCGGCGCGGCCGACGGCCGGTACGAGGTGCTGACCTGCTCGGCCGACGGCCGACCGGTGCGCAGCAACGCCGACTTCACCATCGGCGTCGAGCACGGACCGGAGATCCTCGCCACGGCCGACACCGTGGTGATCACCCCCGTCTCGGCGGACCGGATGCCCGCCGAGCTCTCGGAGGAGGTGCGCCGGGCGCTCGCCCGCATCCGCCCCGACGCCCGGATCGTCTCCATCTGCACCGGCGCCTTCGTCCTCGCCATGGCCGGCCTCCTGGACGGCCGCCGCGCCACCACCCACTGGCAGCTCGCCGACCACTTCCGGCGCCTTTTCCCGCACATCGACCTCGACCCCGACGTGCTCTTCGTCGACGACGGCCGCATCCTCACCTCGGCCGGAGCCGCCTCCGGTGTGGACGTCTGCCTGCACCTGGTCCGCAAGGACCACGGCGCCGAACTCGCCAACACCGTCGCCCGCCGCTGTGTGGTCCCGCCCTTCCGGGACGGCGGCCAGGCCCAGTACATCGAGCAGCCGGTCCCGGAGGAGGGTGCCGCGAGCACGGCCGGGACCCGGGCCTGGGCGCTGGAACGCCTCGACGAGCCGCTGACCCTGGGCGACCTGGCAGCCCACGCCCGGATGAGTCTGCGCACCTTCGCGCGCCGCTTCAACGACGAGGTCGGCATGAGCCCCGGCCGTTGGCTGATCCAGCAGCGCGTGGTCCGGGCCCGGCACCTCCTGGAGTCCAGCGATCTGTCGGTCGACCGGATCGCGGGCCGCGTCGGCTTCGCCACGGGCGCGTCCCTGCGCCAGCACCTGCACGCGGCCATCGGGGTGTCACCGCAGGTGTACCGGCGCACGTTCCAGACGGCGGCGCGCTGAACGTTCCGGGGCCCCTTGGCGTCGAAGGATCATGCAGGCGGACGGTCTTCAGGGGGCGGGAATGCGCGGAGTGCGGTGGGTGGTGCTGGCCGTCACGGCCATGACGGTCGTGGGATGCGAGTCCGGGGAGGGCGTGGTGGTCGAGGGCGCCGCACCGGCCACCGTCTACGACGGGCCGATGAAGGTCCCCAGGAAGGAACTGGACGGGCACACACCGCAGGCGCTGCGGCTCGCCTCGGGTGCCGCCGGCCGGGCCCTGGAGTGTGTGGGAGAGATCTACAACGGCAACGGCCCCGACGGCTGGAGCAGGGACGACGGCGGAGACAGCCCCGAGGAGGGACTGAAGCTGTACTTCGACCTGTTCGACCCGGGCGACCCCCGCTCCGGCTACCGCGTGGAGCGCCGGGAGACGGACCGCGTGCTGTACTCCTACGACGTCGGCGGCCGGACCAAGGTGGCGGTCGTGGTCGCCAAGGACCAGAAGGGCAGGCCCGGTTGGGGCCCGGAGACCAGCGCGTCCTGCGACCCGTCCGAACTCCCGGCCGAGTGGACCGCCTCGCACGGCTACGAGATCTGGACCGACCGTGCGGGTGAGCGGGTGCCGACCACCGAGGTGAGCAGCGGCACGGGGGACGACCACTGCGGCTGGGGGCAGGTGCGCTTCCTCGACCTCGGCGGGCGCGCGTACGCCCGTGACCCGGAGGGTCTGCTCGAACCCGGCATGCTCACCGCGGCCTACGACGGCTCGGTCGCCCTGCCGGCGAACGCGCACGACACCGGATACCGGTATCAGGACCGGGAGTTGTGGCTGACCGGCGACCGACGGACGGCGTACGTCCGCACCCGCGACGGAGTGGAGGCATGGCCCCTGCTCAAGGAACACGTGGCCTGCGAATGAGGGCGGTTCACCGGCTGGCGTGCAGGGCGACCAGCAACTGCCAGACCTGGTCGGCGATGCCGGCTGCGGAGGCGTCGAGCAGGCCGTGCAGCCAGTCGGCGAGGACACCGGCGAAGGTGGCGGCGACCGCGGAGGCCACCAGGGGGGCGTCGGCGGCGCCCGCGAGCTCGCGCTCCCGCAGACTGTAGGCCCGCAGATCCCGGTGCAGCACCCTGCCCAACGGTCCGCCGCCGCCCGGCGCGAGCAGGGACCGATACAGGGCAGCGTGCGGGGTGAGCGAGGCGAAGAACTCCGCGAGCGCGGGAGGCGCGTGCACCGGGTCGGGCCGCCCGCGCCAGGCGTGCAGGGCCTCCACCGCGTCCCGTACGACGTCCGCGCAGGCGTCGACGGCGAGCGCCTCCAGGCCGTCGTAGTGCACGTAGAAGGTGGCCCTGCCGACCCCGGCCCGCCGCACCAGCGCGGCCACACCGACCTCCTCCAGCGGCCGCTCGGCGCACTCCGCGAGCAGTGCCTCCCGCAGCCGCGCCCGGGTGCGGGCCGCCCGCGGGTCCTCGGGTGCGGGGCGGGTCACTGCGCCACGAGTACAGCGGCCAGGGCGAGCGCGCCGGGCAACGCCTGCGCGGCGAGGATCCGGACGTTGGCGGTGACGGCGCCGTACACACCGGCGACGATCACGCAGACCAGGAAGAACACCTGCGCCCGGAACCCGGTCGGGTCCCCGGCGACGAGCCCCCACACCAGCCCCGCGGCGAGGAACCCGTTGTACAGCCCCTGATTGGCGGCCATCGCCGCGGTGGCCCGGGCCATCTCCCGGTCGAACCCGTGGAAGGACATCCCCGGCTTCTTCTGCCACAGGAACATCTCCATCACCAGGATGTACACATGCAGCGCCGCCACCAGGCCGACCAGCACGTTCGCCAGGATCTCCATCAGCTTCCCCTACTTCTTGGACGTGTGTCCACTATAGCTGGACATCCGTCCAGGAAGTCCACTGTGAGGATCGACCGGGAAACCCGGAGGTGGAAACGGGACCGAACGGCCAGACTGATCCCTCAGTTGTTGATCCAGCAGGAGGACGCACGCCGATGGCCCCACAGCCGCCACGCCCCGCCGCGCAGCGCAAGCAGGACACCCTGCGCCGACTGGAGCACGACGAGGACGTCTGGGTCGCCACGGCCCCGGCCGACGACTCGGGAGTGCCGTATCTCGTCCCGCTCTCGTTCCTCTGGGACGGCTCCACCGTCCTCCTCGCCACCCCGGTCGCCAGCCCCACCGGCCGGAACCTCAAGGCGACCGGCAGAGTCCGGCTCGGCCTCGGGCCCACCCGGGACGTCGTGGTGATCGAGGGGGCGGTGGAGACCGTCACCCAGGCTGAGTTGAGCGAGGAGGAGGGTGACCGGTTCGCCTCCGTGACCGGCTTCGATCCCCGTCGGCTCACCACGCCCTACCTGTACTTCCGTGTCCGTCCGCAGCGCGTGCAGGCCTGGCGGGAGGCCAACGAGCTCACCGGGCGTGAGCTGATGCGGGACGGACAGTGGCTGGTCGCCGACTGAATCCGCCGTGCCGGGATATCCGCAAGGTACAGGGCCGCAGGGCGCCGACGCCCCGTGGCCGAACCCTTCGGAGGAGACATGGCACTGGTGAAAGCGGGGGTCGTCGTGCTCGACTGTGCCGAGCCCGAGAAACTCGCCGTGTTCTACAAGGAGCTGCTGGCGGCCGAGGAGACGGAGGCGACCGCCAACCGCGTGGAGATCAGGGGAGCGGACGGCTTCCGGCTCGCGTTCCGCCGCGACGTGAACGCCACACCGCCCAGCTGGCCCCGCCCCGAGAACTCCCTCCAGGCCCACATCGACTTCGTGGTGGAGGACCTGGACGCGGTCGAACGCAAGGTGGTGGAGCTCGGCGGGCGCCCGCTGGACACGAAGGACGTGGCGGGGCCGTTCGAGGAACGCGGGTACGCCGACCCCGCCGGACACTCCTTCACCGTGCGCACGGTCACCCCGACCGCGCCCAAGCAGGGCTGAGTCAGTCGCGGCCGCCCTTCTCGTCGGTCGGCCAGACTCCGGTGGAGCGTTCGATGGCTGTGGCGCCCGCGCGGTCCACGGCGCTGCGCACCACGGCGAAGATGGCGCCCTGGACCGCCGCAGCCAGCAGGATCTCTCCCCAGCCGCGGTCACGGTCCAGGGCGTCGGGGGCGTTGTCCTCGTGCCGGATGGCCTTCCAGGTCTTCTGGAAGGCCAGTCCCGCCAGCGTTCCGCTCGTCCAGCCCAGTACGAAGCCGAGGGGCTTGTAGGCGAGGGGCAGCTTCTTCTTCTTTGCCACGTCAATCTCCTTGCTCAGTGGTGGGTCGGTGGTGCGCCGGGACCGCTTCGGCCGTCGGGACCGGACCCGGCGGGGTCCCGTCGCCGAACGGACGGCCGCCGAGCTCCGCACGGTGATGCGGCGTCAGCCAGCCCGCCAGGTCCGGCCCGAGCGGCACGATGCCGGTCGGGTTGATACCTGTGTGCACCTGGTGGTAGTGCCGCTTGATGTGGTCGAAGTCGACGGTGTCACCGAAGCCCGGCGTCTGGTAGAGATCGCGGACGTATGCCCACAGCACCTCGTTCTCCGTCAGCTTCCAGCGGTTGCACTTGAAGTGACCGTGATAGACGGCGTCGAAACGCACCAGTGTGGTGAACAGCCGGATGTCCGCCTCGGTGATGGTGTCCCCGACGAGATACCGCTGCCGGGCCTGCCGCGGGGTCAGCAGGTCGAGTCGGCGGAAGACGCCCGCGCACGCCTCCTCGTACTCCTGCTGGCTCGTGGCGAATCCCGCCCGGTACACGCCGTTGTTGACGTCCTCGTAGACCTCCGCCATCACCGTGTCGATCTCGTCGCGCAGCGCCCGCGGATACAGATCGGGCGCCCCGTCCCGGTGCAGGGCCGTCCACTCGGTGGCGAGGTCCAGGGTGAGCTGCTGGTAGTCGTTGGTGACGAGCTTCCCGCTGGGAACGTCCACGAGCGCGGGCACGCTCACCCCGCCCGGATAGTCGCTCTCCCGTTTGTCGTAGGCCTCGCTGAGGTAGCGGATACCGAGCACCGGGTCGCGGCCGTCCGGGTCCAGGGTGAAACGCCAGCTGCGGTCGTCCTGGATCGGGTCGGTGATCGCCATGGAGAGGGCGTCCTCGAGCCCGAGCAGCCGTCGCGAGATGACCGCCCGGCTCGCCCAGGGACACGCGCGGCTGACCACCAGGCGGTAGCGGCCGGCCTCCACCGGCCAGCCGTCCCGGCCGTCGGCGGTCACGCGGTCCGCGAAGTGGCTCTTGGACCGCTTGAACGCCTTGTGGCCCAACGCGCTGTTGCCGTCGTCGGCGCTGCCCATGCTTCCTCCTGTCTGTGCCGGACGCCTGTCCTGGTGGACGCGTTCCCCGTTTTCGGGAATCGGCACGGTGTGAGTGACCCGGAGGCGGGCAGTCGGCGTGGGTGAGCGGGACATCGACGAACGACACAGCAGACCGGAAAACACGCGTCACCGTACTGGTGGCACTCGCGGCGAACCTCGTGATCGCGGTCGCCAAGGCCGTCGGCGGCCTCCTGGCGGGCTCGCCCGCGCTGCTGTCGGAGGCGGCGCACTCCGTCGCGGACAGCCTCAACGAGGTCTTCCTGCTGGCCGCGCTGCGCCGCAGCAGGCGGCCCGCCGACCGCCGCCACCCCTTCGGCTATGGCAAGGAGCGGTTCTTCTGGTCGCTGATCGCGGCCGTCGGGATCTTCGTGATGGGCGGCTGCTTCTCGGTCTTCCAGGGCGTCGAGGCGCTCCGCAACGGCGCCGAGGAGAAGTTCAGCGGCTATGTGGCCGGCCTGATCGTGCTGGGCGTGTCCTTCGTCGCCGAGGGGATCTCGCTGCTGCGGGCGCTGCACCAGGTGCGCAAGCAGGGCGGGGTCGCACAGGGCATGCGCGACCCGGCCCTGCGCACGGTCGTCGCCGAGGACGGCACGGCGGTGCTCGGCGTGACGCTGGCTATGATCGGCATGGCGCTGCACATGGTCACCGGGCAGGTCGTGTGGGAGGCGTCCGCCTCACTGGCCATCGGCGCGCTGCTCGTCTACGTGGCCTACCGCCTGGGGCGCGAGGCCAAGGGGCAGCTGATCGGTGAGGCGGCCGACCCGGAGGCCAGCTCGCGGATCCGGGAGCTGCTGGAAGCACAGCCCGAGATCGACAGCGTGGAGGCCCTGTTCACCATGAAGATGGGGCTGGACTCGGTCCTGGTGGCCGCCCGGGTGGACCTGGTGCCGGGCCTGGACAGCGAGCGGGTCGAGGAGGTCGCCGTACGTATCAAGCGGTCCGTCTCGCGGACCGTGGCCGAGGCAGACCAGATCTTCCTCGACGTGACCGACCGGCCGGCCGAGGAGGCACGGGAAAGCCCCGCCGCGACGGGGGAACGCGGCGGGGCCTGACGCTCGGGTGCCCGGCCGAAGTCGCTTCATGCGGCTTCGGCCGGAGATTTTTCCGAGGGCGGTCAGTTGCCGTCGACGGGCTCCAGGACGAAGACCGGAATCACCCGGTCGGTCTTCGTCTGGTAGTCGGCGTACGGCGGGTACGCCGCGACGGCACGCTCCCACCACTTGTCCCTCTCCGCGCCGGTGACCTCGCGGGCGGTGAAGTCCCGCTTGACCGGGCCGTCCTGGAGCTCGACCTGCGGGTCGGCCTTGACGTTGTGGTACCAGACCGGGTGCTTGGGGGCGCCGCCCTGCGAGGCGACCACCGCGTAACTCCCGTCGTGCTCGACGCGCATCAACGGTGTCTTGCGGATGTTGCCGCTCTTCGCGCCACGGGTCGTCAGCACGATGACCGGCATCCCCGTGTCCATGAGCGTGTTCCCCTCGGTGCCACCGGAGCTCTCGTACAACTCCACCTGGTCACGCACCCATTGGGCCGGGCTGGGCTCGTACTTGCCCTCAAGAGGCATGGTCACCGTCTCCTCGTCGTCTGCTACGGGGTTCCCGCACGGTTCTTCAACACCGTCCTGAACGGGAATCATCCCCTCCGGGTTCCCAGGGGCCCGCTGAGCATGACCGGCCGTGACGTCGCTCGGCCGCAGCAGCACGGAGGCTGCCGAACCGCCCGATCATGGCCACCGGGGCGTACACCGTCCGCGCGCGGCATGGCCGGATACCGAGGTGGGCGGCCAAACCACGGCAGCCCGGATTCCGGGCTACGGCCGCCCCGGCAGGAAGGTCGTCCTCCGCTCTCCTCCCCTCGGCGACGGTCTCCGGCCAGATTGCTCCCGTCCCCGATCTGGCCGAACTTCTCGTCGCCCTATAGATGCCCCGAGCATCTAATGAAGATCTGCACGACGCACCCTTCGTCTGCGAGGTCTTCCATGACGGAAACGGAACCCGTCGCCTTCCCCCAGGACCGGACCTGCCCCTACCACCCGCCCACCGGCTACGAATCCCTGCGTGCCACCCGCCCGCTGTCCCGGATCACCCTCTTCGACGGCCGCCCGGCCTGGCTGGTCACCGGACACGGCACCGCCCGCGCCCTGCTCGCCGACTCCCGGCTGTCCACCGACCGCACCCGCGACGGCTTCCCCGCGCCCACGGCACGCTTCGCGGCGATCAAGAACCGGCGGACCGCGCTGCTGGGCGTCGACGACCCCGAACACCGCGTCCAGCGGCGCATGATGGTCCCCAGTTTCACACTCCGCCGGGCCACCGAACTCCGCCCCCGGATCCAGGAGATCGTGGACGAACGCATCGACGCGATGATCGCCCAGGGCCCGCCCGCCGAGCTGGTGACCGCCTTCGCGCTGCCCGTCCCCTCGACCGTGATCTGTGCCCTGCTCGGCGTGCCCTACAGCGACCACGACTTCTTCGAAGGACAGTCCCGGCGGCTGCTGCGCGGCCCCACGGCCGACGACGTGACGGACGCCCGCGACCAACTCGAGAAGTACTTCGACGAACTCGTCGACCGCAAACAGAAACAGCCGGAGCCCGGCGACGGTGTGCTCGACGAACTCGTCCACCTTCAGCTGCGGAACGGCGAGCTGAGCCGTGCGGAACTGATCGCCCTGGCGATCATCCTGCTGGTCGCCGGTCACGAGACCACCGCCAACATGATCTCGCTCGGCACCTACACCCTCCTCCGACACCCTGACCGGCTGGCCGAGTTGCGCGCCGACCCGGCGCTGATCCCGAACGCGGTCGAGGAACTCATGCGGATGCTGTCGATCGCCGACGGACTCCTGCGGGTGGCCGTGGAGGACATCGAGGTGGCAGGGACGACGATCCGCGCGGGCGAGGGGGTCGTCTTCTCGACCTCGGTCGTCAACCGCGACGAGGGCGTCTACGCCGCCCCGGACACCCTCGACTGGCACCGGCCCGCCCGCCACCACATCGCATTCGGCTTCGGCATCCACCAGTGCCTCGGACAGAACCTCGCCCGCGCCGAACTGGAGATCGCCCTGCGCACCCTCTTCGACCGGCTCCCCACCCTGCGCCTGGCCGCCCCCGCCGAGGAGATCCCCTTCAAACCCGGCGACACGATCCAGGGGATGCTGGAACTCCCCGTGACCTGGTAAGAGGCTCCGACGATGCACATGGACATCGACATCGACAAGGACGTCTGCATCGGGGCGGGCCAGTGCGCCCTGGCCGCCCCGGGCGTCTTCACCCAGGACGACGACGGCTTCAGCGCCCTCCTGCCCGGCCGGGAGGACGGCGGCGGCGACCCCATGGTCCGGGAGGCCGCCCGTGCCTGTCCCGTCGCCGCGATCACCGTGTCGGAGACGGTGAGCTGAACCGGCGAGGCGGGTCGAGCCCCCGAGTCCACGACGCCCGCCCTCTGGCCCTGACAGTGAACGCGAACAGCAGCCGCCGACCGAGTCGACGACAAGGCGGACGCCCCCGTGGACCAGGGCGACGGCCGCGAACCGGGTCGCTCGGGCGGCGCCACGGTCTCTGCGTTGACCGTCCGGGCGACCCCGCTGCTTCACGGGCGCCTCGGGTGCAGAGGGGCCGAGTCGGCCTGCCGCAGCATTTCCGGTGTCGTCACGTTCAGTGTCCCGGAGTGCCACGTCTCCTCGGCGACCGTCGGGGCCCCGCAGCTTCGCCGGCGCCTCGGGTGGCAGCGGGGCCTGCCGCAGCACGCCAGGGAGACCCGGTCGAACCCTATCCAGTCGGCCGCCACTCGGTCAGCGGCAGCGAGGCCGATCTTGAACCTCGTCGTGCCGTCCGGGATAGTGAAGGTCGCTGAACTCTTCGTCCAGGTCGTTGTGTTGAACGGATTACCCGCGACTCCCCCGGTGCCGTCACGTTCGGCACCCCGGGCAGCGCCACGGTCTCTCCGGCAGCCGACCGGGTGCCCCGCAGCTTCACCGGGGGTCGGCCTGCCGCAGCCGTCGCCGGTGTCGGCACGTCGAGCCGCCCGCCCACATCATCGCCTCGCGCGGCGGCCAGGAAAGCCCCACCCTCACCCTGGCCGGTCTGTTGCCGCACCTGGGGTCTGGAGGAGCTCGCGACGGACTCCCGCGGGAGAGCCCGCGACCGAGTCGGGGCGCTCCCCGTCGCCTGACCTCAGTGGGCGTCCAGCAGCAGCCGGGCCGCTTCGCGCGCCTCGGCGGCAGGGCGGGTGCTTCGCGTGATGCCCGCCGTCACCATGGCGCCCTCGGCGAGCAGGAAGAGCGGTCCGGCCAGCGCCGCGGGCCGCCCCGCTGCGGCCACGAGGGAGGCGAGGTAGGCCCCGAACGCCGTCTTGTGCGCCCGGACCTGGTCCGCCACCCGGTCCGAGGTCGCGCCCAGTTCGCCGTACGAGTTGATCCACGCGCACCCGCGGAAGCCCTCCTCGCCGAACCATTCCTCCAGCCAGTCGAAGACCGCGAGGATCCGTTCCTCGGGGGCCGGCCGGAGTTCCACGAACTCGGCGAGCCGACCCCGCCACCGTCCGTCCCGCCGCTCCAGATAGGCCTCCACCAGCTGCTCCTTGGCCGGGAACAGCTGGTAGAGCCGCTTGAGCGAGACCCCGGACGCGCCACGTATGTCGTCCATGCCGACGGACTGGATGCCCCGCCCGTAGAACAGCTCCTCGGCGGCGTCCAGCACCCGCTCACGGGCCACTGCGCTGTCCATGGACGACCCTCCTTGACGCGAGAACGTGCGTTCTCCTACGTTAGCAGTGCCATGGAGAACGCACGTTCTCCGATAGCCGCCCTGGGGGACGCCGTGACCGACCGCCCGCCCCTGCCGCCCTTCACCCGCGAGAGCGCCGCCCAGAAGGTGCAGGCCGCCGAGGACGCCTGGAACACCCGCGACCCGCAGCGGGTGGCGCTCGCCTACTCGGAGGACTCCGTGTGGCGCAACCGCGGCACCTTCGTCACCGGCCGCGCCGAGATCGTCGAGTTCCTCACCGCGAAGTGGGCGCGCGAGCGGGAGTACGCCCTGCGCAAGGGCCTGTGGGCGTTCGACGGCAACCGCATCGCGGTGCGTTTCCAGTACGAGTGCCAGGACACCGAAGGCCAGTGGTGGCGGTCGTACGGCAACGAGCTGTGGGAGTTCGACGAGCACGGTCTGATGACCCGGCGCGAGGCGAGCATCAACGACGTGCCCATCGAGGAGAAGGAGCGCCGGATCCGCGGACCGCGGCCCGAGAGCGAGCGGGGGCTGTCCTTCCCGCTTCAGTAGGGTTCCGGCGTGATGGAACAGGACGAGATACCCCCCTTCTTGTACGTCGTCGTCTGCGCCGCGGGGGTCGCGGCGGACGTCGGCAAACTGATCACCGCGGCGCAGGAGAGGGAGTGGCGCGTGGGCGTCATCGCCACCCCCACCGCCATGAACGGCTTCTTCGACACGGCCGCCGTCGAGGCGCAGACCGGCTGTCCGATCCGCTCGGCGTGGCGCCGCCCGGGGGACCCGCGGCCCTTCCCCGACCCGGACGCGGTCGTGGTCGCCCCGGCCACCTTCAACACGGTCAACAAGTGGGCGGCCGGTATCGCCGACACCCTCGCCGTGGGCACGCTGTGCGAGGTGGCCGGCCGGGGCGTGCCGGTCGGCGTGCTGCCCTGTGTCTCCGACGACCTCGCCGCTCACCCCGCCTACCAGGACAGCCTGATCCGGCTGCGGGGGATGGGAGTGCGGATCGGAGACCCCTATGAGGGCGCCGAGGGCGAGGAGTTCGGGTGGGAGCGGGCGCTGGACCTGGTCGAGTAGGGACGAGCGGGGACCTTGATCGCGCGCGAAGTCGTACGCTCCCTTTCGGACCCCTCTCGAAGGCAGGAGCAGCAACGATGCAGTACGTGAAGCTCGGTTCGACGGGCCTGGACGTCTCGCGGATCTGTCTGGGCTGCATGTCCTACGGCCTGCCGGACCGCGGCGTGCACGAGTGGACCCTCGACGAGGAGGCGTCGCGGCCCCTGATACGGCAGGCACTGGACGCCGGGATCACCTTCTTCGACACCGCGAACGTCTACTCCGACGGCACCAGCGAGGAGATCGTCGGCAAGGCCCTCGCGGACTTCGCGAACCGCGACGAGATCGTCCTCGCGACCAAGGTGCACGGCCGGATGCGGTCCGGCCAGAACGCCGCCGGGCTGTCCCGCAAGGCGATCATGACGGAGATCGACCACAGCCTCAAGCGCCTCGGCACCGACTACGTCGACCTCTACCAGATCCACCGCTTCGACCCCCACACCCCGGTCGAGGAGACGATGGAGGCGCTGCACGACCTGGTGAAGGCGGGCAAGGTGCGCTACATCGGGGCCAGTTCGATGTACGCCTGGCAGTTCTCGAAGATGCAGTACACGGCCGAGCGGCACGGCTGGACCAAGTTCGTGTCCATGCAGAACCACTACAACCTCCTGTACCGCGAGGAGGAGCGCGAGATGCTGCCGCTCTGCGCCGACCAGGGCGTCAGCGCGCTGCCGTGGAGCCCGCTGGCCCGCGGTCGCCTGACCCGGGACTGGGGCACGGTCACCGACCGCAGCTCCACCGACGACTTCGGCAGCCGCCTCTACCAGGAGGGCGACCGCACCATCGTCGAGACCGTCACCCGCATCGCCGGCGACCGGGGCGTCTCCCGCGCCCAGGTGGCGCTGGCCTGGCTGCTGGCCCGGGACACGGTGGCGGCCCCGATCGTGGGCGCGGGCAGGCCGCACCACATCGAGGACGCGGTGGCGGCGGTCGAACTGGAGCTCAGCGACAAGGAGATCGAGGAGCTGGAGGGGCCGTACACGGCCCGCCCCATCGTCGGTCACGGCTGAGTCCGGTCTCGGCTGAGTCGGGTCACGGCCGGGCTCTGTCACGGCGGCTAGTGCGGTCCGTGCGGTGAGAACTCCGTGCCGCACGGGCCCGCCCCCTCGCTCTCCGGCAACGGCACCCGCGCACCGCTCATCGACAGCGTCCGGTAGTAGTGCCCGATGCGCTCGGTGGAGGCTCCCACGTAGTGCCCGATGAACGACCGCCGGAACCGGTCGGCCGTACGGTTCGGCTGCGACCCGTGCACCAGGCTGCCGTTGAAGAACAGGACGTCCCCCGGCGCCATGTCCACGGGCGCCGCGGCGAGCCCGGGCGGCGGTGCCACGTACTCCCGCGCGAACGACACCTCGGAGTCGGCGAGTTCGGGGCAGAACAGGTCCATCCGGTGCGTGCCCGGGACGACTTCCAGCCCTCCGTTGTCCCGGTCGATCACATCGCAGGCCACCCAGGCCGCGACACACGTGCCCGGCTCCACCCGCAGATAGAAGTTGTCCTGGTGCAGCGCCTGCCCCCGCGCCCCCGGCGGCTTGAAGTAGAACATGCTCTGCGCGGCCAGCACCTCCTCCCCGAGCAGCGTCTCCAGCACCTCCCGCAGCCGGGCGTCCAGCAGGAACCGCAGGGCGAGGTCGTTGATCTCGTGCGGCTGCATCACGCGCGGATACCGCCGCAGCGGATCCGCCGACTCGCTCGGCGCGCTCGGCTCGAAGTGTCCCGGCACCGGACCGCCCGCGTGCAGTGCCGTGAACTCCCCGCACAGCCGGTCGATCTCGTCGCGTGCGAACAGCCCGCGGACGACCATGAAGCCGTCCTCCTGGAACTGCCGGACCCCTGGCTCGATGCCCGTGACTGTCATGCGTCCACTCCTCGGTCGGTTGTGTTCCACTCGTCACGCTAGGCCGCAGCCCGTGCGAGGAGGATGCCCGTGACCGCCGACGGATTGCCCGGGACCGCTGCGCCCGGCGACCCCGGACCACCGCCGGGCCTCGTGGTCGTCGGCCGCTACGACGAACTCCCGGGCTACGCCGTCCATCGGCCGCGCGGCGCCGACAGCTGGCTGTTCACCTGGACCGTGGGCGGCCGGGGCAGTCTGAGCCAGGGACGGACCGAGACCCACGCGGGCGCCGGGGACCTGGTGGTGCTCGCCCCCGGCGCCCCGCACCGCTACGGCGTCGGACGGGGCGCCGCGCACTGGGAGTTCTGGTGGGCGCACTGCGGAGCCAGACCGGCCTGGAGCGCTTGGCTGGGACCACACGGCAGGGGAGACGGCATGTACGTCGTCCCCGCGGATCCCGCCGGGGACGGTCCGCACGCCCGCGTCGAGGCAGCCTTTCGCCGGATGCTCGCCGACGCCCGCCGGCCCCGCACCGGCACCCCGCCCGGGACCGACCCGCCGGACGACCGGGTCGCCGTCGCCGTGGCCCACGGCACCACCGCCCGTGAACTCGCCCTGTGCGCACTGGAGGAGGTCGTCCTGCTCACCGCCGGTACCGCACGCCGGGCCCGGACCGGTACGGAGGTGGACCCCCGGGTGCGACGCGCCCAGGAGCTGATCGCGGCCGACCCCGGCGCTCCGCACACGGTGCGGTCGCTCGCCGGCGAGGTCTCGCTGTCACCGTCCCGGTTCGCCCACCTCTTCACCCGGCAGCTGGGCCGCTCACCCATGCGGGCGCTGCGCGAGGCGCGGTTGCAGCACGCCGCCCGGCTGCTGGAGAGCACCGACCTCTCCGTGGAACGCGTCGCCGCCGCCTCCGGCTTCGCCAGCCCCTTCCACTTCAACCGCGTCTTCCGCCAGCGCTACGGCACACCACCCGGGGCGTACCGGGCGGTCGGTCCAATGGTTGGGGCATGACATCATGGGGTGACCCGGATGCGCTGTGGAGTG
The DNA here is from genome assembly GCF_040606035.1 of Streptomyces sp. NPDC005483. Lineage (NCBI taxonomy): Bacteria > Bacillati > Actinomycetota > Actinomycetes > Kitasatosporales > Streptomycetaceae > Streptomyces > Streptomyces sp. NPDC005483. Next base: position 103,235 of record NZ_JBEXEA010000007.1, read on the forward strand.
GAGGTTCAATGGTTGCCTGGATCTCTTCGCGGAGTTAACTGAATCCTGTTTCCAAATGACGAAATCAGGAGAACCACAATCCGCGAGGCGTTGGTGTTGACGAATTGTCTATCTATGGCGGGCGTACGGGAAGCGCAAAACCGCGAGATCACTTGTTGGGCGTCCCTGACCTGTGTAAAGGTGTGCCTTGTCAGCACACAGACAATGGATATTTCCCCTGTGTGCTCTTGACCCCCTCCGTACGCCCTTCACGCTTCAAAAGAGCTGTCCCAGGCGGACGCACCCATTGGTATGGACTTATGCAATGCAGCATGCCCTCGGGAGGAAATGCCGCCGTGAATGACGCAGGCCTGTCGAATTCCCCGTCTCCGGTTCGCCCGTACGACGTCACGGACGAGCAGCTGAGCGCCGAGCTCAAGAAGTGGAGCGGCACGACGCCGGCCCTGCAGCCCGTCGGTGAACTCCTCGACCGGCACTGGGAAGCCGCCTTCGCCTACGCGCGGTTGTGCACCGACGGCCCCCGCCCCGCGGGCATGCTCACCACGGCCGCTTTCACCCGCCTCTTCGGCGAATCCCTGCGCCACACCGGGCCCACCGCCGCGTGGCGGCCCCATCTGCTCGTCACCGTCCGCCGGATCGCGGCCGAGTGGGACGCCGACGGCCGCCGGGAGATGCTCCACCCCGCGCTGAGAACCGAGGCGGGCGGCGACCGAGCCGCTGCCCGCCTGCTGCCCCCCGCCGAGCGGCGTCTGCTGTCCGGTGCCTTCCAGCGCCTGCAGCAGTCCGCCCGCTGTCTGCTGTGGCACACCGAGGTCGAGGCTGAGCCGCTCGGCGTCCCCGCGGCCCTGCTCGGCCTCGACGAGGAAGATGCCGGCGTCGAACTCCGCCGGGCCCGCGAGCGGCTGCGCGAGGAGTGCCTCCAGGTCCACCGCGAACTCGCCCCCGAGCAGGAGTGCCGGCACTATCTGCGGCTGCTCGACGTGACCTACCGGCGTGGCGGTGTCGAGCTCGACCCCGATCTGCGCGAGCACCTGGAGCGGTGCAGGCACTGCCTGCACACCGCCGACCAGTTGCACCAGTTCAACGGGCAGCTCGGTCTCGCGCTCGCCGAGGCGGTGCTCGGCTGGGGTGCCGCCGCCTATGTGCAGTCTCGGCTGAGCGCCGACGACGCGGGAGCGGCGCGCGAGGCCCAACAGCACGCGCCGGCCAGGCCGTTCGTCGCGGAGGCCTTCGGCGTTCCGATGCCCTTCAACGCCCCGGGCCAGGACGCCGCCGCTTCCGGCGGGCCCGCTCCCGCCGACCCGCCGCCGGCCGTCCCCGGCCCCCGCGTCCGGGCGCGCTCCGCCTCCCGCCGCTCGAGTCACAAGGCCGCCCGCCGCACCTCCCGCCGCAACCTCACCGCGGCCGTCCTGACGGTCAGCGGGCTCGTCGTCCTTCCTCTGGTCATGTGGTCCTCGTTCCACTCGGACGGCAACGGCCCCGCCGACGCCGCCCCCACCGAGGCGCCCGGCTCCGACACCGCCTCCTCGACCGGCGACCCGTCGTACGCCGGGGCGAGTGAAGAGCGCCAGGGCGACCTGCGCGGCCGCCTGCACAACGTCGAGTCCGGGCTGTGCGTCGGCGTCGTCGGCGAGAAGATCGCCCAGGGAGCCGAGACCGCACTCGCCAAGTGCTCCGCGGCCGAGGGCCAGCAGTGGACGTACGAGACCGACGGACTCCTGCGCAGCGCCACCGACCCCGATCTGTGCCTGGACTCCCGCCTCGGCTTCTCGGTGCGGCTCGCGACCTGCACGGGCGCCACCGCCCCGGACGCCAAGGACATCCGCTACGACTTCACCCTCCAGGGCACCCTCGTACCGCGCTGGAACCAGGACCTGGCCCTGACCCCGGCCGCCACCGACGGATCCGGCGCGCTGGTCCTGAAGAACCGCGACGAGGGCCCCGCCCAGCGCTGGGTCTTCGACACCTCGAAGACCGACCCCCAGATGGAGGCGGTCAACTGGGACGCGGACACCAGCCCCACGCCGACCACGAAGTCCGCTCCCGCGCCCTCCGAAACGCCGACCCCCACCCCGAGGACGACCGTCTCCCCGACGCCCGTCCCCACACCGCCGAGCATCCCGTCCCCCAGCGACCCCTGCGCCACCAACCCGTACTACTGCTCCTGGGGCGGCCAGAACCCCGGCGCTCCCGGCCCCGGCCCCGGGTACGGCTACGGCGGTGGCTACGGGTACGGCGGCGGGTACGGAGGCGGCGGCTACGGGGGCGCGCGCTGACCCCGCTCAGGCTCCGACGAGCTGAAGCGAGCCCCACAGCGCCACCACCGCGGCGGCGAGCGCGGTCGGCACGGTCAGCAGGCCGAGCCGGGTGAACTCCCCGAGCCCGACCTCATGGTCGTGCCGGTGCAGGATGCGCCGCCACAACAGCGTGGCCAGCGACCCGGCGTAGGTGAGGTTCGGGCCGATGTTCACCCCGAGCAGCACCGCGAGGACCGCGCCGGGCCCGGCCGCGGCGGTGAGCGGCAACAGGACCAGGACCGCGGGCAGGTTGTTGATCAGGTTCGCCAGCACGGCGGCCAGCGCGGCGATCCCCAGCAGCGCCACGATCCCCGTCCCGCCGGGCAGGACGTGCCGCAGGGCGTCGGCGAGCCCGTTGTCGACGACCGCGCGCACCACGATGCCGAGGGCGAGCACGAACGCCAGGAAGGCCGGCGCCGCCGCCCGCACCACCGCAACCGGGGTGGCCTTCCTACGGACGAGCGCGCGGCCCGCCAGCACCAGCGCCCCCGCGCACGCCACCCAGGCCGGGTCGACGCCGAACGCGGAGGCCACCACGAACCCGGCCAGTGTGCAGCCGACGGTGACCAGGGCGAACAGCGGCAGCGCGGGCTCCTCGGACGGCTCGGGGGAGTGGTCGACGACGGTGAGGTCGGTTTCGAAGAAGCGCCGGAACACCGCGTACTCGACGGCGATCGCCGCCAGCCAGGGCAGCGTCATCAGCAGCGCGAACCGGGTGAAGCTCACCCCGCTCGCCTCGAAGGCCAGCAGGTTGGTGAGGTTCGACACCGGCAGCAGCAGCGAGGCCGTGTTCGACAGGTGGGCGCACGCGTAGACGTGCGGCTTCGCCCGCGCGCCCATCCGGGAGGCGGTGACCAGGACCACCGGCGTCAGCAGCACCACGGTGGCGTCCAGGCTGAGCACCGCCGTGATCGCGGACGCCAGCCCGAACACCCCGGTCAGCAGCCGCCCGGGCGAGCCCGCCGCCCGGCGCGCCAGCCAGGCCCCGCAGGCGTGGAACAGCCCCTCGACGTCACAGAAGTGGGCGAGCACCAGCACCGCGGCCAGGAATCCGACCACCGGCCCCAGCCGCTCGGCCTCCGCCCACGCGTGGTCGGGGGAGATCGCCCCGGTCACGACCGCGAGCGCGGCCGCCGGGACCGCGACCACGGCCTCCGGCCAGCCGAAGGGGCGGACGACCGCCCACACGAGTACGGCGACGAGCAGGGCGACGGACAGGGCTTCGGCGAGCGGGGTGTTCAGGGCGGTTCCTTCGGAGGGCGGGCAGATCGTGCCGGGTCATGAAACCAGGCCAGGGTAAGAACCCTCCCGATACCCCCGACCCCGCCCGTTCAGGCCCCGGTGCCCGCGCTGAAGGGGATGAGCCGCACCGACGACTCGTTGCCGGACACCGGGACCTCGCCGCCCTTCCAGGTCACCTTCAGCGGGTCCTCCTCGTCCGGCGGGGTCACCACAAGGGCGGCAGGGGTGGCCGTGGCAGCCCCGCTGACCTCGGGGTTCGCGAAGGACAGTCCGGCCCACGCGCTCTGGCCCGGTGCCAGCTTCACGGTCTCCGGTCCGGTGGAGGAGCGCTCGGGGTCCGGGCCCAGCTGCTTGCCGGACGCGTCGACGAAGGCGGTGCCCGGATAGCCGTACAGCGTGCAGGTGCGGCTCGACGTGTTCGTCAGCACGACCGGGAAGTTCTCCTGCCCGGCGCCCGGGTCGTTGCGGCCGACGGAGGCGCTCAGTTCGGAGGTGTGGCAGCGGGTGCCCGCCGCCGGGGACGGCGGTGCGGACGGGGTGAGGGAGTTGCTCACCGCGTCGGTCGGCACACCGCTCGGCGCACTGTTGGACGCTGTCGAGGTGCCGGTCGCGGGCGCCGCCGTGCCCGACTCCGTGCGCGGGGCGCTCGGCGTGCCGTCACCGCTGCCGCAGCCCGCCAGCAGGCCGAGCAGCGCGACCGAACTCGCGAGCACCGACGCCCGCCGCACAACCAGGGACCTGTTCGTCATGTCTCCACACTCCCGGAGATTCCACGCACGCGCGCGTACAAAGTCCGCCGAATCTTCAGGGGCCGGATCACTCCAGGTCGAGGAGCCCGATCTCCGCCCAGATCGTCTTGCCGTCGGCCGTGTGCCGACTGCCCCACCGCTGGGTGAGCTGCGCGACCAGGAGCAGCCCCCGGCCCCCCTCGTCCCAGGTCTTGGCGCGCCGCAGGTGCGGGGCGGTGTGGTTGGTGTCGGAGACCTCGCAGATCAGCGTGGTCGCGTCATGGATGAGCCGCAGCCGGATGGGGTGGGCGCCGTACCGGATCGCGTTCGTCACCAGCTCGCTCGTCACCAGTTCGGCGGTGAACGACGCCTCGGTCAGCTCCCAGCGGCCGAGCTGCTGGACGACCTGCTTGCGCACGGGCGCCACCAGCGCCGGGTCGGCGGGGATGTCCCAGGTCGCCACCTGGGAGGCGGGAAGGCCCTGGGTGCGGGCCATCAGCAGGGCCACGTCGTCCGTGGAGCCGCCGGACGGCAGCAGCGCGTGCAGCACCCGGTCGCAGCTCTCCTCCAGGGAGTCGGAGGGCACGGCCAGGGCCTCGCACAGCAGCGCGTGACTGGCGTCCATGTCCCGTTCCCGGGACTCGACGAGCCCGTCCGTGAACAGGGACAGCACGCTCCCCTCGGGCAGGGCCAGCTCGGCGGACTCGAACGGCAGCCCGCCCACGCCCAGCGGCGGCCCCGCGGGCAGGTCCACCGGGCGGGCCGGCCCGCCCGGCGTCAGCATCACGGGCGCCGGATGCCCGGCCCGGGCCAGGGTGCAGCGCCGCGACACCGGGTCGTACACCGCGTACAGACAGGTGGCCCCGACCTCACCCGGACTGCCCTCACCGCCTGCCTCCGCGGACAGCCGTACGACGAGGTCGTCGAGGTGGGTGAGCAGTTCGTCCGGGGCCAGGTCGATGTCGGCGAGGGTGCGGACTGCGGTGCGCAGCCGGCCCATCGTCGCCGAGGCCTGGATGCCGTGCCCGACCACGTCCCCGACGACCATCGCGACCCGCATCCCCGACAGCGGGATCACGTCGAACCAGTCGCCGCCCACCCCGGCCCGCGCGGCCGGGAGATAGCGGGAGGCCGCCTCCACGGCGGCGGTGCGCGGCAGGGAGCGGGGCAGCAGACTGCGCTGGAGGGCGAGGGCGGTCTCACGCTCGCGGGAGAAGCGGCGGGCATTGTCGATGCAGATCCCGGCGCGCGCGGTGATCTCCTCGGCCAGCAGCACGTCGTCCGGGGTGAAGGGGTCGGACCGGTGGTACCGGGTGAGGACCGCGACGCCGAGGGTCTGGCCGCGGGCCTGGATGGGCACGGACATCGTGGAGTGGACGCCGTACTGCTTCACCCGCTCGGCGCGTGTGGTGTTCCAGTTCAGCCACTGGTCCAGGCGCCCGGAGGCGACCGTGGCGACGATGGTGCGGCCCGCCGTCAGCGAGTCGGCCTGTGGAGAGGTGGCCGGATACAGCTCGCTGTGCCCGGGCTTGATCACCGCAAGCGGGTTGCCGGGTTCCACCGACTGGTGCGCGGCGCGACGCAGCTCGACCGGTGCGGAGATCGCCGTCGGGCCCTCGCCGTTCTCCTGCGAGTCCAGCAGGTCGACGCTGACGAAGTCGGCGAGCGCCGGAATGCACACGTCCGCCAGCTCCTGGGCCGTGCGGGTGACGTCGAGGGTGGTGCCGATGCGCACACTCGCCTCGTTGACCAGTTGAAGCCGCTCCCGGGCGAGGAAGTTGCCGCTGAAGTCATGGGCGGCCAGGCACACGCCCCGCACCCGGCCCGCCGGGTCGGTGACCGGCGCCATCCGGGCCAGCCAGGGGTGTGCGCGGTCTTCGCCGCCGGTCCGCATGTACGTCTGCACGTCCTTGGGCCGCCCGGTGGTGAGCACGTGCAGCAGGTGCTCCTCCAGCTCCTCGCTCTGCTGCTTGCCGCCGATCTCGGACAGCCTGAGGCCCTGGATGCGCTTCTCGGGCAGTCCGATCACGTCGGCCATGGCGTCGTTGATCCGGCGTAGCCGCAGCTGCTCGTCGTATACGGCGACGGCGCACGGCGACTGCGTCAGGGCGGCCGTGCTCAGCGGGTCGTCGGGGGAGTGGAGGCCGTCGGGGTCCAGCGGGGTGACCACGAGCCAGTGTCCCGGGCCGCCGTCCGGCGAGTGCTGGTGGTGGGCGAGCAGCCAGGCCGAGACGGCCGTGCCGTCGCGGTGGCACAGGGTGAGTGTGCCGTCCCAGCGGGCGCCCACGGGCCCGGCGGGCACCTTTTCGCCCCCGTTGACCAGGAGGTTCACCGCTGGTCTGCCCACCACCTCGGCGGGTGCCCAGCCCAGCAGCCGCTGCGCGCCGGCGTTCCACGCGACCAGCGTGCCGTCCTCACCGACGACAGCCCGGGCCGTCGGCGCGTCATCGAACGGGTACACGAGGGTCATCGTCGCCACTCCATTGCGCGCACTCTCAGTGAACGAACACGTCACTTGGGTTCCAAGCCTAGTGCGTCGTGCTCGCAGGCGAACGACGAACCCCAGTGCACGCCCGGCCCCGCGGTCGGACCGCCGTCAAGAGGCAATTCCGGCCGAGGTGACAGCTGGGTCACAAGCAGCTCACCGGGCCCTTGACGGCCGCAACTGGCTCACCGTCAGATTGTGTTTGTTCACGATCAGTTGTGAGTACTTCTGGGCCCGGATGAGGGAGAGCCGCCATGACGGTCACACGCAGATCGGTTTTGCTCGCTTCCACGGCCGCACCGGCCGCGGGCGTGCTGTCGGCCACCCCCGCGGCCGGTGCGGCCGGGTCCGCCGGGAGCGCGTCCGGCCGCCGCACCGTCGCGCTGCGCGGCGGCTGGCGCTTCGCGCTGGTCAACCCGGGCGGGATCACCGACCCGACCGGGGAGTACGCGGACGCCGCCGCCCCCGGCTACGACGACTCGAGCTGGCGTGAGATCGCTGTCCCGCACGACTGGAGCATCGAACTCGCGCCGACCACCGAGAACGGCACCACCAGCGGCACCGGCTTCTTCCCCGGCGGACTGGGCTGGTACCGCCTCGCCTTCACCCTGCCGGCCGCTCTCGCCGGCCGGCGGATCTCGGTGGAGTTCGACGGCGTCTACATGGACGCCTACGTCTACTGCAACGGCACCGAGGTGGGCCGCCACCCCTACGGCTACACCGGCTTCGCCCTCGATCTCACCGACCTGCTCCACACCGACGGCACCACCGAGAACGTGATCGCGGTCAAGGTGCAGAACCGGCTCCCCAGCAGCCGCTGGTACTCGGGCAGCGGCATCTACCGCGAGGCGCGCCTGGTCGTCACCGACCCGGTGCACGTGGAACGCTGGGGCACCCGCGTCACGACCCCGGAGATCACCGGGGAACGGGGCCTGGTCCGGGTGGCGACGTCCGTGGTGAACGCGTCCGGCACCGGCGCCGACGTCGAGGTCGTCACCCGGATCGTCGACCCCCGCGGCCGTACCGTCGCCCGTACGTCCTCCACGGTCACCGTCACCGGCAGGGCCACCGAGACCCATGAACTGACGGTCCGCGAGCCGCGGTTGTGGGACTTCGGGACACCGCACCACCGCTACACCGTACGGACCGACCTGCGGGTCGGCCGCACCACGACGGACACGTACAGCACCCCCTTCGGCTTCCGCACCTTCCGCTTCGACCCGGACGAGGGCTTCCACCTCAACGGCACTCACCACAAGATCAAGGGCGTCGACCTCCACCACGACCTCGGCGCCCTCGGCGCGGCCGTCAGCCTCGACGCGATCCGCCGGCAGATGACCATCATGAAGTCGATGGGCGTCAACGCCTTCCGCACCTCCCACAACCCGCCCTCCCCGGAGATGGTCCAGGTCTGCGAGGAGCTCGGCATCGTGATGCTGGTGGAGGCCTTCGACTGCTGGAAGAGCCCCAAGACCCGCTACGACTACGGCCGGTTCTTCGACGAATGGTGCGAGAAGGACGCGACCGAGATGGTCCTCGCGGCCCGCAACTCACCCGCGGTGCTGCTGTGGTCGATCGGCAACGAGATACCCGACTCCACGTCCACCGCCGGGCTCGCCATGGCCGACCGGATCATCACCGCGATCAAGGCCGTGGACGACACCCGCCCGCTGATCATCGGTTCCGACAAGTACCGCCGCCTGCCCGCCAAGGGGTCCGCGGCCGACCTGATGCTGGCCAAGCTGGACGGCCTCGGCCTGAACTACAACACGGCCAAGTCGGTGGACCAGTTGCACGCCGCCTACCCGCACCTCTTCCTCTTCGAGTCCGAGTCGTCCTCCGAGACCTCGACGCGGGGCGCCTACCAGGAACCCGAGCACCTCAACACCGGCGAGAACCACACCCCCGGCAGGCGGGAGACCTCGTCGTACGACAACAACCTCGCCTCCTGGACGATGAGCGGCGAGTACGGCCACAAGAAGGACCGGGACCGCAAGTGGTTCGCCGGGCAGTTCCTGTGGTCCGGCATCGACTACATCGGCGAGCCCACGCCGTACGACGTCTTCCCGGTGAAGGCGTCCTTCTTCGGCGCCGTCGACACGGCCGGCTTCCCGAAGGACATGTACCACCTCTTCCGCAGCCAGTGGACCGACGAACCGATGGTCCATCTCGTTCCCATGACCTGGAACCACGAGGAGGGCGACACGGTCGAGGTGTGGGCGTACGCCAACGTCCCCGAGGTCGAACTGTTCCTCGACGGCACGTCCCTCGGCACCCGGCGCTTCGACACCAAGAAGACCACCGACGGCCGGGCGTACCTGGAGACCACGGAAGCCACCGGCGACGACAAGACCTTCACCGACGGCCCCTACCCCGGCAGCTACACCAGCCCGAACGGCAGCGCGGGCAAGCTTCATCTGACGTGGAAGGTGCCGTACGCGCCGGGTGAGTTGAAGGCCGTGGCGCGCAGGAACGGCAAGGCCGTCGCCACCGACGTACTCCGCACGGCCGGCCGGCCCGCCGCCGTGCGCCTCACCGCCGACCGCACGTCGCTCGCCGCGGACGGGCGTTCACTGGTCTTCGTCACCGCGGACGTCGTCGACGCCCATGGGGTGGTCGTGCCCGACGCCGAGCACCTGATCTCCTTCGCGGTCACCGGCGGCTCGCTCGCCGGGCTCGACAACGGCCGCCAGGAGAGCGCCGAGCGCTACCAGGCCAGTACCCGCACCGCCTTCCACGGCAAGGCCCTCGCGATCGTGCGGGCCGGTACCGAGCCGGGAGTCCTGAAGGTGACGGCGAGCGTGGAAGGCCTGCGGACGGGCATCGCGAAGGTGCGCTCCACCCCGGCCCGGTCGGCCGCCCTCACTGAGCCGGCCGCCTTCGCTCCAGAGCACCCGGCTCCTGCGAACCAGCCCTTCGCGGACGCCAGTTACTCCGGCCGGCCGGACACCCTCCCGGCCGCCATGCTCGACGGCGACCCCGCCACGGGCTGGTCCAACGCCTTCAGCAAGGCCGCCACCGCCCTGCTGCCCGCCTTCAGCGGCGCGCGGGCCGAGGACTGGGTCTCCGTCGACTTCGGACGGGCCAGGACCTTCGACCGGGCGGAGGTCTCCTTCACCCTGAGCGCCACCCACAGCCTGCCCGCCTCGGTCGAGGCCGCGGTGTGGGACGGGAAGCGGTTCGCGCCGGTCGAGGGCGCTTCGGTCGCCTGGGCCACCGCCTCCGGCGAGCCGACGGTGATCACCTTCGGTGCCGTCCGCGGCTCCCGGCTCCGGCTCACGCTGACCAGCGCGTATCCGGGTGAGACCCGGGGCGCGGTGCGCATCACGAAGCTGGAGGTGCCGGGGAGCTGACCTCCTCGGCGGCGGTCCGGACGGGAACCCGTGCCGTCCGGACCGTTGACTGGGTGTCATGCCTGCAACAAACATGGCCTGCGACCGTCAGCTGGGAGCGCTCCCATGATGAGCGCCGCCTGTACCTCCCCCGAGGAGCCCGGACGTGAACCGACGCAGAACCGCCCTGTTGTCCCTGACCGCCCTGCTGGGAGCGGTACTTGTGGCCTCGCCGGAGTCCCCGGCCGTCGCCGACGAGGTCGAGCAGCTCAAGAACGGCACCTTCGACACCACCACCGAGCCCTGGTGGACGACCAGCAACGTCCCCGCGGGTGTCTCCGACGGACAGCTCTGCGCGGACGTGCCGGGCGGCACCGCCAACCGCTGGGACGCCGCCGTCGGCCAGAACGACGTCACCCTGGTGAAGGGGGAGTCGTACAAGTTCTCCTTCACCGCGAAGGGTTCGCCCGAAGGACACGTGGTGCGGGCGATCGTGGGGCTGCAAGTGGCGCCCTACGACACCTGGTTCGAGGTGAGCCCGCAGCTGAGCGTCTCCGGGAACTCCTACTCCTACACCTTCACCTCGCCCGTCGACACCGCACAGGGCCAGGTCGGCTTCCAACTCGGCGGCAGCGCCGACCCGTTCCGCTTCTGTATGGACAACGCCTCCCTGCTGGGCGGGGTCCCGCCCGAGGTGTACGAGCCCGACACCGGACCGCGCGTGCGGGTCAATCAGGTCGCCTATCTGCCCGCCGGGCCGAAGAACGCCACCCTGGTCACCGACGCCGTCACGAAACTGCCCTGGCAGCTGAAGAACGCCTCCGGCACCGTCGTCGCCCACGGCTGGACGGTGCCGCGCGGCACCGACGCCTCCTCCGGGCAGAACGTCCATTCCATCGACTTCGGCGCCTACAAGAAGCGCGGCACGGGTCTCACCCTGGTCGCGGACGGCGAGACCAGCCGCCCCTTCGACATCGGCACGAGCGCCTACGAGGAGCTCCGCCTCGACGCGGCGAAGTACTACTACACCCAGCGCAGCGGCATCGCGATCCGCGACGACCTGCGCCCGGGCTACGGCCGGGCCGCCGGGCACGTGAACGTGGCCCCCAACCAGGGTGACAAGAACGTGCCCTGCCAGCCCGGCGTGTGCGACTACACCCTCGACGTCACGGGCGGCTGGTACGACGCCGGCGACCACGGCAAGTACGTCGTCAACGGCGGCATCTCCACCTGGGAGGTGCTGAGCACCTACGAACGCGAGCTGCTGGCCCGCACCGGGCAGCCGGCGAAACTCGGCGACGGCACCCTCGCCATCCCCGAGAGCGGCAACAAGGTGCCCGACATCCTCGACGAGGCCCGCTGGGAGCTGGAGTTCCTGCTGAAGATGCAGGTGCCGGACGGACAGCCGCTGGCCGGGATGGTCCACCACAAGGTCCACGACGAGCAGTGGACCGGTCTGCCGCTGCTGCCGAGCGAGGACCCGCAGAAGCGTGAACTGCACCCGCCGTCCACCGCGGCGACCCTGAACCTGGCCGCGACCGCCGCACAGGCCGCCCGCCTGTACCGGCCGTACGACAAGGCGTTCGCGGCGAAGGCCCTGGCGGCCGCCCGCAAGGCGTGGACCGCGGCGCTCGCCCATCCCGACCTGTACGCCTCGGAGAGCGACGGCACCGGAGGCGGCACCTACGCCGACAGCAACGTCAGCGACGAGTTCTACTGGGCGGCGGCCGAGCTGTACCTCACCACGGGGGAGAGGGCGTTCCAGGACCAGGTGCTCGCCTCACCCGTCCACACCGCCGACATCTTCACCCCCGTCGGCTACGACTGGGCCCGAACCGCCGCCGCGGCCCGGCTCGACCTGGCGACCGTGCCGAGCAAGCTGCCCGGCCGCGACAAGGTGCGGCAGTCCGTCGTCAAGGGCGCCGACCGCTACCTGGCCACGCTGAACGCCCACCCGTACGGCATGCCGTACGCCCCGGAGGGCAACCTCTACGACTGGGGCTCCAACCACCAGATCCTGCACAACGGGATCGTCATCGCCACCGCCTACGACATCACGGGCGCCTCGAAGTACCGGGACGGCGCGCTCCAGGGCATCGACTACATCTTCGGGCGCAACGCGCTGAACATCTCGTACGTGACCGGCTACGGCGAGGTCAACTCCCACAACGAGCACGCCCGTTGGTACGCCCACCAGCTCGACCCGAACATGCCCAACCCGCCGAAGGGGACCCTGGCCGGCGGACCGAACTCCTCCATCCAGGACCCCTACGCGCAGAGCAAACTCCAGGGCTGTGTCGGCCAGTTCTGCTACATCGACGACATCCAGTCCTGGTCGACCAACGAGCACACCATCAACTGGAACTCGGCCCTGACCCGGATGGCGTCCTTCGTGGCGGATCAAGGCTGACCTGAGCATGTTCCACCAGCTCACCGGGCCGCTCGTGCGCGGTGAGCGTGTGGAGCCGGGCCTGATCGAGCGGCTGGTGCACCTCGACGTACTCACCGTGCGGCAGCCGCTTGATCACGCCGGTCTCCCGGCCGTGCAACACCAGCTCCCGGTCCCGGAGTTGGAGACCCAGGCAGACGCGCCGGGTGGCGACGAAGACGACCGCCGGGACGACGAACATCCCGATCCGCACGGCCCAGGTGACCGTGTTGATCGACAGGTGCAGCCGGGTCGCCACGATGTCGTTGCCGCCGCCCGCCAGCAGGATCAGGTACAGGCTGATCCAGGAGGCGCCGATCGCCGTACGGACCGGACGGTTGCGCGGGCGGTCCAGGAGGTGGTGCTCGCTCCTGTCCTTGGTGAACCGGGCCTCCAGGAACGGGTACACGCCGATGAAGACCAGGAGGAGCGGGAAGATCACGACGGGGATCAGGACCCCCAGGATCAGCGTGTGCCCCCACAGGGTGACCTCCCAGCCCGGCATCACCCGCACCAGGCCCTCCGCGAACCCCAGATACCAGTCCGGCTGGGCGCCCGTGGAGACCTGGTCGGCGCGGTAGGGGCCGTACGACCAGACCGGGTTGATGCTCGCCACCGCCGCGATGAGCGTGAGCGCCCCGAACACCAGGAAGAAGAAGCCGCCCGCCTTCGCCAGGTACACCGGGAAGAACGGCGTCCCGACCACGTTGCGTTCCGTCTTGCCGGGCCCCGCGAACTGGGTGTGCTTGTGGTACACGACCAGGATCAGATGGGCCACCACGAGCGCCGCCATGATGCCGGGGATCACCAGGATGTGCAGCGAGTAGAACCGGGCCACGATGTCGTGCCCCGGGAACTCGCCGCCGAACAGGAACAGCGCGAGGTACGTCCCGACGACCGGTACCGACAGGGTGGCGCCGTAGACGAACCTGAGGCCCGTGCCGGACAGCAGGTCGTCCGGCAGCGAGTAGCCGAAGAGGCCCTCGAACAGGCCCAGGAACAGCAGCGCCCAGCCGAACAGCCAGTTGACCTCGCGCGGCTTGCGGAACGAGCCGGTGAAGAAGTGCCGCATCATGTGCGTGAGCATCGCGGCAACGAAGATCAGCGCCGACCAGTGGTGCAGTTGCCGGATCAGCAGGCCGCCGCGCACGTCGAAGCTGATGTCCAGCGTCGAGGCGTACGCCTCGGACATGCGCACACCGTTCAGGGGCGTGTAACTGCCGTGGTACGTCACCTCGTTCATCGAGGGGTGGAAGAACAGTGTGAGCCACACCCCGGTCAGGATCAGCACGACGAAGCTGTACAGACAGATCTCGCCGAGCAGGAAGGACCAGTGGTCCGGGAAGACCTTGCGCAGGTACTTCGCGCCCAGGGTGCGGGTGCCGAATCGTCCGTCGAGCCAGCCGGACAGCCGCTCGCCCTTCCCCGGCTGTGCCGGGCGTTCCGTGGCGGTCACGCGTCCTCCTTCCGCATGTGCGTGAGCTTGTCGGGATTGGTGACGATGAAGAGGTTCGAGACCCGGTCGCCCTCCGGGGTGAGGTCCAGGACGATCACCGCGTACGGCGAGCCGTGCTCGAACAGCACCGCCGCGTCGTCGCCGTTGACCCGCCGGTAGCGCAGGTCCAGGTCCAGGTGCTGCGCTCCGCCGCGCTTCGCGTACCCGGTGAGCAGCCGTGCCGCCTTCTCCCGGCCGTGCACCGGTCGCAGGGCCTGCTTGCGCATCCCGCCGCCGTCGGTCCACACCGTCACGTCCGGCGCGAGGATCTCCATCAGCTCCGCGATGTCCCCGCCGAGGGCGGCCCGCACGAAACGTTCCGTCGCCTCCCGGCGGACCCGGGGATGCGCCTCGTACAGCGGACGGCGGGCGTGCACATGGGCCCGCGCGCGGTGCGCCACCTGCCGTACGGCCGCCGGGGCACGGTCGAGGATCTCCGCGATCTCGGTGTGGGCGTACCCGAACACCTCGTGCAGCACGAACACCGCGCGTTCCAGCGGGGACAGCGACTCCAGGACCACCAGCATCGCCAGCGACACGGACTCGGTGCGCAGCGCGGGGTCGTCGGCGTTCGCCTCGTCGGTCACCAGGGGCTCGGGCAGCCAGGGGCCGACATACGTCTCGCGGCGGCGGTTGACCACGGCCCGCCGCTGGAGCGCGTGGTTGACGGCGATCCGGACCAGATAGGCGCGGGGGTTGCCGATACCGCCCACACCCCGGCGCGACCACGACAACCAGGTGTCCTGGAGCACGTCCTCGGTGTCGGTGACGCTGCCCAGCATGTTGTAGACGACGCCGAACAACAGCTCCCGGTGCTCGACGAAGACACCGGTCGCCTGCTCGGCGTCGGGAACGGGGATCTCGGACATCTCGTGTGACCTCCCAGTAGCGCGCTCACTACTGCGAGGCCCGAGGGCGCCGGAATGTGACATCCGACGGCGGGAATGTGACCCACGCCTCACCCGAGCCGTCGGGGCGGTCTGGCCGATGGCGGCGGAGATGAGAGGCGGCGCCGCGCCCTGCGGCACCATTCCCTTCGACACCCAGCGCGCCACCGACGTCTTGACGGCCTGGCCGACGTCCCTGGGGAAGGCGAGGCCCACCTCCGGCGCGGGATCCGCGTCCGCCAGGCCGATCTCGTGGAGCGGCACCGGGCGGCCGAGCCGGCTAGGACGCGTCGTGGAAGACGATCCCCAGCGCGTGCCGCCGACCGGAGCGCACGACGCTCACCCCGTGCCGCATCGCCCCGGCCGACCAGCCACGCTTCGTGCGCACCGGACGTTCGCGGGTGGTGAAGACCAGACCGCGGCCCCGGGGCAGGACGGTCGCCGTGCCCCGGGACTGGGCGCGGGGCCGCTGCTCGACCATCAGGAACTCGCCGCCGGTGTAGTCGGTGCCGTACTCGTCCAGACCCACGACCACCTGGAGCGGGAAGACGAGGTCGCCGAACACGTCCCGGTGCAGCGCGTTCCAGTCGCCCGCGGTGTAGCGCAGCATGATCTGCGCCGAGCGGTCCTGCCCGGTCGCGTGGCAGCGCTCCAGCCACTCCTCCAGGGAGTCCGGCCAGGGGGCCGGGCGGCCGAGACGGGCCGCCCAGTCGCGGGCGACGGGCAGCAAGCGGGGGTAGAGCGCGGCGCGCAGGGCGGCGAGCGGGGCGGGCAGGTCGTGGGTGAAGTAGCGGTACTCGCCCGAGCCGAAGCGGTGGCGTGCCATGTCCACGGTGGTCCTGAACAGCTCCGGTTTCTCCCACAGCCGTGTCAGGTCCCGGCACTCGGCCGGCGTCAGCAGCGGTGCCGTCGGCGCGCAGCCGTGTACGTCCAACTCGGCGGCGAGGGCGGCCCAGCGGGTCTCGGCGACCCGGGCGGTGGCCAGGTCGGGGGTGACTGTCATGTCGTTTCCTCCTCCCCTTCGAGTGTGGGATGCGGCCCGCCGCACGTCCGGCGGGAACCGGACACCGTGCTCGGGCTTCTTCGGTACCGCTTGACGGCCATGTTGACCTGCACTTATTTACGGTCGAGTACCCGCGCGGTACCGTGAGGACATGCCAGCTCTCAACGTGGAGTTCAGCGATCGCGAACTAGAGGACCTGCGGCAGATCGCCAAGGAGCGCGGTACGTCGATGAAGGCCCTCGTGCGGGAGGCCGCCGCGGCCGACATCGCCCGGCACCGGGCCCTGCAGGAAGGCGCGGAAGCGTTCCGGCGGTTCTTCTCCGCCCACGCCGACGAGTTCGCCGCCGCCTTCCCCGAGGACGAACCGGCCGCCAGGGGCGCGGGGCGGGTCGGCTGACCGATGGCTTCCGTGGTCCACATCGACGTGCCCTGGCTGCTCCAGCGGCACGAAGAGGTTCTGCCCGACCAGCCCACGATCAACGACTTCTCGGCCCTCGTCGCCGCCGTGGCCCGGCACCGGGTCGACCCGCCCCGCCTCGGCGTCGACTCCGACCCGGCCTGGCGTGCCGCCGCCCTGCTGCACACCCTGGCCCTGCTCAAGCCGTTACCGTCGGCCAACGCCCGCTTCGCCTGCGCCACCGCCGTGGCCTACATGTTCGTCAGCGGCGTCGGCATCGACCCGCCCTACGGCGCCCTCGTCGACCTCGCCCGCGATCTGATCTCCGGCAAGACCGACGTGTACGGCGCGGCCGATCGGCTGCGCTCCTGGCAGATCTGAGGGCGCCCGCCCGCACCGGCAACCGGCCTGCGGCGAGATGGTCCGCAGCGAGATCAGGGTGCCCCGGCCGGACGCCGACCGCCCCGCCCCCGGGGGCCGCCGACCGAGGGCGGGAGGAACGGGGTCGGCGGCCGGGGTTTCGCGCGGGAGAGCCGCCGTCCCGCGCGGGGCCTCCGAGAAGGGCCGACTCCAGTGGACTACCGGTGACCGCCTCGGGGGAGCGTGCGCGGCGCTCCGGCGCGTGCGCGGGGTTCACACGGGGCGCACGGAATGTCGAAAGCAGGTGCGAGAGCACGCAGTTGCGAACTGCTCTGACTATCTTTCAAATGGCGCCGATGTTGCCCAGGTGCCTTGTTGGCCGTGAGTGACTTGTGCAAGGGTGAACCACCTGTGTGGGGGGCAAGGACCGGGTCGCATTCGTCCCGTGGGGAACCGGGGCGGAGAGGCGTCGGCGAATTCGTGCTTCCCACGCCCGCGCCCAAAAGGGATGCCCCTTCGGCACTCCTTTTCGGCGGGAGAGCTTCTGTGAGTCCCATGCCCGTGGGAAGGAAACCCGCTCAGTGCCAACCCCCCACCCACCGCTCCCTCCTTACCCGCCGCCCGGCGGTGCCTCCCGAGAATCCGACGAGGATCTCGCCGCCCGGCTCAGGGGCCGTCCCGACGGTGAGTCCGCCCAGGCCGTCGCGCTGCTCATGGCGCGCCACTGGAAACCGGCGCACGACTACGCGGTCATCTGCCTCGCGTCCGACTCCGATACCGCCTCCATGGTGGCCGCGGCCGCCTTTCACCAGGTCCTGGACCGGCTCGCGCTCGGCGAGCCGGCCCTCGCGCTGCGCCCCAGAACCCTCGTGGCCGTGCGGGACACGGTCAGGGAGTGGACGGCCGAGGACCGGACGACCGGTGTTCTGCCGGACCTGGTGAAACCGAACGGCGGCCGGGGTATGCGGGCCGCGAAGTCCATGACCCCGGAAAACCGCAAGCTCGCCGAGCGGTCATTCCAGTCCCTTCCCGGACTCGCCCGCTGCCTGCTGTGGCACACCGAGGTCGAGGCGGAGTCGATAGCCGTGCCCGCCGCCCTGCTCGGTATGGACACCGACACCGCGTCGGCCGCGCTCGAACAGGCGCGTGAAAAATTCCGCGAAGGATGTGTACATGCCCATCGGGAACTCGCGCCGACGAAGGATTGCCGCTTCTACAACCGTCTCCTCGACGTTCCGATTCGCCGCGGCGGAGCACTGCTGCCGGATGTCCAGGAGCATCTCGCCGAGTGCCGCTACTGCCGGTCCGCCGCGGAACAACTGAGCCATTTCGAGGGCGGCTTGGGCCTGCTGATCGCCGAGGCGGTGCTGGGCTGGGGTGCCCGCCGCTATCTCGAACTGCGCGCCGGGCGTACGCCCCAGACGGCGGCCCGCAGCCGGGGCGCCGGCCGGCACGGCGCGGGACGCCGCAGCATCCTCGCGCGCATCCCGGCTCCCGGCCGCCGCGCTCCCGGCGAGGGCGGGGGCCTGCGGTCCTCACGGACGCTGCTCACCGGAGTCGGCCTCACCTCCGCCGGCCTCCTCGCGGCCATGCTCGCCGCCGGCCTGTGGTCCCACGACGGCGGCGCCGACCCGGCCGCCTCCACCAGCGCCACCGGCGGCGGCACGGCCCCGGGCGCCGGCACCGGGACGCCGGGCACCGCCCAACTGCCCACCGCCCCGGCGGTGACCCGGCTGCGCAACGCCGCCGCCGACCTCTGCCTCGACATCCGGGGCACGGTGAAGGCGGGCGCCGGCACCGAACTCGCGGCCTGCTCGACCGAGCGGACCCAGCAGTGGTCGTACGAGGAGGACGGCCTGCTGCGCAGCGAGGCGGATCCCGAACTGTGCCTGGACTCGCACGGGGACGCGGGCGTGGTCATCCTCGGCAGGTGCGCCGACGAGAAGGCGGGGCGGGCCGACGACGTGCGCTACGACTTCACCGTGCAGGGGGAGTTACTGCCACGCTGGGACGAACAGCTCGCCCTCGCCTCCACCGGCGAGGAGCCGGGCACCGATGTCGTCGTCAAGGTCCGCGACCGCTCGGACCAGCAGCGCTGGCTGACCGACGCGGCCGCCCGCGCCAGTCCCGGCTCGCTGTCGGTCACCGGGAGCGCCGCCCCGCAGGCCCGGCCCGCTGATCTCACGGACCGGGTCTAGCGACGGTCCCCTCGCGGGTCCGCCGATGGCCGGGAGGCCTCCTCCGCGGAGGCCTCCCCTCACGTACGGTCCTCCACAAGGTCGTCGGGGCCGACCGTGGCCGGGCTCGCATGCCCCGAGAGGGCGAGCGTGAGGTCCAACTCCGCGAGCAGACAGCGGATCACGTGCTCGACGCCCGCCTGCCCGTCGAGGCCGAGGCCGTAGACGTACGGCCGTCCGAGGAGCACCGCGCGGGCGCCGAGCGCGAGGGCCTTGAAGACGTCGTCGCCGGTGCGGACACCGCTGTCGAAGAGCACGGTCAGCCGGTCCCCGACCGCCTCCACCACCCGCGGCAGCGCGTCGGCCGCCGCGACGGCCCCGGCCACCTGACGGCCGCCGTGGTTGGAGACCACGACCCCGTCCATCCCGGCATCGGCGGCCAGGCGGGCGTCGTCCGGGTGCAGGACGCCCTTGAGGACGATCGGCCCGTCCCAGTTCTCCCGCAGGAGAGCGAGGTCGGGCCAGGTCTTGCCGGGGTCCGCGAACATGCCGACGAAGTGCAGCACGGCCGCGTTCGGGTCCTCGTGCACCGGCTTGGCCAGGCCCGCCTGGAAGGCCGGGTCGGAGAAGTAGTTGGCGGTGCCCACGCCGCGCAGGAACGGCAGATACGCCTGGTCGAGATCGCGGGGCCGCCAGGACAGCAACGGGGTGTCCAGGGTGACGAACAGGGCCGTGAACCCGGCTGCCTTGGCCCGGCTGAGGAAGCTCAGGGCCACCTGCGGGTCCTTCGGCCAGTACAGCTGGAACCAGCGCTCGGCGTCCCCCATCGCCTCGGCGACCTGCTCCATCGGCGTGCTGGAGGCGGACGACAGGATGTACGGCACGCCCTGTGCCGCCGCCGCCCGGGCCGCCGCCGGTTCCGCGTCGGGGTGCATGATCGACAGGACGCCGACCGGTGCGAGGGCCAGCGGGGCGGGCAGGGCACGCCCCCACACCCGGACGGACAGGTCGCGTTCGTGGACGTCCCGCAGCATGCGCGGGACGATCCGGCGCCGCTCCAGAGCCGCCCGGTTCGCCCGCGCCGTACTGCCGTCGCCCGCGCTGCCCGCCACATAGCCGACCGGCCCCGGGCCCAGGCGCTGCTCGGTGAGATCCTCCAGCCGGGTCAGGTCGGTGGGCAGCCGGGGCACCGCGCCCGACATCCCGCTCAGATAGATCTCGTACTGGAAGTCCGCCCAGTGCTTGGCCATCCGCCGCAGCCGCCTCTCGTCGTCGGGTGCGCCGACGATATCGGTGGGCGGGTGCGGTCAGGAGGGGGCGCCCACCTCGGCGAGGATCCGGGCCAGTTCGACCGGCTGGGAGAACATCGGCCAGTGGCCGGTGTCCATCTCGACCAGCTCCCAGCGCTCGCTCTTCAGCAGCTCGGCGACGACGGGCATCGGTTCCTCGTCGTCGAGGAGGCACTTGATGTAGGTCGCCGGGAGCTGGTCCAGGGGACGGGTGAGGACGGCGGGTTCGGTGAGCGGCGCGCCCGGGTGCGGGGACGAGCGGTCGATGATCCGCTCTATCTGCTCGTCCGTCAGCCCCTGGCCGGCGTAGTAGTCCGGGCCCACCAGCGGCCAGAAGCCGTCGTTCTCCGCGATCTGCTTGCGGACGTCGTCGCTCGGCCAGCCCGACAGGAACGACTCCCCGTCGACGGGCACGCTGGAGTCCACGAACACCACCCGCGCGAGCCGGTCGCCGATCCGCTCGGCCGCCTGCCCCACGGGGACGCCCGCGTAGCTGTGCCCGACGAGCACCACCTCGCGCAGGTCCAGCCGCTCGACCTCGTCGACGATGTCCCGCACATGGGTCTGCTGTCCCGCCGTGACACCGCGCTTCTCGGCGAGGCCCGACAGCGTCAGCGGATGGGGCTGGTGCCCGGCCGCGCGCAGCTCGGCGGCGACCTCGTCCCACGCCGACGCCCCGAGCCTCGCTCCTGCCACCAGTACGAAATCAGTCATGCCCGCAACGTAGCGGACGGCACCGACAGCCCGGCCGGCGAACGTCCTATCCGGCTTCCGGGGCACCGCTGGAGGAATCGCCGGCCCCCTCGGTGTCCGGCCCCCGCTCCCGCACCCGCTGGACGTGCTCCAGGGACTCCCGCAGCTCGGCGAGCCAGTCGTCGGTGTGCTGCTGGACCAGCCGGACGCACCAGGCGAGCGCGTCGCTGCGGCTGCGGGCGACCCCGCCGGCGATCAGGGTGTCCAGGACCTGGCGCTCGGGCTGGCGCAATCGGGTCATGACGGGCGCGGCCACATGCGTGAACAGGGCGCGCTCGCCGTCGCACTCCACGCCCCAGGACACCTTGCGGCGGAACTGGTGCTCGGCCTCGCGGGCGACCTCGACGCGGTCCTCCCGGGTGCGCTCCCGGAACTCCTGGATCCGGCCCTGTACGGCCGCCTCCCGCTCGGCGGCCGAGACGTCCTCGGTGAGCCGGGGGCCGGGGATGCGGCCGATCACGGTGATCTCCTCGCGGTCGACGACCACGTCGACCAGGGCCTCGAAGAGGTCGTCGGGCAACCGGCCGGTGAACCAGCCGCGCAGCTTCTCTCGCTGTTCGTCGGTAATCATGTAATGACGATTACTCCATCGCTTCATGAACGCAAGGGGCCCGGACGATGTGCGCTCATGGCTGAAGCGGAATGTTTCAGGCCTATTGCCGAGGCGGGGTGATCAGGCCATCCGGCCGGATCGGGCGATCAAGAACCGCGCGGTTGTGGGGCTCGCCCGTTCGGATGATGTGACTTCACGCCACTGATTCAACACGCAAGGTTACTGAAACCCGTGGGGTCGATGTGAAGTTCGGGCCAGGACTCGGCAGACTCGCGCTCGCCGCTCCGGCACCGACCGAGTCGGAGGGCACACCCTCGAACCAGCGGAAGGATGCACACAATGCGGAACACCGCGCGCTGGGCAGCGACCCTCGGCCTCACGGCCACCGCCGTCTGCGGACCCCTCACCGGGGCCGCCCTCGCCGAACCGGCCGCCGCGTCGGGCCTCTACGCCCCGTCGGCCCTCGTGCTCACCCTCGGCCACGGCGAGAGCGCCGCCGCCGTCACCCCGGAACGTGCCGTGACCCTGACCTGTGCCCCGGGCTCCTCGGGCACCCATCCGGCCGCGGCCCAGGCCTGTGCCGAACTGCGTGCCGCCGCAGGGGACTTCGACGCGCTGGGGGCCGGATCCGACGCCCAGTGCACGAAGGAGTATCGCCCCGTGGTGGTCACGGTCGACGGCGTCTGGCGCGGCAAGCGCGTCTCCTACGAGCGCACCTTCGCCAACGAGTGCGCGAAGAGCACCTACGGATCGAGCGTCTTCGCGTTCTGAGAGACCGGGATCGCGTGGTGTCCGTGACCTGCCCGAGGGGCCCGCAGTTGGGGAGTGCGCCCCTTTCACGGCACCCCGAGATCCCGCACCGAGGGCCGGCGGACGGAGTGGGGCCGTCCGCCGGACCCTCGGGTCACCCGACGTGCTGTCTATGAGCGGGTCCGCTCCCGGTGGCTGGTGTCGCACCACGGATAGCGACGACTGCGCCGGCAGGTGCACAGCGCCACCCGGAAGCGGTCGGAGGCGACCGTGGTGCCGTCCTCCAGTTCCACTTCCACCGGGCCCTCCACGAGCAGTGGGCCGCGGTGCTGGATCCGGATGCGGCACGGCCGGCCGGAGTCAGAGGGGGAGTTCGGCACGGACGACCACCAGCTCTTCCTTCTCGTCGGCGGCGGAGAGCAGACCGCGCTGACGCAGCCAGTCCTTCCGGTTGCGCAGCACCGGTCCGAACGCGATGCGGTGACGGCGGGTCACGGCGGCCTTGAGGCCGGCGTCGCGCAGATGCCCCACCGTGCGTCCGGAGTCGCTCAGTTCGGAGTGCACGATCAGCAGTACTCCTCCTGGGCGCAGCAGGGCGGGTGCCTCCCGGCAGACGCGGTCCAGCACGAACCGCCCGTCGTGGCCGGCGTCCCAGGCCCGGGCCCGGCCCCGAGGCGGCCGGACGTCCGTCGGCGCCGGTACGTAGGGCGGATTGGTCAGGATGAGGTCGAAAGACCGGTCCCGCACCGGACTGAAGAGGTTTCCGCGCCGGACCTTGACCGACGCGCCGGTCAGCCAGGCGTTCGCGCGGGCCGTGCACACCGCCCGCCACGACACGTCGACCGCGGTCACCCGGCTGCCCCGGCGCGCCGCCTGGAGGGCGAGAGCACCGGTTCCGGTGCCCACGTCCAGGACATCCGCGCCGGGCGGCAGCGGTTCTTCGGACAGGGCTCCGGCCAGCAGCGCGGTGTCCTCCTGCGGGCCGTAGACACCGGGGAGGACCAGAGGAGGCATCAGTGATCTCACCTTGCCCCAGTACCCCGGCATTCAGGAAATATGGTGGATTTCGGGAAGCCGGGGTGTGCGCAGGGACGAGCGTCCGTCGGCCCAGTCGCGCAGCAGGCGGTCGGCGAGCCGGTCCTCCACATGTCCGGTGACGTCGATACCGAAGGCGACGTCCGCGGCGAGGTGCGGTTCCTCGGCCAGCAGACCGCCGATCACCTCGTGGCGTACGACCTGTTCGTGGACGGCGTCGGCCTCGACGTGCTCGTCGTAGAAGTGCTCGGCGGCCGGTCCGGCGCCGGTGCGGCGCATCGCCTCGGCGAGTCGCCGGGAGCCGGGTGAGGAGGTGATCTCGACCGCCGCGAAGTGGCCCACGAGAGCTCCGCGCAGGCTGCGATGCAGGCCCAGCAGGGACATGAGGTTCACCGTCGCGAGCATCTCCGCGCAGGCCGCGTCCAGGTAGTGCCCGTACGTCGTGTCCAGGCCCAGGTCCGTCATCAGGTTCGCGAAGAGCAGGGCGTGGACGCGGTCGGCGCGGCCGCCGCCGAACTCGTCGAACTCCACCGCGGCCATGCCCGCCTTGGCACGGCCCCACAGCCGCGGCAGCACCCAGGCGTGCGGGTCGGCCTCCTTGAGGTGGTAGAGCGAGCGCTGGGCCGCGTACTCACGCACCTGCCACAGTTCGCCCTCCTTGCTCAGGAAATGGCTGACTCCAGTGCCGTCGATGGGCTCCACCAGCAGCCCGGCGAGCGCGTCCTCGACGCTGTCGCGGACCGGGGTGTCCGTGCGCAGGGCGGACAGGAAGCGGTGTTCCAGGGCCGCCCTGGTACGCAGCAGGGCGGGGTCCCACTCGTGGTCGGCGAAGACGCCCGCGAAGCCGCGGTAGTGCAGTTCGTAGCAGAGGTAGAGGGCCAGCTGGAGGTCGTCGCCGTACACGTCCGCGCTCGCGACGGTCTCGTGCGGCGGCAGCGGTCCGGCGCCGAGCAGATACTCCTGGACTGCGGCGGAGACCGGGCCCCGGGCCGGCGGCAGCTGTGGTTCTCGTGGGTCCTGAGGCATGGCCCCCGGGTACCCGGGCGGCGGCGGGTCACCCCTGCCCGCCCGGGCCTCTCCAGGTCACTCGCCTGCGGATTCCTCCTGGGCGCGCTCGTTGGGGGTGGTCGCGTCGCCGCCCTCGCCCCGGTGCGCCCGCTTCCCGTCGGAGTCCTCGACGCGCTTCTCGGCGTCCTCGAACTCGTGCAGAACCTCGTCCAGGGCGCTGTCGGGCTTCTTGTTCGTCTCCGGCACGGTCGTCTCCTTCTCTCGGTCGTTCAGGTGGTGGCCGCGATACGCAGGGGTACCGGCTCGGGGGGAACGGTGTCCTCCTCGTTGCGGCGGGCGATCTCGGCCCACCAGGAGGCGCCGTCCTCGATGTGCCGCAGCAGGACTCCCTCGCGGATCGCCCAGGGGCAGATGGTGACGGTCCTGATGCCGGTGAGTTTCATCGCCGTGTGGCCCACCACCGCACCGGCCAGGCTCTGCGCGGCGCGCGGAGCGGAGATGCCGGGCAGTTCGGCCCGCCGCGCGGCCGGGAGGGCGGCCAGGCACCCGATGGCCTCCCGCAGGTCCGCCCGGTGCATCCGGCGTTCCGCGAACGGTCCGC
This sequence comes from Streptomyces sp. NPDC005483, assembly GCF_040606035.1. Classification (NCBI taxonomy): domain Bacteria; kingdom Bacillati; phylum Actinomycetota; class Actinomycetes; order Kitasatosporales; family Streptomycetaceae; genus Streptomyces; species Streptomyces sp. NPDC005483. The sequence goes on from NZ_JBEXEA010000007.1 coordinate 128,055, forward strand.
GCCGCCCGGGCGGGGTCCCGCACAACCGCCCCAACTGCTCGAAGGTGCGTGAGGTGGCCACCGCGGTGCGCGGTCCCTCCCAGCGGATCCGTGACGCCACGTCCCGCAGCTGGTGGCGGACCTTGCGGCGCAGTGCCCGCACGAGCTCCGCGGGCGGCGGATCCTGCCCGTCGAAGAACTCGTGGGTCAGCCGGCCCGCCCCCAGCGGCAGCGAGGCCACGTAGTCCGGCAACCGGCCGCGTCCGAAGGCGACTTCCAGGGACCCGCCGCCGATGTCGAACAGCGCGAGCGGCCCCGCACGCCAGCCCATCCAGCGCCGCGCCCCGAGGAACGTGAGCTCCGCCTCCACCTCGCCGGGCAGGGTGTACAGCCCGATGCCCGTGCGGGTGCGGACGGTGCGCAGCACTTCCTGCCGGTTCGGCGCGGAGCGCACCACCGCGGTGGCGAAGGCCAGCGGCCCTGCCGCCCCCCACCTGGCGGCGGTCCGGGCAGCTCCTTCCACCGCCTCCACCAGGCGTTCCACGGCCTCCTCGGGGATCGGCCCGCCCGGCCGCACATGATCGGCGAGTCTCAGCCGCCACTTCGCCGTGTGCACCGGCAGTGGCACCCCGTCCTCGGCGTCCGCCACCACCAGACGCACCGTGTTCGACCCGACATCCACCACGCTTATTCGCATGGCCCTGTGGGTACCCACGCAGAACGCTTTCACGTCCGCCGTTCCGACGGGCCGTCGCTCTCCGCCACCGTCCGGGCACCGCCTGTCGGCGGCGGTGGCGAAGGGCGCGAGAAGGGCCGCCGTCTCCCTGCTGACGGCGGCCCTTGGGACCTGCGGCTCCTGCGCGGCGGCTACATGTGTACGACGGGTGCGGCGTCCGGGTCCTGCTCGGCCACCCCGCGTCGGAAGAGCAGGAAGGTGATCAGGGCGCCGACGGCGAAGAGGCCCGCCGACCACCAGAACGCGGTGGTGTAGCTCTCGATCGTCGCGTGGGCCTGGACCAGCTTGTTCGTCGGGTCCTTGCCGGCCAGGTAGTCGGCGGCGGCGCTCGCGGCCAGCGTGTTCAGCAGCGCCGTACCGATCGAACCACCCACCTGCTGCATGGCGTTGACGGTGGCGGAGGCGACTCCCGCGTCCTCGGCCGCGACCCCGCCGGTGGCCAGCTGCATGGCCGGCGGCATGACCAGACCGAGGCCGAAGCCGGTCACGATCAGCTGTGGCAGTACGTGGGACGTGTAGCTGGAGCCGACGCCGATCCCGGTCAGCCAGGCCATCCCGGCCGCGGCGACCGCGAAGCCGGCCGGGATGACCACCTTCGGCCCGATCCTGGGGACCAGCATCGTGGTGCTGACCTGTGCCGCGACCATCAGCGCGGCGACCATCGGCAGGAACGCCGCACCGGTCTTGGTCGGGCTGAAGCCCAGGTTCAGCTGGAGGTAGTAGGTGAGGAAGAGGAAGACACCGAACATGCCGCCGCCGGAGATCAGCACGGCGAGGAAGGAGGCAGCCCGGTTGCGGTCCAGGAGGATGCGCAGGGGCAGCAGCGGGTGCGCGGCGCGGGTCTGCCACCAGGCGAAGGCGGCCAGCAGTACACCGCCCGCGATCAGGAAGCCCCAGGTCGCGGGGGAGTCCCAGTCGTGCGTCTCGGCGTTGGAGAAGCCGTACACCAGGGAGAAGAGACCGGCGGCGACCAGCAGCGTGCCGGGCACGTCCAGCTTGGAGTTCGCGGCGTCACGGTGGTTGTGCAGCAGCAGCCAGCCGCCCGCGAAGGCGACGACGGCGATGACGACGTTGACGTACAGCGTCCAGCGCCAGTCGAGCGCGTCGGTCAGGACGCCGCCGAGCAGTAGGCCCACCGCGCCACCGGCGCCGGCTATCGCGCCGTACACGCTGAACGCCCTGGCCCGCTCGCGGGCGTCGGTGAACGTCGTGTTGAGCAGGGAGAGCGCGGCCGGGGCGAGGAGCGCGCCGAAGGCGCCCTGCAGGGCACGGGCGGTGACCAGCATCTCGAAGTTGGTGGCGGCGCCGCCGAGTGCGGAGACGGCCGCGAAGCCGACGACCCCGACGAGGAAGGCCGTCTTGCGCCCGAAGAGGTCGGCGATCCGGCCGCCGAGCAGCAGCAGGGAAGCGAACGCCAGGGCGTAGGCGGTGACGATCCACTGCCGGTTGCCGTCGGAGAAGCCGAGGTCGGCCTGGGCCGAGGGGAGGGCGATGTTCACGATGGTGGCGTCGAGGACCACCATCAGCTGGGCGAGCGCGACGACGGCGAGGATCCACCATCGCCTGGCCGAAGCTTCGGCCGGTGCCTCGACGGCACCCTCCCGCCCGCTCTCGGTCAGAGTCTTCTGGGACATGGGAACAACTCCAGGGAAGTCGGCTGGGCTCATCCGCCTCGTAAACGAAACGGTTTCGTACACGTCGAGATTAGAGTACTCCGAGCGAAACGGCAACGTTTCGCTGGGGTCCCATCGGTCGTGTGTCCCCGGGTGCATTCCTTGACTGGCATATAACTGGCGAGGCATATTAAAGCCATGTCCGACACCGCGCTCTGGACCGCCCTCGCCGACCCCCACCGCCGGGCCATCGTCGCGCTGCTCCTGGAGCGGCCCCGGCCCGTCGGGGAGATCGTGGAGGCGTGCGGACTGAGCCAGCCGAGCACCTCGAAGCATCTGAAGGTGCTCAGGGAAGCCGGCCTGGTCCGGGTACGGCAGGACGCGCAACGGCGCGTGTACGCCCTGGACCCGGGCCCGATCGCCGAGCTCGACGCCTGGCTGGCCCCCTACCGCGCGCTCTGGAACACGAGCCTGGACACGCTCGGCGACCGCCTGGACGAGACGGCGCCCACCACCCCCGAGGAACCCGCCCCGAAGGACTGATCCACATGGCCGCAGACCTCACCGGCACCTATCTGACCCTGGACGACGGCCGCCCGGCCGTCCGCTTCAGCCGCACCTACGACCACCCGGCCGCGCGCGTCTGGCAGTTCGTGACCGACGCCGACGAACTCGCCCGCTGGTTCCCGTCCCGCGCCGAGATCGAGCTGCGCCCCGGCGGCACGATCAGGTTCAGCGGCGACCCCCACATGGCGGACTCCACCGGCCGGGTCATCGCCGTCGACGAGCCCCGGCACCTCTCCTTCGAGTGGGGCGGTGACGAACTGCGCTTCGACCTGGAGCCGCTCGACGTGAAGCGGACGCGCTTCACGCTCACCAACGTGCTGAGCGCCGCCGACGCCGCCGCCCGCAACGGCGCCGGCTGGGACGTGTGCCTCGCCGCCCTCGACGCACGCGCCCGCGACGGAGGGTTCGAACGGCCGCAGTGGAAGGAGCTCTACGAGGCGTACGTCGACGCCGGCGTCCCCTCCGGGGCAGCGGTCCCGGGGATGGACTGAAGGCAGTCCCGCAACGCTGCCCCTTACGCCATCTGCCGCCGCACCAGCTCGTGCAGTCGCCCGCCCGTGTCCGCGAGGAGCTGAGCGGGCGGCCCCTGCTGGGCGACTTTGCCGTTCTCCATCACGATCACGCGGTCGGCGTCCAGCACCGTGGACAGCCGGTGGGCGATGACGATCCGGGTGGCGTTGAGGGCCTTGGTGGACTCGATGACCGTGCGCTGGGTGTCGTTGTCCAGCGCGCTGGTCGCCTCGTCGAAGAAGAGGATCCGCGGCCGCCGGATCAACGCCTGGGCGATCATGAGCCGTTGGCGCTGGCCGCCGGAGATCGCCCCGCTGCCGGAGACGATGGTGTGCAGGCCCATCGGCATCCGCTGGATGTCCTCCGCGAGCCCCGCCATCGCGGCCGCCGCCATCGCCTCCTCGGGCGTGTAGGGCTCGGTACCGCAGATGACGTCCAGGATGGAGCCGGTGAACGGCTGGGCGTGCTGGAGCACGACACCGCACTGCCTGCGCACCGCCGACTGGTCGAGGGCGGCCAGGTCCTGGCCGTCGTACAACACACTCCCGGACGCCGGGCGGTCGAAGCCGATCAGCAGCCTGAGCAAGGTCGACTTGCCGCAGCCGCTGGGGCCGACGATCGCCACGAACTCGCCGGGACGGATCTCGAAGGACACGTCGTCGAGGATCAGGGGGCCGTCGTCGGAGTAGCGGAAGGAGAGCCTGCGGGCCTCCATCGCCCCGGTCAGCGGTCCCGGCCGGGTGCTCGCCGTGCGGACCTCCGGCTGGGCCTCCAGGACCGGCTTGATCTCCTCGAAGAGGGGGAGTGCGGCCACCGCCGAGACGAAGGCGCCGGTGAGCGAGGTGACCGCGGTCAGCAGCATCGTCACCGAGGTGTTGAAGGTGAGGAACTCCGCCGCCGACATCGACCCGCGTGCCGGCCCCGCGAGCAGCATGAACATCAGCAGGGTGCACAGCGGGAGATAGACCGAGCCCATCACCGAGGTGAGGTTCTTGATCCGGCCGACCTTCTGCTGGAGCTCGCGGCTGCGGGCGAACTCCGAGGCCCAGGCCGCGTACGCGTAGTTCTCCGCCGCCGCCACCCTCAGCTTGGGCAGGCCGCGCAGGGTCTGGAAGGCCTGGTTGTTCAGTTTGTTGCTGAGCACGACGAGCCGTCGCTGCCAGCGCACCTGCCACAGCCCGAGTCCGAGGAAGCCGGCGGCGATGACGACGAGCATGCCGATCGCCGCCATGGCCATCGGGACGCTGTACCAGAACAGCAGGCCCAGGTTCATCGCGCCGACGGTCACCGACTGGGCGACCGTCGGGCCGAGGCCCGCCATCATCCGGCGGATCGAGCTGATGCCCATGGCCTGGCTGGCGAGTTCACCGGTCGAGCGCTCGGTGAAGAACTTCGTCGGCAGCCTCAGCAGCCGGTCCCAGACGGCCGGTTGGAGGGTCGCCTCGATACGGCCCTCCAGGCGGAGCATGGTGAGGTTCTGCAGCAGCATGAAGGCCGCCGTCACCACACCGCTGACCATCACGGCCAGACACACCTGCACGATCAGGGCGGTCTGCGCCTTCGGCACGAACTCGCCGAGCACCTTGCCGGTCGCGATCGGGACCAGCGCGCCGATCGCCACCGTGACCAGACCGCTGAGCAGCAGGTTCGTCACATCGCCGCCCGTGCCGCGCATGCTGAACCGGACCAGCCCCAGCGGGCTGAGCTTCCGGTCGGGCAGCGGGCGGTAGAACATCACCGCGCGCGGCTCGAACTCCTCCGCGTTGTCCTTCTCGATCGGCGTCTCGCGGCCCGTCGCCGGATGCACGGCCACATAGCCGCCGCGCCGCCACAGCAACGCGACCGGCGCGCCCGACAGTGCCCGGTGACCCACCAGCGGACCGATGTTGTCCCGCCACCAACGACCGTCCAGCCGTACGGACCTGATACGGACGCGGGAGGCGAGAGCGATCCGCTCGACCGGATCGAGACGGTCGCTCTCGGTGCCGCTCTGCGCGTTCTCGGCGAGCGGTATCCCCGCCGCGTCGGCCACCAGCTTGCAGGCCGCGTAACTGGCGTCGGCGTCGGCCGCCGTAGCGCGCTGCTTCGACCTGCCGATGGACGCCAGCAGCGTCCGGTCGGCCTGCGCGCGCACCGCCTCACCGGCCTTGATACCGGCCGCCGTCCGGGTCTCGTGGGTGCGCTCCAACTGCTCGATCCAGCGGTCCAGCGTGGTCAGCAGCCGGTACTGCTGGTCGACCATGGACTGCCAGACCCCGGGGTCCATCAGCAGGTCGGCGGCCGCCTCGGCGCCGTAGAGCGAGCCGTACTGCACGCTGCCCGGCGGCACCTGCATCCAGAACACGTCGTCGTCGGTCGGGGCGGCGGCCCGCTCGTCGGCCATCGGCGCCTGGAAGAGGATGGACAGGCTCCGGCCCACTCCGAGCGCGAGGGCGTACTCCAGCGGGCTCGTCGTCGGCGGCACGTACTGGGGGTTGCCGTACTCGTCGTACGACCACGTCTGGGTGTTCGCGGGTTCGTACAGCTCGCGCAGGCCGATGCGGTGGAGGACGCAGTCCCGCAAGGGCCGTGCCACCAAGGTGTGGTGAGGGCCGGGCACCGGGCCGAGCAGCAGGGCGCCCGGCTCCAGGCGGCCCAGGTGGTGCCAGTGGCCCTGCTGTTCGGCGTCCACCGCGAACAGGTCCACCGCGCCCGACACGACCAGCCACAGCACCTGCGGGCCTTCGAGGTCGATGCGGCTGAATCCGGCGCAGTCGATGCGCGTCCCCATCTGGCCGAGGGCGCCGAGGACCACGTCCCCTTCGTGTGCGGTAGTCATCTCACCGTTCCTTGACCAGCGCCGCGTACGCGCCGCCGCGCGCCACCAGCTCCTCGTGCCGCCCGCGTTCCACGATCGTGCCGTGCTGCAGTACGACGATCTCGTCGCTGTCGCGCACGGTGCTGAGCCGGTGCGCGATCACGACACAGGCGCAGCCGCGCTTGCGCAGGTTGTCCATGACGATCTGCTCGGTCTCCGCGTCCAGCGCGCTGGTCACCTCGTCGAGGACCAGGATGCTGGGCCGGCGGACCAACGCCCGCGCGATCTCCAGGCGTTGCCGCTGGCCCCCGGAGAAGTTGCGGCCGTCCTGCTCGACCCTGCTGTGGATGCCGCCGGGCCGTCGCATCACCACGTCGTACAGCGCCGCGTCCCGCAGCGCCTCCACCACGGCGTCGTCCGGGATCGACGGATCCCACAGCGCGACGTTGTCGCGGACCGAGCCCTCGAAGAGGAAGACGTCCTGGTCGACGAAGGACACCGAGGAGGCGAGCGCGCCGCGCGGGATGTCGTCCAGGCGCTGCCCGTCGATACGGATCACGCCTTCCCAGGGCGCGTACAGGCCCGAGATCAGCCGGGAGACGGTCGACTTGCCGCTGCCGGAGCCGCCGACCAGCGCCACCTGCTGGCCTGGGCCCACGGTCAGGTCGAAGCCGGTGAGCAGCGGCTTGTCGAGCGGGTTGTAGCCGAAGGTGATGTTCTGCAGCTCGACGTGTCCGTGCAGGCGGCGGGTCGAGTCGCCGGCGCCGGGACGGCCGTAGAGCGGGTCGGCCTTGAAGTTCTCCACGTCCTTCAGGCGGGCCACGTCGGCCGCGAAGTCCTGGATGCGCCCGGCGACGCCGTTCAGGCGGGTGATGGGCGCGGTGAAGCGGGTGACCAGGGCCTGGAAGGCGACCAGCAGACCGACCGAGATACCGCCCTCGATCGCCCGCATACCGCCGATCCACAAAATGAGGGCGCTGTTGAAGGTGGCCAGCATCGGGGCGACCACGCCCAGCCACGCGCTCGGCACCCCGAGCCGCTGCTGCTCCTCCAGGGTGGTGGCGTGCTGGCCGGCCCACTTGCGGAAGTAGCCGTCCTCGCCGCCGGTCGCCTTCATCGTCTCGATCAACTGCAGGCCGGTGTAGGCGGTGTTGGTGAGCCGGGCGCTGTCGGCGCGCAGCTTCGCCGTACGGGTCGCCCGCAGCCGGATGACGACCCGCATGGCCACCACGTTCAGCAGGGCCACCCCGATGCCGACATAGGTGAGTTGGGGGTCATACGTGTAGAGCAGGATCGCGTAAAGGATCACGACCACGGCGTCGACGCCCGCCGCCGCCAGGTCGCGGGCCAGGGTCTCGGCCACCTGGTCGTTCGACTGGAGGCGCTGCACCAGGTCGGCCGGGCTGCGCTGGGAGAAGAACGTCACCGGCAGGCGCAGCAGATGGCGCAGGAAACGGGCGCTGGAGAGGGTCGAGGAGATGATCCGGCCGTGCAGCAGGTTCGCCTGCTGGAGCCAGGTCAGGGCGAGGGTGAGGGCCACGCAGGCCCCCATAGACGCGAACAGCACGCCGAGCAGCGAGGTCTGCCCGCCGATCAGGAACATGTCTATGTAGGTGCGGCTCAGCGCCGGAGTGGCCGCGCCGACCAGCACCAGCAGCAGGCTCGCCAGGACCGCCGTCGGCATGGTGCCCGCGGTGCCGCGCAGCCTGGCCGGCATCGCGCCGAGGACACCCGGCTTGCGGCCGCCCCGGGTGAAGTCCTCGCCCGGTTCCATCACCAGCACGACACCGGTGAAGCTGCCGTCGAAGTCCTCCATGGGGACGAAACGGCGGCCCTTGCCGGGGTCGTTGATGTAGACCCCGCGGCGGCCGAAGCGGCGGCCCATGCCGTCGTAGACGACGTAGTGGTTGAACTCCCAGAACAGCACGGCCGGGGTCTTCACCTCGGCGAGCGCGGCCGTGTCCATCTGCATGCCCTTGGCCGTCAGACCGTAACTGCGGGCCGCCTTGAGGAGGTTGCTGGCGCGCGAGCCGTCCCGGGAGACACCGCAGGCGATCCGCAGCTCCTCCAGCGGGACGTGCCTGCCGTAGTGGCCGAGGACCATCGCGAGGGAGGCGGCGCCGCACTCCACGGCCTCCATCTGCAGGACGGTGGGCGTACGGACCGTCTTCGCCCTCCCCGTGGGGACCGGGCGCTTGGGCGGGGCGGAGCGGCGTCTGCTCCGGGTGTCCTGTGCGGTGCTCACGGCAGCAGCCAATCGACGGGGCGCTGATCGGCCAGCCGGATCGAACCCGAGGCCACGGTCATGGAGGTGAGGGCGAAGGGCGGTCCGTCCGCGGACGACCACTTGTAACCGCTCTTCGTGCCCTTCGACCTGTCCAGCTTCACCAGGACGGCGACCGGCCGGCCGTCCTTGGTGAACTGCTCACCGAGCTGGCTGTCCCCGAGGAACGCGGCGATCTGCTGCGCCGACTGCGCCGAGCGGTCCACCGACTTCACATGGCCGCGCAGCACGCCGTACTCCTGGGTCGGCACCGAGGAGACGGTCAGGTCCACGGCGGCGTTCTCGGGAATGGAGGCCGCGTTCTCGGCCTGCACGTACACCGTGGCGTACATCGGATCGGAGGCGTGGGCGACCTTCTCCACCGCGGCGACGTTCGCGCCGGTCGAGATGATCTGCCCGATGGTGGCCGCCAGCGCGGTGAGGCGGCCCGCGGCGACCGTGCGGACGACGGTGTCGCCCTCGGAGGTACGGACCTTCAGTACGGGGGAGTTCGCGGGCAGCAGGGTGCCCTCCTTGGCGATCACCTGGGTCACCTGGCCCGCGACCGGGCTCTGCAGGATGTAACTGCCCTGTCCGTGCGTGAGGATGGCGGGCGCGCTCACCGTGGAGGCGACCGAGCCGTTCACCGCCCACACGGAGGCGGCGGCCATCACCACCACCGTCACCGACATCACCAGCCAGCCCTGCGGGCGGGCGAAGCGGACCGGAAGGTCGAGCTCCTCCGGTGACTGGAGCTTGGCGAGGGCCTGTTGGCGGAACTGCACGGGTCTTCCCTCACCTGCGAACTCTGCGAACGCCGCGCACGGTGCGAACGCTGCCGACGAGAAAGGACCGGCTCGCGTGAGCCGGCCTGATTACGGCACCCAAGAGTCCCGGAACCACCGGTGTGCGGCTCCGGGACGGGGGCGACCACAAAAAAGTGATCAGACCACAGAGAATGTGATCAGAGACCGGCGACCAGGCCGGTGACCGGGGCGGTGTTCAGGCCGGTCACACCCTCGACCGTGCCGACGGCCGTGTTGACCAGGCCGGAAACCGGGGCAACGCCGTCCACCAGGCCGGTGACGGTGCCGAGGGCGTTCAGCTGCAGGCCGCCGGAGACGTTGTCGAGGTCGGCGTCCGAGATCTCGACGGTCTCAACCTGGGGGGTGGAGTTCATGATGGAACTTCCCTTCGTATGGGTATTTCGCAAGGGGGGAGCGGCCCCCTCTGGGGACAGATGACGGCCGCAATCGCAGGGCGCCGGATCCCGTTTCCGGGAAGTCCGTCGGCCTTGCGGTGCGATGGATCAAAGCACGCCGCCGCTCCGCCCTTCCAATTAACCACCCGTCTCACCAGGGAACTTGAGGCACAGAGGCCTCCATCCGTGCAGGCTTGCGCACGCCGTGGTGCCGACTTCTTCACATGTGACGTCACGGCGGCGTGAAGGGGCCCTTGCCGTCGGCGTGGCGAATGCGACACACCTCGCCAATGACGTGGCCGCCGGTCCGCGCTTGTGCAGAACTCCCGCGTGCGGTGACTTGGTTGCGCATTCGATGTGCAGATTCGCTGGAGAGAGGATTCGGGTCGGCATCCACGACCGACCGTTACCGACCCCTTGCTGAGCGTGTCAGCCTGGAGGTGTGCGGATGTCGGTGAACACCATGCGGCGGCCCGGCTTGGTGACGACCGCCTTGATCAGGACATCCGAACCGGTCACCGCCCGCTGAAAGCCGGTGGACTGCCGCACCGTCGTCATCCGTTCGTAGGCGCCCTGGGTCGCCGGGACGGCGATCACGGTGGCGGAGTCGGCGGCGGCCGTCAGGGCCTGGCCCGACAGCGCGCCACCCTCCCGGGCCAACCGCTGTGACCAGGGCAGACGCAGGACCGCTTGGTCCTCGCCGAGTGTCTCGACCATCAGACGGAGGCCGAGGACCCAAGGGGCGAAGTCATCGACGAGGATCTTGTCGGCTTCGGCGGGCGTCATCGCCATATGGGGGATTGTTCCCGCCCGTTGTCGGCCCGGCGCGGCCCGTGGCCGAATCGGCCTGGCAATCGGCGCGTAAAGAAACGGCATTGAACGCCCCGCGCACACCGTGCGTACCCATGGCCATCCAGGCGCCCCGAACAACCGACTGCCGCACGGCGGTCACAAGACTCCGGTCCCCCCAGGAGGTCGAGAAGTTTGAGTCACAAGCGAATTCCGAAGCGCAAGGCCGCATTTGCGGCAGGCACTGTGGTGGCGCTCGGAGCGGCCGCGATTCTGCTGCCCAACGCCAACGCGTCCCAGGACGGTTCGTCGAACGACGCGGCGGCCATTGCGCCGAAGACTCTGAAGGCGACGGACGCCTCGGACCTCGCCTCGCAGCTCGAGAAGTTGCTGGGTGACGCCTTCGCCGGGTCCTACTACGACTCCGACAGCCAACAGCTCGTCGTGAACGTCGTATCCGGCGACAACAACGTCGTCGTGCAGGCGAAGAAGGCCGGCGCCAAGGTGCGCGAGGTCGAGAACAGCCTCACCGAACTGGCGGCCGGCGCGAAGACGCTGAAGGAGGAGGCGACCATCCCGGGCACCGCCTGGGCCGTCGACCCCCGCACCAACAAGATCCTCGTGACCGCCGACAGCACGGTCACCGGCGACAAGTGGAACACCCTCGAGTCGACCGTGAAGAGCCTCGGCTCGGACATGGCGACCGTGAAGAAGTCGGCGGGCACCTTCAAGACCTTCGTGTCCGGCGGTGACGCCATCTTCGGCGGCGGTGCCCGCTGCTCACTCGGCTTCAACGTCACCGCGGGCGACGGCAGCCCCGCCTTCCTGACGGCCGGTCACTGCGGTGTCGCGGCCGAGCAGTGGTCGGACACCCAGGACGGTCAGCCGATCGCCACCGTCGACCAGGCCACCTTCCCCGGCGACGGTGACTTCGCCCTGGTCAAGTACGACGACCCGGCGACCGTGGCGCCCAGCGAGGTCAACGTCGGCGGCGGCCAGACCGTCGCGATCAACCAGGCCGCGGACGCCGAGGTCGGTGCCCAGGTCTTCCGGATGGGCTCCACCACGGGCCTCGCCGACGGCCAGGTCCTCGGACTCGACGCCACCGTCAACTACCCCGAGGGCACCGTCACCGGGCTCATCCAGACCGACGTCTGCGCCGAGCCCGGCGACAGCGGCGGCTCGCTGTTCACCCAGGACGGTTCGGCGATCGGTCTGACCTCCGGCGGCAGCGGCGACTGCACCGTGGGCGGCGAGACCTTCTTCCAGCCGGTGACCACCGCTCTTCAGGCGGTCGGCGCCACGCTCGGCGCGGGTGACGCGGCCGGCGGCGCGGGTGCCGGTGCGGGCGCGGGCGACGACCAGGCCGGTGGCGACGCCGGTGCTGGTGCTGGCGACGAGGCGGGTGCCGGTGGCGACGCCGGGGCCGGTGCGGGCGAGGAGGCCGGTGCCGGTGGCGACGCCAGCGCGAGCCCCGGTGAGGAGGCCGGCGCCGGTCAGGAAGTCGGCGGCGAGCAGGCCGGCGGTGACGTGATCGGTGGCGAGCAGGCCGACAACGGCCAGGAGACGGGCAACGGCGCCGGCGATGCCACGGGCGACGCCGCGGGCCAGGCACACAACTGACGTTCCACAGCACACCTTGAACCGGCCGCGTCGGCAGCGGCCCCCCACACCCTCCGCTGCCGACGCCGGTCCGTACGACCACCTCCCGGCCACACCGCGGTTCCGGCCCGGGAGGTGCAACGGTCCGGCCCTCCGGCGGGAGGGCCGGACCGGCGTGTTTCACCGGGCGGGGCCGTCGCGTTCCACCGGTTCAGCCGCCCGCACGCAGCAACAGCAGTGCCACGTCGTCGATCCGCTCCCTCGCGGACGCGCTGCGGCGGACGAGTTCGTCGGCCAGTTCGTCGAGCGGACGGTCACCGGCCTCGGCGAGCCGCCGTCCCAGCTCGATGAGCGCCTCCTCGATGTCGACGCCGGGGGACTCGATCAGGCCGTCGGTGTACAGGGCCAGGACGCAGCCGGGCGTGAGATCCACCTCCGTGGTCGGATAGACGGCCGAGCCGTCGATACCCAGCAGCGGGCCCCCCGCCAGATCCAGCACCCGCACCCGGCCGTCGGGCCGTCGGAGCAGTGGCGGCGGATGCCCCGCCCGGGCCATGACCGCCCGCCCCCGCTCCGGATCGAGCCGCAGATACAGGCAGCTGGCGAGCAGGTCGGCGCCGAGGTCGATCAGCAGCCGGTTGGTCGAGCGCATGACCTCCTCCGGCCGCTGGCCGACGGTCGTGTAGGCCCGAACCGCCGTGCGGATCTGCCCCATCAACCCGGCCGCCGTCACGTTGTGGCCCTGCACGTCCCCGATCACGGCGGCCGCCAGCCCGTCGACCGGTACCAGGTCGTAGAAGTCGCCGCCGATGTCCATGCCCTGCGTGGCCGGCAGATAGCGAGCCGCCGCGTCGATGCCGGGCAGCGAAGGCAGGCTGTGCGGCAGCAGGGCCGCCTGCAGACCGTGCGCCAACTGGTGCTTGGCGTCGTACAGGACGGCCCGCTCCAGGGCCTGCGCGATCAGCCCGCCGAGACTGGTCAGCACCGCCCGTTCGTCGGCGGGGAAGGGATGCCGCTCGGCGTACGCAAGCACACAGGTGCCCACCGGCCGCCCGGACGCGACCAGCGGCAGATAGGCCCAGGCCGCGAACCCGTCGGGGGTGTGTTGGCGCCGCGGATACAGACGCTCCAACTGCTCGCGGGACTCGAAGAACGCCGGCACCCCGGTGGTCAGGGCATGGGCGCCGGGCGTCGGTTCGGACAGCGGCAGCCCGTCGAACCGCTCCACGACCTGGGCGTCCGGATACCCGCGGTGCCCGAGCACGTGCAGCCGTCCCGCCTGTGAACCGAGCACGACCAAAGCCTGGCTCCCCACCGCCGGGGCGATCTCGTCCGCCACCAGCTGCACCACGTCCTGGACTCCGACCGCCTCGGTCAGCGCCCCGGCCAGACTGAGCACCTGCGAGATCGTGACCAGCCGGGACGGCGAGTCGCCGGGCTGCGGACCGGCCCGGGCCAGCTCCGCGACCGCCCGGGCCCGGCTGATCCGGACGCTCAGCCCGGTCGTGCTCGGGTACAGCCGGAACGACAGCCAGTCCACGGGTGGCCGCAGCGCCAGGAACGACGTGCTGTGCTGGCTGAGCAGCGCGGCCCGGTAACGGTCCTCGTAGACCGGGTCGTTGAGCCAGGGCACCGCCGCCCACAGCTGCGAGCCCAGCAGACGGGAGACCGGGATGCCGATCAGCTCGGCCGCCGCGGCGTTGGCGAAGGAGATCCGCCCGTGCAGATCGAGCGAGCACAGTCCGTACGGCAGCCTCGCCACCATCCGCGCCGCCTCCACCGTGCCCAGCGTCCCGGCCGCGCCGCCGACCTGGGACGCGGCCAGCAGATCAGGTTCGGCGTACGGGGCCAGGCTGTCCTCCACCGCCCGCTCCAGCCGTACCGCGAGCCGCCCGCAGGACGCGCTCAGATGGTCCCTCTCCCGGTCGGACAGGTCCGGCGGATGCGAACCGGGCCAGGTCACGAAGACCGCGCCGTACACCTTGGACGCCGTCGCCACCGGTACCGCGGCCAGCGCGAAGGGATACGGCAGCACCACGGCGATCCGCGGAAAGCGGCGCGCCATCTCGTGCTCGCCGCCCACCCACACCAGCCGCCGCTCCCGCACCGCCTCCGCCACCGGGATCGGCGCGCTCAGCCCCACCCGCTCCCAGGGCGCCGCGAACGCCCGCGGCAGGCCCGCCATCACCGCCATCTGCAGCACGGGTTCGTCGGCGGCCATGAGGTACACCGCGCCGGAATGGGCGTGCACCTCGTCCATCATCGACGCCAGCGCGAGGGAGAGGAGCGGCCGCCCCACCCGGGTCCTGGCGCCCGCCGGCGCCGGGGCGGACCTATGCCCGTCGGACACGCCAACCACCTCCTCGCACGGGCGCGTCCCGGAAGGAGCGCGGCCCGCTGTCGCGTGCCGGGCCCCCAGGGATCAAATCTCCTCCCTCACGGCCCGTCCCGCACGGCGAACGTACCCGTGTACGGGCACACGGGTACCCACGCGACGGCGAGGACACTCCCGTACCCCCATGGCCCCGGACCATGCCCCCACAGTCGAAGCGCGCCACGGCACGCGGGCGCCGCTCGTGCGCCCCCGCGCACCCCGATGGCCGATTCTCCGCGCCCGAGGGCGGTCCGGGACCCGAACAATGGGGCACGCGTTCATGCCACGGAAACAAATAGGCGAGTCGAGGGGGACGAGCAGTGATCCGGGTGCTTCTGGTGCACGACGCGTGTCTGGTGAGATCGGCCCTGGCGGAGTGGCTCCGCCGGGAACCCGACCTCGGGGTGTTCGACACCCCGTGGCACACCGCGCCCAGCCGTCTGCGATCCGTCCGTCCCGACGTCTGCGCGGCCGACCTCGAGTGCTCGGACGCGTACGGCATCCCGCCGCTGGGGGAGTTATCCCTGCCCGAGCCGGACCGGAGCGCGCCGCGCCTTCTGGTGATGGCCAGCCCCAACCGCCCGGGGCTGCTGAAGCGGGCCGTCGAGGCGGGAGCCCTCGGCTACGTCGACAAGGACGGCGCGGCGCCGGAGCGGCTCGTGCGCGGAATCCGCCGTGTCGCCGAGGGGAAACGTTTCGTCGATGACTCGCTGGGCTTCGGCTTCCTGCAGGCGGCCGAGATGCCGCTGACCCGACGGGAGCTGAGCGTGTTATCCCTCGCGGCCGAGGGTGCCTCCATCGCGGAGATCGCGGGGAGCCTGTGCCTGTCCCACGGGACCGTGCGCAACTACATGGCCGCGATCACCCGCAAGACCGGGGCCCGCAACCGCATCGACGCGATCCGGATCTCGCAGGGGCAGGGCTGGCTCTGACCGGTCGGGGGGCACGGCCGTCCAGCCGCCCACGAGTTCGCGGTACGCGGGTGAGTCGCGGACCAGCTCGGCATGCGTGCCGTACGCCGTGCGCGGGCCGTCCATCAGCAGCACGCGGCCGGCACGGCGGGCCGAGCTGATCCGGTGGGCGACGACCACCAGGGTGGTGCCGGGCCGGTTCGCGAAGGCCCGCTCGGCACGCTCCTCGGCCCCCGGGTCCAGATGGCAGGTCGCCTCGTCGAGCAGGACCAGGGGGGCGTACGACAGATAGGCCCGGGTCAGCGCGACGAGCTGCCGCTCACCGGCGGAGAGGGCGGCCGGGTCCACGGCTGCCCGCGGCCCGCCGAGCGCTTCGAGGAGCGGGGTGAGCCCGACGGCCTCGGCCGCCGCGAGCAGCTCCGGCTCGGGCACCGGATCGGGCCGCAGGTGCCCGAGGTTCTCGGCGAGGGTGCCGGTGTGGACGTACGCCTCCTGCGGAATGAGCACGCGCAGCGCGGCCGCGGCGGGGGAGGGGACGGGACGCCCGCAGAGCCGGATCCTGCCACCGGTGGGGTGGAGCAGCCCCGCGATCAGGGCGGTGAGCGTGGACTTCCCGATCCCGCTGGGGCCTACGACGGCCAGGTGGGCGCCGGGTGCGACGGCGAGGTCGAGGTGGTCGACGACGGGGGTGGCGGCGGGGCCGTAGGCGACGGAGACGTCGGTGAGGGAGAGGGCGTCGGTGGGGTGGCGGGGGCAGGCGCGGTACGTCGTGTGGTGTGCGCTGCCGGCCGGGGCGCCGGCGTCGGCGGGGCAGGTGCCGCAATCGTGGGCCCCTGCCGAGACGCGTGGACCGGGCCGGTGTCCCGGCTGGGCAGACCGATCGGCGGGCCTAGCCCCCGCGTGGTCGTCGGCGGGGGCGTCCGGCTGGGCGGGAGTGTGTGCGGTTACGGCGGGGTCGTGGGCCTGGGGGTGCCTGGGGCCGTCCGGGTCGGTGGCGTCGGGGTGTTTGTCGGTGGGGGCGTCCGGTTCTGCGGGGACGTGTGTGGCTTCGGCGGGGTCGTGGGCCTGGGGGTGCCTGGGGCCGTCCGGGTCGGTGGCGTCGGGGTGTTCGTCGGTGGGGGCGTGCGGTTCTGCGGGGACGTGTGTGGCTTCGGCGGGGTCGTGGGTCTGGGGGTGCCTGGGGCCGTCCGGGCGGGTGGCGTCGGGGTGTTCGTCGGTGGGGGCGTGCGGTTCTGCGGGGACGCGTGTGGTTACGGCGGTGGCGTGGGCCACGGGGACCGTCCCGTCGCCCGGCCGGGTGGCGTCGGTGCGGCTGGGGTGAGGATGGACGCCGTGTTCCGTCCGTACGGCCGACCCCTCGGCGCCCGGCTCGCGGACCAGTCGCCGTAGGACCACCACCAGCCGGGAGCCGCTCGTGCCCAGGCCGTGGACCAGGTTGCGCAGGGCGGGGAGCAGGGACTGGGTGACGTAGGCGAGGGCGCCGACCAGGGCGCCCGTGGTGACGCCGCGGGCCAGGAGCCAGGGGGCGCAGGCGAGGAGGAGGACGATCGGGAACTGGCCGCCGAGGGCGAGGGAGGCCACGCGCAGCACGGACCAGCGGGCGAGGGAGTACGCGGCCCGCTGCTCGGTGTCGACAAGTCGGCCCGTGTCGGCGGCGACCCGGTCCTCCGCACCGGCCGCCGTGATGTCCCGCAGCCCCGGGCAGACCCTGCCGAGACCGTCGGCCAGTGACTCGTCGGCGACCAGGAACTCCTCCTGGCGGCGGGCCAACGGTCGCAGGGTGGCCGCGAACAGCCCCAGTCCGGCGGCCAGTGGCGGACCCACGACCAGCAGGAGCAACGGGTCCAGCGAGGCCAGTCCGACAGCGGCGCCGACGGCCGTGAACACGAACGAACGCGACACCATCACCAGTCCGGCGAACGTGTCCCGCGCGATCTCGACCTGCTGGGTCAGCCCGGACAGCGCCCCCGTGTCCGCCTCCCGCACCCCGCGCTCCACCACCCGCGCGACCAGGGCGTCCCGCAGCGGCTCGACCAGCGCGGCGACGGCGGCGTACACCCGCACCGTCCCCCACGCGCCGACGAGCACCCCGATCCCGGCCACCCCGAGCCATCCGAGGCCCACGCCGGGCCGCCCGGCCAGAAACCCCTCGTCCAGGGCGCGGGCGGGCGCGTACCCGGTGAGGAAGGTCTGCCCGGTCTCCAGCACGGACCACCCGCCGAGCCGCACGAGCACCCGCCACCGGGCCCGCAGGAACCGCAGACCGCGCCCGTGGATCCCGCGCCGCCACGCCGAGCCGTCGCTCATGACAGCCCCCCGTCCGAGGCGTCCGCCCCCTCCGCCCGGCCCCCGAACACCGCCCGGTACTCCGCCGACCGCCACAGCTCCTCGTGCGGTCCCACCGCCCGCACCCGCCCCCCGTCCAGCCAGGCCACCGCGTCCGCGCGGGCCGCCGTCGCGGCGCGGTGGGCGACGAGCAGGCGGGTGCCGCCCGCTCCGCCGCTCACCAGGGCCTCGGCGATGCGCGCCTCGGTGACCGTGTCGAGGCTGGAGAGGGCGTCGTCGAGGACGAGCAGACGGCCACCGTGGGCGAACGCCCGCGCGAGGCCCAGCCGTTGGGACTCGCCGCCGGAGCGTGGGGCATCGTCGACGAGGGTGTCGTAACCGTCGGGCAGCCGGCGCACGAAGTCGTCCGCGTGGGCCGTGCGGGCGGCCGCCCGCACGCGGGCGGGGGAGGGGGACGGGAGGGCGAGGCCGATCTCCTCCTCGACGGTGCCGCCGAGCAGGGCGGGCCGTTCGAAGGCGTAGCCGATCGAACGGCGCAGTTCGTCGTGGGTCAGCTCGCGCAACGGCACCCCGTCGAGCAGGACCTCCCCGGCGTCCGGCTCGGCGAGCCGCCCGGCGACCGCGGCGAGCAGCGACTTGCCCGCCCCCGACCGGCCCACCACCGCGAGCGTCGTCCCGCCCGGTACGACGAGGTCGACCCCGTCGAGGACGGCACGTGCGCCGCGCCGCGCGATGACGCCGCGCAGTTCGAGCCGCCCCGGACCGGGCGGCAGCCGGCGTTCGCCGTGGGCGACGGCGGGTTCCGCGTGGACCTCGTCCAGGCGTCCGGCCGCCGCCCGAGCCCGGGCCAGGCCGCCGAGCTGGCCCACCAGCACGCCGACGCCGGTCGCGAGGACCGCGTAACGGGAGGCGGCGAGGACCTCGCCCACCGTGACCCGGTGCCGGGCGAGCAGGACCCCGGCCACGGCGACGACCCCGAGCTGGAGCAGCGGTGCCACGGCGACGGACTGCCCCGAGGCCCGGCCCTGAACCCGCCACATGCGGTGACCGGCCTCGGACAGTTCGGGCAGCGGGCGCAGGATGCGGGCCGTCTCCCGGTCCTCGGTGCCCGCGGCCCGGATGGTGCGGTGTCCGCCGACGGCCTCCGAGAGGGCCTGCGCGATCCGCCCCTGGACCTCCTGGTAGCGCGTCACGCACTCCCGGGTGTCCCGGGCGAAGGCGCGCAGCAGCAGGGCGAGCACCGGCGCTCCGGCCAGGAACACGGCCGCCAGCCAGGGGGAGATGAGGCCGAGGGCCACCACGGCGCCGACCGGTCCGGCGAGCGCGGCGAGCAGGGCGGCGCGGGCGGTCGGCGCGGTGCCGGCCTGTGCGGCGTTGCCGACGAGGCGGGCGACGAGGTCTCCGGGCCCGAAGCGGGCGGTGGCGCGCGGGCCCACGGCCAGGACGTGCCGGGCGAGGCGGCGGCGCAGCCAGGCGGTGGTACGGGCGTCGAGGGTGGCGCCGAGGACGGTCTCCGCGGCGTCGAGCAGGGCGATGAGGAGGACCAGTGCGGCGCAGCAGAGGACCCAGCGGGTCGCGGGTGCCTGCGCCAGCAGCAGATCCAGGGTGCGGCCGAGGGCCGCGGGAAGCAGCAGTCCGGCGCCGGTCGACGCCGTGCTCACCAGGCACAGGGCCAGACAGCGGGCGGGAGCCGGACCCAGGAGACCGTGCGTGGCCGGCGGCGAGGTGCGAGTCGTCATACGGCGGCCTTCCCGAGGTGTGCAGAACCCTGGGCGGTCCCTCCCTCGCGGGGAGTGGACCGCCCGGAGTCATGGGCGCACGGTGCCTGTCAGAGACAGAGCGTGACGCTCGCGGCGCTGACGCAGGACAGCAGGCTCAGGGTGCTGTTGCCGCCGCCGCCGGTGTGCTCGTCGGACTCCATCGTCTGCAGGTCGAGAAGTGCCATCTCGGTTTCCTTTCCTCGGTGTCGTCCACCCGTGGGGACGGGGTTGGGTCACGGCTCCGTCACATCGCGGAACCGCGTATCGGGGGCCGCCGAAGCGGCGGCAGGAACGGCAGGTGCGCGGTGGTCGGGTCGCCGGGGGCCGCGTGGGCCGCGCCGAGCGCGAGCAGGCACCCGGCCGTTCCGGTGCCCAGGTCCATCGACAGCCGCATCATCTGGTGGCCGGGGAAGGCCAGTTGGCCCTGGTAGTCCATGGAGAACCAGCCGAGCCCGTCGATCTGTTCGGCGAGCCGCTCACGGGTCGCGCCGGGGGTGTCGGTGCGCGCGAGGTGCAGGATCATCCCGGCACGGCCCTGGAAGAGACCGGGCTGGACGTAGAAGCGGCTGGTGGCGGCGGTCAGCACCCCGGCGCGCGCCCGCTCGAACTCGCCCTCGGTGTCGACGCCTTGGGCGAGGTAGTCGTCCAGCACCAGCCCGATGCCGGCGCTTCCCTCACCGAGGTAGGGCAGCGTCCGCCAGCCCTCGTCGACCTCCAGCGAGCCGCCCGGGTGCGTCACGCAGCACTCCAGGTCCCTGCGCAACGCCACTTCGGCCGCCCTCAACAGCAGGGGCTCACCGGTGTGTTCGTACTGCCGCAGCAGGAACAGCGCGGGCCCGGTCCAGCCTCGCAGCAGCCCGGCCCGGCGCCGCTTCGGAGTGTCCGCGAGGGGCTGCGCGAGTCGTCGTACGAGGACGTCGGCGGCCTCGGCGGCACGCTCACGCAGCTCCGACTCGCCGGTCGTGCGGGCCAGTTCGCCGAGGACCAGGCCGAGTCCGGCCAGGCCGCCGTGCAGGTCGGCGGCGAGGTTCTGCCAGCGTTCCGCGAGGACCCGCTCGACCAGGTCGAGGGCGCGCTGCCGGTGGCCGAGCCGGTCCAGGACGTGCGCGACGCCCGCGAGACCGTCGTAGAGGCCGAGGGGTGTGCCCGCGGGCGGGGGTGCGGTGCGGGCCAGGAGCCAGCGCTCGCCCTCCTCGTACCGCTCCGCGCCCACCGCGTCCAGCGCGTACAGCACCCCGGCCGCACCGTGCGCGAGCCCGAGGCCGCCGCCGTCGTTGAACTGAGTGATGTCACCGGGGAAGAGCCGGTCCTCGCGCTCCGGGGTGGCCGAGGCGAGGAGCGCCTTGACCATGGAGTCACGGCTGTAGGGCCAGTCGCCGGGTTCGACGAAGGACGGCGCCGCCTTCGGGGCCGTACGCCCGCCACCGGTGGCCGTGGCGGTGTCCCGGGTGATCTCCGCGACCGCCTCGTCGAGGAACTCCTTCGGCACGTCAGGGAACTGACGCCGAATCACCTCGGCGAGGTGGGCCGCCTTCCCCCGGTCCACCACGAACAGCGTGGTCACCGGCAGGAACAGGGCGATCCGCAGACAGGCCAGGGCGTAGCGGTCGACGTCGATGCCCTTGCGGTCCGGCGGCGCGAAGAAGCCGGGGTGGGCGACCACCTGGCGGCCGTTCTCCTCGACCGGCGCGGCCGCCTCGAAGTCGAGCAGGGAGACCGACTCCTCGTCGGGGCCGACCATGATGTTGAAGACGTGCAGGTCGTTGAAGACGATCCCGCGCGCGTGCACCGCCTCCACTGCCCGCTCGACGGCCCCGTGGATACGCACGGCCCATGCCGTGTAGTCGGCGACCGCCTGCGGATCGGGGTCCGGGCCGAGCAGCGGATGCCGCTCGGCGAAGAACGAGTTCAGCGGGCGCCCCTCCAGGAAGTCCATGACGAGGAA
The DNA here is from genome assembly GCF_040606035.1 of Streptomyces sp. NPDC005483. Taxonomy (NCBI): domain Bacteria; kingdom Bacillati; phylum Actinomycetota; class Actinomycetes; order Kitasatosporales; family Streptomycetaceae; genus Streptomyces; species Streptomyces sp. NPDC005483. The sequence goes on from NZ_JBEXEA010000007.1 coordinate 149,388, forward strand.
CCGGTGGTCACCGAGGGTGAACCAGTCCCGCACCTCGGGCACCACACCCGTCCCCGCGACCTGCTCCAGGGCGTCCTTCTCCCGCTCCAGACGCGCGATGGCGTCCGCCCCGTCGGCGGCCAGCCCGGCGTGCGGCCGGCCCTCCTTGAGGACGACCTTGCGCCCGTTCCGGGTGTCGGTGCCCGTGTAGACCCCGCCGCCGTTGGAGAAGTGCAGCGCCTTCTCGATCTTGTACGGCAGCTCACCGACCGTCGTGGTGTTGCGCGCCTGAAGATGCGGCTCCAGGAAGTCCGGCAGCGTCACCCAGTCGGGCACCTGGAAGGACGGCGCCCGCCGGTCCGGCACCAGCGTGCCCTCGCCGTCCCGCACCGCCGGCACCAGCGACCCCCGGTCGTCCACGACGAAGGTGCGCGCGAACGCGCCGTAGCGGACGTAGAGCGGACCCTCGTACCAGCGCAGATCGGTGAGGATGTACGGCCCCTCGAGGCCCTCCAGGAGCTTGCCCAGCTCACGGAGCACCTCGTGCAGCTGCTCCTCGTCGGCCGGGTAGATCGTGACGAACTTGCCGCTGGTGTCGCGGGCCGCGTACTTGGTGTTGCGCAGGTGCAGCAGATGCGGGCCGGGCACGAACTTGAACGAGATGCGCCGGGGCACGCAGTAGTCCCACACGATCGCGGCGATCCGCTCCGCGTTCGCCCGGGTGGCCGAGGCGTGGATCTTCCAGCCCTGCGACGGGCCCGGCGCCGGCTTCCCGTCCGCGCCGAGCGGCGTCAGTGTCAGCCAGTCACCGATGCGTGCCGCGTCCCAGCCGTCCGGCACCGCGCGGCGCGCCGTCTCGTAGACGGGTGCCGCACCGGCCGAGATCCGGTCGGGCGTCTCGTAGAAGTGTCTGTCGGCGAGCGCGTACACCTCGTAGCGCTTGTCCATGCGTCCCCCTCCTTGGCCCACCACAGAGCCTTCCAGCGGGGCGGTGGTCACGGACAGTCACGGCTGTCACGAGATCACCGTGCGAAACGCATGCGTCAAGAATTGTTCGAGAGGTTTCGAGCACAGCCGCCTCGGCTGCTCCACGCACGCTCTCAGGGGCTGCGCACGTGCCGTATTAGCGCTCTAATGGCGAACGTGGTGAGTGAGGGCGCTGCGGGACGCGGAGCGAGAACGCTGCGTGCGGAAAGCGCTCTGACCTCGCTCACGGACGGTCCCGCATCGCAGGAAAGACTGCGCCGTGTCCTCGAACAGGCGCTCGTCTTCGCAGGGGCGACACTCGCGGCCGTGTACACGCCCGGCGAGGACGGGGACGTGCTGTGTCTCGTCGAGTCGGTGGGCGTCCCCCGGACGGTCTACGGGCTACGCGACAGCTATCCGGGTTCCGGTGGCTCCCCGCCCGCCGAGGCGCACCGCTCCGGTCGGCCGGTCTTCCTCGGCCCGGAGGAACTCGCCGCCTGGGCCGAGTCCCGCAGGGTGGCCCGGCGGGACTTCCATCTGGCCGTGCTGCCCGCGCACGGCGACGACGGCCGGGCCTGCCTCGTCGCCGTCGGCGAGGACCCGCACGGATTCGGCGACGAGGACCGCAAGTGCCTCGAACTGATCGCCGACGCGATCGTCTGCCCCGTCGCCGTGGTCGCCCCGGACGGCGCGGAACTGGGCTCCCACGCGTTCAGCCTCGCCATCGACACCGGCAGGGTCGAGGTCGGTGACGGGATCCTGGAGCTGTTCGGTATGACCCGGGCCGCCTTCGACGGCAAGATCGAGACCCTGCTCGGCCTGACCGTCCCCGAGGACCTGCCCTCGCTGATGTCCCTGTTCGAGGCCGGTCACATGTCCATCGGCGACCGTGAACTGGAGTTCCGCATCCTCCAGCCCTCGGGGCCGCCCAAGTGGCTCAGGCTGCGGGGCCGCACGCTGGCGGGCGGCGAGGGCACTCCCGCCCGGCTCGTCGGCACCGTCGCCGACGCCTCCACCCTGCGCTCCGACGTCACCGACGTGGCCCGGGTCCAGCGCCTGGCCGCCGCCCTCGCCATGGCGGGCACGGTCCGCGACGTCAGCCAGGCCGTCGTCTCCGCCCTCCGCGCCCCGCTCAGGGCCGACCGCATCGCCCTCGCCGAGCTGGAGAACGACCGGCTCGTCGTCACCGTCCTCGACCCGCCCCAACCGGAGTCATGGCCCGAGCTGTGGCGCCTGGAGTGGCGCAGCGAGTGGCCCGAGGCACCCGTACGGGCCATGCCCACCCTGGCCACCGCCCTGCGCGAGGGCCGCGCCCAGATCTGGCCGGCCGGCACCGTCCTCGAACCCGCTCTCGCCGACGTCGGCCCGGGAGGCCTCGCCGTCCTGCCGTTGCCCGCCGCCGGCCGTATGGCGGGCGCGTGTCTCATCGGCTGGGACGCCCCGCACCACTTCGACCCCGACGAACGCGCCCTCCTCACCGCCTCCGCGGGCCTCGCCGGACAGGCCCTGATGCGCGCCCACGCCCTCGACGCCGAGCACGAACTCGTCGGCATGCTCCAGCGCCAGCTGCTGCCCCGCCGCCTGCCCAAACTGCCCGGCGCGATCGCCGTGGCCCGCTATCTGCCCAGCACCGCGGGCCTGGAGCTCGGCGGCGACTGGTACGACGTGATCCCGCTGCCCGACAACCACGTCGCCCTGGTCATCGGCGACGTCCAGGGCCACAGCGCCGCCGCCGCGACCCTCATGGGCCAGATGCGCACCGCCCTGCGCGCCTACGCCGTCGAGGGCCACCCCCCGGACGTCGTCGTCGCCCACGCCAACCGGCTCCTCATGGACCTGGAGACCGACCTCTTCGTCACCTGCACCTATGTGGACCTCGACATGGAGGAGGGCACCGCCTGGTGTGTGCGCGCCGGGCATCTGCCGCCGGTGCTGCGCCATCCCGACGGCGCCACGGAGATCGTCGAGAGCGACGGCGGCCCCCCGCTCGGCGTGGTCGCCCAGGCCGACTTCCCGATGACCCCGCTCCGGCTGCGGCCCGGCACCCTCGTCGCCCTGACCACCGACGGTCTCGTCGAGTCCACCGAGGCCGACATCGACGAGGGCATGGACCACTTCGCCCACGGACTGTCCCTCTCCGACCCGTCCCACCTCGGCCTCGTCGCGGACGTCCTGCTCGGCGGTGCCCGCCGCAGCGACGACGTCGCCCTGCTCCTGCTGCGCTACGACGGCATGACCACCCAGCCGCTCCGGGAGACCTGGACCGTCTGGCGGGTCCCCGAGGCCGCCCGGCACGCCCGCCGCTTCACCCGGCGCACCCTGCGGGTCTGGGGCGTCCCCGCGGACGCCATGGACACCGCCCTGCTCGTCGTCTCCGAACTCGTCACCAACGCCCTCGTGCACACCGGCGGCCAGGTCCGCCTCGACCTCACCCTCGTCGGCAGGCGGCTGCGGGTCTCCGTCGCCGACGCCTCGCCCCGCACCCCTGCCAAGCCCACCAACATCGGCTGGGAGGCCACCGGAGGACGCGGCATCCTCCTCGTCGAGGCCGTGTCGGCGGCCTGGGGCAGCGTGCCGGTCAGCGGCGGCAAACAGGTGTGGAGCGAGATCGCTCTGGACGACTGAGGAGGGGTACCCGGAGCGGACCATTCCCGCAGCAGAGAGGTACGTCATGACTCAGCACGTCAGCGACATCATGACCAGCGCCCCGGTCAGCGTGGAACCGCAGACCTCCGTGACGGACGTCGCCAGGCTCATGCGCGACCAGGACCTCGGCGCCGTCCTGGTCACCGACGGCGACGAACTGCGCGGTCTGGTCACCGACCGCGACCTCGTTGTGCGCTCCCTTGCCGAGGGCGGCGACCCCGGACGGACCACCGTGGCCGGAGCGTGCAGCGACGACCTGGTGACCGTCACGCCCGAGGACGACCTGGACCACGCGATCGAGCTCATGCGTGAGCGCGCCGTGCGCCGGATCCCGGTCGTCGACCACGGCCACGCCGTCGGCATCGTCTCCCTCGGCGACACGGCCATGGAACGCGATCCCGGTTCGGCCCTGGGCGACATCAGCGTGGCACGGCCCAACACCTGAGCGGGGCAGGCCGGTTCGGCGCGCCGTCAAGTTCCGGTGCCTCGGATCCATGGCGAAAGTGTGTGCGGGGGCGACGGGCTGACGGGCCACCCGGTCCGTTTGCCCCGCGCCCACCGGGGGACCCGGAGGGCAGCATGGAAGGACGGTGAACCGCCGTGACCCCGCAGACCGTTGAGAAACCCGTCGCACGCCGGCCCGAGACGGGCTGGTCCAGGGCCCGCCGCCTGCACGGCAAGGGAGACCTGCGGACCTGCCTGCCCGCGGTCGATGACCGCGTCGTAGCCACCACGGCAGGCATGGGGGAGGGCAACATCTTCCGCGGCGAGGACTGAGCCTCCACGCCACACCACCCCCGGGCAACCCCCCCTGCCATGGCCGGTTCCTCCGGGGCCGGGCTATGGTGACGCAGATGAAGGCTCTCGTGCTGTCCGGCGGGGCCGGTACCCGGTCGCGGCCGAGCACGCACACCCCGGCCGAACGACCACCGGTGCCCGTCGCCGACAAGGCTGTGCTGCTCCACGGCCCGGAATCCCTCACCGGTGACACCGCCGCGGAGATCCGGGAAGCCGTCGGCGACCGATCCGAGTGCCGCCCGGGGAGCACCTTCGTCGCAGACTTCCGCAGCGGCCCTGCCTTTGTCGGCGGCCGTTCCGGCGCCCAGGCATTCGGCCTGGAGGAGAAGCCGGAACAGCCCGGGAGCGGCCTCACCCTCGTCGGCGCGTACCTGTTCGTACCGTCGATCCAGGACGCCGTGGGCGCCGTCGATCCGTGTGGGCGGGCCGAGTCGGAGATTCACTCTCGCCCCCCGGCACCAGTGCGCGTCCCGGACCCGTCACCCCGTCCGCGGAGACCGCAGCACGGCGCGGGTGCGTTCACGAGCCACCTCGCCGCCGGCCACGCCCACTCCGGCGAGCCCGGCACCGCGCCCCTCACCCGGAGGGCCACCTTCCGTCGTACCGGACTTTGCAAGCCCTTTCCCTCGGGATCATGCTCCTCGGCGCGAAGTCCTGTCATAGGGGGCTCACAGCAGGTATGTTCCACGGAACCGGTTCCGGCACGGGCAGCCGGTACGGACCGGTGCGGGGAGTGTTCCGGCACCTCGGTCGACCCTGGCCGGGCCGACCCCACCAGCAGCGGGGCCTTCCACGGGCCCGCACCACGCCCCGCCTCCGGTGCCCTCGGGCACGACCGGTGGGCGGGGGCCGCGCCGGCCTCGCGCCGGGACCGGCGGTCCGCCCTGCACGAAGCACTGCCACACATCCGCAAGGAGATTTCCCAGTGAAACGTCACGAGTTCCTGCGGGGGCTCCACAAAGCCAGCGCGAACCGCAACTACCTGGAGATCGGCGTCAACGACGGCCGCAGCCTGACGTTCTCCCGGGTACCCAGCATCGCGATCGACCCGGCGTTCAAGGTGGTCTCCGAGATCCGCTGCGACGTCCATCTGGCGAAGGCCACCAGCGACGACTTCTTCGCGCGCGACAACCCGCTGCAGCACCTCAAGGGCGGCCGCCACCCGCTGCGCAACATCGTCCGCAACCGCAGCCCGTTCGGCTACTGGAAGGACGTCACGCTCGACCTGGCGTTCATCGACGGCATGCACCTGTTCGAGTACGCGCTGCGCGACTTCATCAACGTCGAGAAGTACTCGGACTGGGCCAGCGTGATCGTCTTCGACGACATGCTCCCGCGCAACGTGGACGAGGCCGCCCGCGACCGGCACACCAACGCCTGGACCGGTGACGTCTACAAGGTGATCGAGGTCCTGAACCGCTACCGGCCCGACCTGGTGACGGTTCTGGTCGACACCGAGCCCACCGGGCAGCTCGTGGTCTTCGGCGCGGACCCGACCAACACGGTGCTCAAGGACAAGTACGACGAGATCATCGCGGAGTACGTGGTCCCCGACCCGCAGAAGGTGCCCGAGACGGTGCTTGAGCGGACCGTGGCGATCAAGCCCGAGACGCTGATCGACGCCGCCTTCTGGAAGGCGCTGGTGAACGCCCGCAACCGCGGCAGCAAGCGGGACCGCAGCTGGGAGCACCTGCGCACCAGTCTGAAGCAGCTCAGCGACGCCGGCTGAGTGACGCGCGGTGAGCCGGGGAGGACGCGTCGGCGTCCTCCCCGGATCTGTTTCTACCTGGCGCGTGCCCTGAGCGGGCCGACCAGCCTCCCGGCCAGCCGCCTCGCCCTGCGGACCAGCCGCTGACCGACCGCGGGCCGGGGCGCGCGCACGGCCACGACCTCGACCCGGCCCCCCTTGACCCGCAGCGCGAACGGCAGCGGATGGAAGCGCGGCTCCTCGGCGCCGGGCGCCGGGCTCAGCGCGACCCGCCAGTCCCCTCCGGTCAGGTCGCCGACCGGCAGCACCGCCTCCAGAAGGGCCGCGGAGCCTTGGGGACGCAGTGTGCCGGGCACCTTCGCGGGCGCGGCACCGGAACCACGGGTGAGCCTGAGCAGCACCGGCGTGTCACCGGGCACGTGGAACGGCACCGGCACCTCGACGCGGTCACCGGTGACCGTGACCTCCCCGGGCGTGACCCGCCCGAGGTCCAGGCGCTCGCCCGCGGTGTCGACATCCAGGGCGAGGGTGCCCTGCTTCGCGGTCCAGTACGGCAGCACGACCCGGCCACCCGCCACGCCGGCGTCCGCGGCCGTACGCCCCTTGAGCGAGACCGGGCCCAGCCGGGACTGCTTGGTCCAGCCGCCGAGCTTGACGCGGACGAACACGTCCCACAGCCCGGCGTCGAGGGGGCCGCCGTCGGCCGCGGTGGCCGGATCCAGGGCTGCCGTGCCCCGCAGCACCAGCCGCACCCGGCCGTCCTCGCCCGGGACGGTCTCCCGGGTGAACTCCACGGGCTGGAAGTACTGGGCGGAGCTGGCGCGTTCCCGCAGCAGCAGATCGACCGTGGCGCGCTTGAAGCCGGCCGCGCTGTGGGCGCCGACCCAGTCCACGGCCTCCTCGACGGAGGCCGGCGGCTCGGTGAGCGGGGCGGCGCTGCCCTCGGCGGGGAACGTCATCGGCTTGCCGCGGGACGCGAGCTCGGCGGACAGGCCGACCCGCAGCACACCCTCCTCCCACTCGACGCCGTCCGGCTCGACCCGGGAGGTGACGGAGGCCTCCCACTCGGCGAACGCGACCAGGTCGTCGAGGCGGTCGTCGGCGATCAGCGCGGCGACGACCTGCTGGGTGGGCTGGAGGCCGGCCGTCACACCGGGCCCGAAGCGCTCGACGACCACCCCGCGGATCTCGGTGAAGAGCTGCTTGCGGTAGTCCTCGGGCGCGGTGAGCAGCCGCTTCCCGCGCATCCGCTCGACCATCTCGTTGCGCAGCCAGCGGCGGAACAACCGGTCGCGGGTCGGCCCCGGCTCGGTGTACTTCTCGACGACGTCGAGGGCCTCGCGCAGGTTCGCGAAGTAGCCCACCGGGTCGAAGCGCTGGAAGCCCGCGTTGGAGGCGTCGTCGCGCTTGAGGTGGTAGTAGCAGACGTAGTCGCTGAGCACGGAGACGTTGTCCGCGCGCAGATACGCCTCCGTGACGAAGACGTGGTCCTCCAGCCGGCGCCTGCCCTCGGGGAAGCGCAGGCCGATCCGGTCGAGGAAGGCCCGCCGGAACATCTTGTGCGGTGTCAGGCTGTCGATCAGCGGGGCGTTGTCGACGGTGGCACGCGGGTGGTTGCGGCGGAACAGCTCCACCGGGACGCCCCGCCCCTTGCCCGCCATCTTGCCCACGACCACGTCGGCGCCGTTGGCGACCGCGTAGTCGTACATCCGCTCCAGGGCCTCGTCGCCGAGGTAGTCGTCGTTGTCGACGAACATGACGAACTCGCCCTCGGAGGCGGCGATCCCGACGTTGCGCGGCTTGCCGGACCAGCCCGAGGCCTCCTGGTGGATGACCTTGAAGTTCGCGGTCTCGGCGGCCACCGCGTCCAGCCGTGCCGGCGTGTCGTCGGTCGAACCGTCGTCGACGAAGATCGCCTCGAACTCGTCCGGGGGCAGGGACTGCCTGCGCAGCGAGGCGATGCAGTCCTCGATGTAGTTCCCCGGGTTGTAGACGGGGATGACGACGCTGACCTTGACCGGCATCGGTGTCCGGACTCCTTGGGTGGCTTGTGGCTTGCGTCACGGATCGACGCTTTGTGGCCCGATGTTAACGCCGAGGGGTAAGTGCCGTGTCAGCAGGCCGTCTTGGCGAGTGGCTGCACGCTCCGGGCCGTCGAGGCGAAACCGGTGCGGGCGGCGATGCTCGGCGGATTGACCCGGGGACACCGAGTCCCCTGCCACCGGGACTCCGGCCGGGCAACGCCGGGGCGAGTCGTCTGTGTAGGCCCCGGAAGCCCGTCCGTGCCGTCCGCGGAAGGGCGGCGCGGCGGATGGACACCGACGGCCCCTCGAAGGTCACCGGGGCCGAAGCCGCGAGCAGGTGACGGGCACGCAGGACGCCGAGCGAAGGAGCCTCCGCACAGCCTGGCGCCACACCCCGCACTCACGCCGGCGTCACCCGCTTCTTCGCGGCACCGCACCCCCCACCCCGGCGTCGTCCAGCCGCCCGAGTGGCGCCCCGAGGACGAGTCCGGCCCGGCGCGCCGCCCGTGTGGCGCGGGGCCGGCCCCGCGCCCCTCTAGGGTGATCCCGTGCGCCTGCTGCTGATGTCCGACACCCACCTTCCCAAGCGCGCCAAGCAGCTCCCCGCCCCGCTGCTCGCCGAACTCCCGCATGCCGACGTCGTGTTCCACGCCGGCGACTGGGTGGACACCGCCACCCTCGACCTGCTGGAGAGCCGCAGCGCTCGGCTCGTCGGGGTCTACGGCAACAACGACGGACCCGAGCTGCGCGCGCGGCTGCCCGAGGTGGCGTACGCCGACCTGGGCGGCCTGCGCTTCGCCGTCGTCCACGAGACCGGCGCCGCCCAGGGGCGCGAGGCCCGCTGCGCCGCCCGCTACCCCGACGCCGACATCCTGGTCTTCGGCCACAGCCACATTCCCTGGGACACCACCGCCCCCGGCGGACTGCGCCTGCTCAACCCCGGCTCGCCGACCGACCGCCGCCGCCAGCCCCACTGCACCTACATGACGGCGACCGTGGCCGACGGCCACCTCACGGACGTGACGCTGCACCGCCTGCCGCCGCGCTCCGTTTCGCGCTAGGGCCCACGGGCACCTGGGGCTCTCGGTGTCGCCTGATACGGCGTGCGCCGGATACTTCCTGGTCCTGCTCGACGTCACGGTCGTCAACGTCGCCCTGCGCGCGATCGGCTCGGACCTCGGCACCGGCGTCGGCGGGTTCGGGGGTACCCCCTCAGGGGGAGGGTCGTCGACGGAGACGCGCTCGCGCTCGCCTGCCTCATGCTGACCAGCGGTGCGGCCGGGGACCGGTACGGCCACAAGCGGGTCGTGCTGCCGGGCCTCGGTGTGTTCGGCGCCGGTTCCCTGGCCTGCGGTCTCGCGCCGAGCGTCGGCGTGCTCGTCGCCGCGCGGGTGGTCCAGGGCGTGGGCGCCGCCCTGCTGCTGCCGGGCACGCTCGCGATCATCGGCCGGGCCTTCCCGGACGGGGCGGCCAGGGCCCCGGGCGATCGGCGTGTGGGCGGGCATCGGCAGTCTCGCCCTGCCTGCCGGGCGGTGTCCTCGTCGACGGCCTCGGCTGGCGCGCCGTCTTCCTGGTCAACGTGCCGGTCGTGGGGTTCGCCCTGCTGCTGGGCGCGGTGACATCGGCGCACCGGCACTCATAGATCCGGGCCGCTCCGTGTACCGGAGGCGGCCCGGACACTGCGAGTGTGCGTACTCACGGACCTCCTTCCCGATCGGAGGTGGGGGAGGGCTCGGACGCCCTTTCCCATAGCTGCCGCCTACCCGCTCGCGTGCGGCTGACACCCTTCGATTCTCCTTGAGGCAGGTTTCACGGGGACGGATGGATCGCCCCCGCCGTCGCCGTCAGCGGGGCACCGCTGCCGCCCCAGCGCAGCGCGACGATCTCGGCGGCCACCGACACGGCGACCTCCTCCGGCGTACGGGCCCCGAGGTCGAGGCCGACCGGCGAGCGCAGCCGGGCCGATTCGGCCTCGGTCAGCCCCGCTTCGGCGAGCCGCTGCATCCGGTCGTCATGCGTACGGCGGCTGCCCATCGCCCCGATGTACGCCGCGGGCCGGCGCAGCGCCTCCTCCAGCAAGGGCACGTCGAACTTCGGGTCGTGGGTCAGGACGCAGATTACGGTGCGCTCGTCGGTGTCCGTGCCGCTCAGGTAGCGGTGCGGCCAGTCCACGACGACCTCCACGTCGTCCGGGAAGCGCTTCGGCGTGGCGAAGACCGGGCGGGCGTCGCAGACCGTGACCCGGTACCCGAGGAAGACGCCGATCCGGGCGACCGCGGCCGCGTAGTCGATCGCGCCGAAGATCAGCATGCGGGGCGGCGGGGCGAAGGAGTGCAGGAAGACGCCGACCGCGTCCTCGCGGCGCTCACCGTGCGGGCCGTAGTGCCTCAACCCGGTCGCGCCCAGGGCGAGTTCGCCGCGCGCGTCGGCGGTGACGGCCACGTCCAGGCCGGTGGCGCCCAGGGTGCTCGCGACGCGGTCCGGCCACACGGCGAGCGTGGCACCGCGGGGAGCGGGGCCGTCGGTCACCGTCGCCAAGGTCACCGGGCGGCTCGCGGCGACGGACTCCGCGATCTCGCCGAACGCGGGATCGAGCGCGGCCGTCACGGGACGTACCAGAAGGGTGATCTCGCCGCCGCAGGTGAGCCCCACCGCGAGCGCGTCCTCGTCGCTGTACCCGAAGGTCTCCAGGCGGGCCTCACCGCTCGCCACGACCTCCTGGGCCAGTTCGAAGACGGCGCCCTCGACGCAGCCGCCGGACACACTCCCGACGACCTCGTCGTCCGGGCCCACGGCCATGGCGGCACCCGGATCACGGGGCGCGCTGCGACTCGTGGAGACGACCGTGGCCAGTCCGAACGGCACTCCTGCCGTGTACCAGCCGTTCAGCACCGGGAGGAGGTCACGCATCGTCGGCTCCTTTCACCGCCGCCGGACACTCCGGCACGGCTCGGCCCGGATCACCCGGTGCGACGGCCGGTACAAGCGTCGCATCCGTGCCGCGCGCCGCTCCGGACCGCCACGCTCCCGCCGTCCGACAGGCGGCCCCAGCGGCTCACCGGGCCGGGTACCCCCGCCGGCGAGCCGCTGACGTCCACACGCGTGACGAAAGTTATTCCGTTGCCGTCGAGGGCTCGCACCTGCTGGACTTCTCCTGTCTTTGCCGTCGCACAATCCAGGAGCCGTAATGCGCACTGCGTCCATGTCCATCCCGGAAGGAACCTCCCTCTCTCCAAAGGACATGACGCTTCGTGCACCTGCTCAACCTCGGGATCCTCGCCCACGTCGACGCCGGTAAGACCAGCCTGACCGAGCGGCTGCTGCACTCGGTCGGAGTCATCGACGAGATCGGCAGCGTCGACGCGGGCAGCACACAGACCGACACCCTTGCGCTGGAACGCAGGCGTGGCATCACCATCAAGTCCGCCGTCGTCTCCTTCGCGGTCGACGACGTCACCGTCAACCTCATCGACACTCCCGGCCACCCGGATTTCATCGCCGAGGTGGAGCGGGTGCTCGGCGTGCTCGACGGCGCCGTGCTCGTGGTCTCGGCCGTCGAGGGCGTCCAGGCGCAGACCCGGGTCCTGATGCGGACCCTTGAGCGGCTGCGCATCCCGACCCTCGTCTTCGTCAACAAGATCGACCGGCGGGGAGCGGGGTACGACCGTGTCCTGCGGGCTGTCGCCGACCGGCTCACCCCGGCGATCGTGCCGATGGGGACGGTGGACGCACCCGGCACGCGCGAGGCCCGCTTCCGCCCGGGGATCGGTGCCTACGACGTCCTCGCGGACCATGACGACGACCTGCTGTCCGCCTTCGTCGAGGGTCGGGTCGGTACGGATCTGCTGCGCAGGGCACTGGTCGCGCAGACCCGGCAGGCCCTGGTGCACCCGGTGTACTTCGGGTCGGCGGTCACGGGCGCGGGGATTCCCGAACTGATCACCGGCATCAAGGAGTTGCTGCCCGCCGCCGACGGTGACCCCGAAGGGCCCGTCTCCGGCACGGTGTTCAAGGTCGAGCGGGGCCCGGCGGGGGAGAAGGTCGCGTACGCGCGCGTCTTCTCCGGCACGCTCGGCATCCGCGACCGGGTACCGTGCGGTGCGGCGCGCACAGAGGGCCGGGTCACCGCGATCAGCGTTTTCGACGGCGGTACCGAGACCCGCCGGGAAGCGGTCCCGGCGGGACGGATCGCCAAGCTCTGGGGCCTGGCCGACATCCGCGTCGGTGACGCCCTCGGTGAACCCCGCAAGGCCCACGGCCACTTCTTCGCCCCGCCCTCCCTCGAAACGGTCGTCGTCCCGGGCCCGGACACCGACAGCACGGCCCTCCACCTCGCCCTGACCCAACTGGCCGAGCAGGACCCGCTGATCGGCCTGCGACACGACGAGGAGCGCCGGGAGACCTCCGTCTCCCTCTACGGGGAGGTCCAGAAGGAGGTCATCCAGGCCACGCTCGCCGAGGAGTTCGGCTTCGACGTCACCTTCCGGGAGAGCTCGCCGCTGTGCGTCGAGCGGCCCGTCGGCACGGGTGCGGCCGTCCGGTTCAACAAGAAGGACGGCAACCCGTTCCTCGCCACCGTCGGCCTGCGGGTCGACCCGGCACCCGTCGGGTCGGGCGTCGGGTTCCGGCGGGAGGTGGAGCTGGGTGCCATGCCCTACGCCTTCTTCAAGGCCGTCGAGGACACCGTGCACGAGACCCTCGGCCACGGCCTGTACGGCTGGCAGGTCACCGACTGCACGGTCACCATGACCCACTGCGGTTACTCGCCCCGGCAGAGCCATGCCCATCAGCGCTTCAACAAGAGCATGTCCAGCACGGGCGCCGACTTCCGTGGCGTGACTCCGCCCGTCCTGGTCGAGGCGCTGCGCCGGGCGGGCACCGGAGTGTACGAGCCCATGCACCGGTTCCGGGTGGAGGCCCCGGCCGACACCCTCGGGGCCCTGTTGCCGGCGCTGACCGCGCTGCGGGCCGTACCAGAGACCACCGAGACCCGGGGGGAAACCGGTTCGGTGGAGGGCACGGTGCCGGCGGCCCGACTGCACGCGCTGGAGCAACGGCTGCCCGGACTCACCCGGGGCGAGGGCGAGCTGGAGAGCGCCTTCGACCACTACGAGCGGGTCACCCACGGCAATGTCCCGTTTCGCCCGGCGCCTACCCGGAAAAGCTGAAACTTACTCATCAGTCATAACTGTTGACGGTGTGCCGGATGAGTCGGACTGTAAGGTACATGCCGAATAAGCGTGCGCGTCTGCTCGTTGTTCTGGTTGTCCTCTGTGGATTCCTGACGGTCGCGGGTGCCCGGCCCGCCCCCGCCGACGCCCTCACCGGCTCCCTCTCCTTCGACGACACCCCCCTGACCGTCCAGAACGGACGGTTCGTCGACGGCAACGGCCGTGAGGTCGTGCTGCGTGGCTACAACGTCTCCGGCGAGACCAAGCTCGCCGAGAACAAGGGCCTGCCCTTCGCCTCCGTCACCGACGCCAGGAAGTCGGCGACCGCGCTGAGGGCTCTCGGCGGCGGCAACTCCGTCCGCTTCCTGCTCTCCTGGGCCTACGCGGAACCGGTCAAGGGCCAGGTCGACACCACGTACCTGGCGAACGCCACCGCTCAGATGCGGGCCTTCCTCGACGCGGGCATCCGGGTCTACCCCGACTTCCACCAGGATCTGTACTCCCGCTGGCTGTTCAACTCGGGCAGCTGGTACACCGGCGACGGTGCCCCCGCGTGGGCGGTCGCGCTCGGCAACTACTCCGCCGAGTCCTGCGGCATCTGCCTGATGTGGGGCCAGAACATCACCCAGAACGGCGCGGTGAAGGCCGGCCAGTACGACTTCTGGCACAACAACTACGGCCTCCAGGACTCCTTCCTGGCCACCGCCCAGAAGACCATGACGTACCTCAAGGCGAACCTCAGCACCGAGGAGTTCGCCGGCGTGGTCGGCTTCGACCCCTACAACGAGCCCTACGCCGGCAGCTACGACTCCGGGCAGAACAGCCGCACCTGGGAACGCGACGTGCTGTGGCCCTTCTACGTGAAGTTCCGGGCCCGGATGGACGCGGCCGGCTGGACGGACAAGCCCGCGATGGTCGAGCCGAACCTCTTCTGGAACGGCAACGTCAGCAAGGAGGAGGGCGGCCTCCTCGACGCGGGCACGCTCGGCTCCCGGTACGTCTTCAACACCCACTTCTACGACCAGAAGGCCATCTCGGGCATCCTGATGTGGGGCAACGCCTCCGACGGTCAGTACGTCGGGGACTTCGGCACGGTCCGCGACCGCGCGTCTGCGGCCGGGACCACGGCGATCGTCAGCGAGTTCGGGCACCCGCTGAACGGCTCCACCGCCGGCAAGGCGCCGACCGTCCTCAAGGCCATGTACCAGGCCCTCGACTCCCGGGTGAAGGGCGCCAACTGGTGGTCCACACCCGCCGGTTCGGGACCGGTCCTGTCCGGCACGCAGTGGCAGTGGGACATCTACAACGGCCGCCACCACGAGCTGATGAACGACAACCCGGACAAGGTCATGACGTCGGGCGACGCCTGGAACGACGAGGACCTGTCGGCCGTGAAGCTCGACGACTCGGGCACGGCGGTGCTCCGCCAGGACGCCCGGCTCCTGGACCGGATCTACCCGAGCGCCACCTCCGGCAGCACGGCCGCCTTCACCTACGAGGAGCGCTCACGGGACGGCTCCACGACCCTGACCTGGAACCCGGTGCCGAGCAGCCTGCCCAACGTGTCGTCACTGGTCGGATCCGGCCAGTACGCGGTGCTGGTGTGGCGCTCGGGAAGCGGCTCGGCGCCCACCGAACTCCACCTGCCCGCCTCCTTCCCGACCGCGACCACCACCGTCGTCTCCGACCTGGGCACGGTCTACGGCCCGCCCGCGTACACCTCGTCCACCCCGGTCGGGGCGGCTGTCGAACCGGGCGGCACGGGCAGCCGCCGACTGCTGCTCACCGACCCGGACTCCGGCGTCCTGCACTACGCGCTGGTGACCAACGGGGCCACCTCGCCCTCCGCGTCGGTGCTCAACGCGGCCAGGTCCGAGCTCGCCACCTGGACGGCACAGAAGTTCGGCTGACCCCGTCCCCATCGGACGGCAGGGCCGGTGCCGCCTCCAGGAGGAGGAGGCACCGGCCCTGCCGCGGCGTCCGGCGTCCCCGCTACGAGGACGGACTCGTCCAGTCGGCGGCCACATGTCCGAGGCGCACCCGCTGAGGGTGGTCGCCGACCGGCACGGACACCGTCTTCTGCCCGGTCGCGAAGTCGATCGCGGTGACCTGGTCGGCACCGCTCTCGGAGATGACACAGCTCTTGCCGTCGCCGCTGACGGTCGCCCAGTAGGGCTTCGAGGCGGGGACGAGCGGGCCCTCCTGGAGGGTGGTGCGGTTCACGACGGTCGCGTAGTCGTCCATCGTCCCCGCGACGCACAGCTTGCTGCCGTCAGGGCTCATCGAAATGCCGTGGTGGCGCGAGTCGTTGACCATGGTGGTGCGGTCGTCGCTGGTCGCCGGGTTCTTCGGCAGGGTCTTCGTGCGGGTGATCTTGTCGGTGGCGAGGTCGTACTCGAAGAAGCCGTTGAAGAACGACACCTGGAAGTACAGCTTGGACTCGTCCGGCGAGAACACGGCGGGGCGCACCGCGTCCGAGTAGTCGGTGAGACCGATCGCGTTCAGCTTGTCCCGCATGTCGATGACCTTGACCTGCTTGTAGGTCGTGGCATCGACCACGGTGATGTGCCGGTCGCCCTTCGTGAAGTCCTGCCACGGGGCGTCGGAGTCGGTGTTCACGTCACCGATCGCCATGTTCCAGATGTACTTGCCGTCCTTGGTGAAGATGTTCTCGTGCGGCTTGTCGCCGGTGCCGAACGAGCCGAGCTGCTGACCGGTGTTGATGTTCAGCACGTGCACGGTGTTCGCGGTGGAGGCGGACACCGCGACCCGGGTGCCGTCGGGGGAGACCGCCATGTGGTCCGCCCGGTAGCCCGAGACCTTGAAGCGCCAGTTGATCTTCCCGGTGGCCAGGTCGATCGACACCACGTCCGCGAAGCTCGGCCGTGAGACCACCACCGACTTGCCGTCCGGCGTGGAGTACATGTCGTCGGCGAACTGGTCGTGGCCCTCGCCGACGCTGTTGCGGATCGCCATGAAGTAGATCCACTTGATCGGGTCGGCGTTGATCTCCGCCATCCGCGCGGCCTTGTCGGGGATGACGTTGATCCGGCCGATCTTCGCCAGGTCGCCGGAGGACTTGATGACGTCGGCGGTGCCGTCCCAGTTGTTGCCCACGAACAGCACCTCGCGCAGGGCGGCGGCGTCCGCGGCGGACGCGGCGGTGGCGGGGACGGTGACGGTCAGGACGACTGCGGCGGCCATGGCACACAGGTGTCTGGGCTTGAGAACAGGCATGACGGGTCTCCCTCTGGGCGGCTCATGACGGGGGCATGCCAAGACGGCAAACTGAAGACGCGTGCTTTCAGAGTTAACTTACTGCAAAGTAAGGAAGGGGGGCCCTTCTCCACAAGACTGCGTACACGACAAACTTGGCGCTCATACGGAAGGCCGGACACTCCGGTCCGAGCGGGAGGTGCGGTGACGGGCAGGCTCAGGGCCCCGACCGGTCGCTACGGCGGCAAGACAGCCGCGGAGCGGCAGGCCGAGCGGCGCCGCCGTTTCCTGGACGCGGCACTCCAGCTCATCGGGGACGCTCCCGGCTACCGCGCCACGACCGTCGCGGCCCTCAGCGAGGCCGCGGGGCTTTCCACCCGCCAGTTCTACGAGGAGTTCCGCACCCTCGAGGACGTCCTGGCCGCACTTCACCTGGAGGTCAACGACTGGGCGACGGCGGCCGTGGTGGCAGCGGTGGCCGACGCGGACCACCTGCCCCTCGCCGAACGCGCGGCCGCGATCTTCCGCGCGTACGCGGCGAACGTCACCTCCGATCCCCGCCGGGTGCGGATCACGTTCGTGGAGATCATCGGCGTCAGCGCGCGCCTCGAGGAGCAACGGCTGGCCCGTCGGGCGCACTGGGTCGATCTGGTCTGCGCCGAGGCGGACCGGGCCGTCGCGCGGGGGGAAGCGGCCCGGCGGGACTACCGGCTGGCGGCGACCGGGTTCATCGGCAGCGTGAACGGCCTGCTGCACGACTGGAACGCCGGGTGGGTGGACGCGACCTTGGACGAGGTGGTGGAGGAGCTGGTACGCCAGTTGCTGGGCATCCTTCAGCCGCCCGGCTGGGAGCCCGTCCGGGCGTGAGCGGATCGGCGGGCGTGGTGCTTCACAGCCTGCCCACCGCCTCCACCACGGGTGTCACACCGTCCTCCTCGCGGATGTGCGCCCCCAGGGCCCGCGCCCGTTCCCGGTACCCGGCGTCCCGCGTGACCCGGAGCAGGGCCGCCCCCAGGGCGTCGGCGGTCAGGCGCCTCAGCGGCACGGCACGCGGCGCCACGCCCAGCGCCACCAGTCTTGCCGCCCAGAAGCTCTCGTCGAACTGGATCGGCACCGGTACCGCCGGAACCCCCGCGCGCAGGCCCGCCGCCGTCGTGCCCGCGCCCGCATGGTGGACCACCGCCGCCATCCGCGGGAAGAGCGCTGCGTGCGACACCTCGCCGACGGTCAGCATGTCGTCGCCCGACGCCGTCAGATCCGCCCATCCGCGCTGGATCACTCCGCGCAGCCCGGCCCGGCGCAGCGCCCGCACGACCTCGGCGCTGATCCGCGCGGGATCGGGCACGGTCGCGCTGCCCAGGCCCACGAAGACCGGCGGCGGTCCGGCGTCGAGGAAGCTCCGCAGTTCGTCGGGGAGCGGTGCGTCGCCGTCGTACGGCCACCAGTAGCCCGCCACGTCGAGTCCGGACCGCCAGTCGAGGGGCCGGGCGACCACCCGTGGGCTGAAGCCGTGCAGGATCGGCCAGCCCTCTCGCTCACGGGTGCGCAGTGCCGCGGCCGGGCCCGTCGGGGGCAGGCCCAGCCGGGCCCGGACCGAGGGGAGCGCCGCGGCGAAGACCTGTTCCACGGCCAGGTTCAGGCCCTGCCCGGCGACCCGGTTGCCCAGTCGGCCCCAGGAGCCGGTGCCCAGCATGGGCGGTGCGAACTCCCTGGTGGGGGCGAGGGGTTGGAGATTGAGGCCCAGGCTGGGCAGTCCCAGGCCCGCGGCGACGGCGTGGCCCAGCGGGGCCACCGATCCGGACAGGAGCAGCGCGTCGCTCACCCGCGCGGCGGCCACCAGGTCGTCGGCCATCTCCACGGCCAGCGCCCGCGCCATCGCGACCACCCGCGCCAGCTTGCCCACGCCGGTCGTACTGCGGTGCAGGGCCCGCCCGCGCGAGGACTCCAGCTCGGCGCGGGGATCGACCGGCAGGGCGTGGAAGCCGATGCCGGCCCGCGCCGCGAGCGGCTCGAAGCGGCCATGGGTGACCAGGGTGACCTCGTGCCCGGCCCGCGCCAGGCCGTACCCCAGCCCGGTGAACGGGGCCACATCGCCCCGGGAACCCGCTGTCATGATCGCTACCCGCACGACCGACAGTATGGCGCCAGGCCCGCCGGCCCGCGCGAACGACCCGTTCACATCGGCCAGTTCACCCCTGTCACATCCGTTGACTCCAACCTCTCGCGACTCCGGCTGCGCCGCGCACGGCACCCCGGTCGGGCCGTGCCCGGCAGTGGACGCCGAGTTGCGTCAGTTCTGCCTGGCGGCCGCCTCCGCTGCCCGGACGGTCTGCTCCAGCAGCGTGGCGATGGTCATCGGACCGACGCCGCCCGGCACCGGCGTGATCAGCGAGGCCCGCTCCACCGCGGAGTCGAAGTCGACGTCACCGACGTTGCCCGCGTTGTAGCCGGCGTCGATCACGACCGCGCCGGGCTTGATGTCCCGGCCCAGGATCAGCCGGGGCCGGCCCACCGCGGCGACCACGATGTCCGCCTCCCGTACGGCCGCCGAAAGATCGGCCGTACGGGAGTGGCAGTACGTCACCGTGGCGTCCCGTGCGAGCAGGAGCATGCCGGCCGGCTTGCCGAGGATCGCGCTGCGGCCCACGACCACGGCCCGCTTCCCGGCCGGGTCGACGTCGTACTCGTCGAGCAGCCGCATGATCCCGCCGGGTGTGCACGACACGAAGCCCGGCAGCCCGAAACTCATCGTCGCGAAGGAGGCGAAGGTGACTCCGTCGACGTCCTTCTGCGGAGCGATCGCCTCGAACGCGGCCCGCTCGTCGATGTGCGGGCCCATCGGGTGCTGGAGCAGGATGCCGTGCACGGTGGGGTCGTCCGACAGGGCGCGCAGCGTGCCGACCAGTTCCTCCGTGGTGGTCGCCGCGGGCAGCCCCACGTGCCGCGACTCGATGCCGGCCGTGCGGCAGCGGTTGCGCTTCATACGGACGTAGGTGACGGAGGCGGGGTCCTCGCCGACCAGCACCGTCGCGAGACAGGGCGCCTGTCCGGTGCGCGGTGAGGCCGGCCGCACGCTCGGCGGCGTCCTCGACGATGCGCCGGGCGAGCGAGGTGCCCTCGATGAGCCGTGCCTGAGACATGATCCACTCCTGGGCCGATCGAAGAAATCGCCCAGGCGCACGGCATCGAGTGTGCGGACCGCTCCACGGTGGTGCTCCACCTCAGCGCCAGTCACGGTCCGGACATCACATTAACCGACGCGCCGGGAAGGTCCAGGTCGGTCGGTTCGCGAGCTGGACCTTCGGCGCCTTTCCCGCTACTCGTCCCAGGCCTGGATCATGGTCTGTTCGGTGATCTTGCCGTCCCGGAGCGTCAGCATCGACTCGGACAGGACACGTACCCCGTCGGAGTACCGGCAGGACTCGCTGAAGGCGACATGGTCGCCGTCGACCACGCACTGCTCCAGCTTGTGCGTCATGTCGCGGCTGTAGACGTCGTCGAGCATCGCGCTGATCGCGTCCCTGCCGTGCAGGATCATGGGGTGGCTGGGCTGGGTGTTGCGGTCCACGACGCGTATCTCGGCGTCGTCCGCGTAGAGCGACAGAAGATTCGCCGCAGAGCTTCCTTCGATGCCGCTGCGGAGGGTTTCGGTGGTGAAGCCGGAGCTTGAGGCGGTGCCCATGGTGACCTCCTTCGAGGACCGCGGCCCGACGAGGAGCGGACCGCGGAGGGCTTGCTTCTTCGAGACTCCTCCGCCCCGGCGGCCACGGCAAGCGCAGGCCGGCGCTCCGCCCTGACGGGTGCGGGGCATCGGCCAGCCGTGCCCGCGAGGGGCCCGCCCGCGTTGCTGACAACATGATCTCAACTCGACGTACCGTTGCCGCCGTCGGTCTCGCCGTCGGCGTCACCGGCCTCACCGCCCCCCTCGCGAACGCGGCCGACGCGGCCGCTCCGGACGCCGGGGCGCTCAACCCGATCGCCGTGATCGACTCGCTCGCGACGAGTGACATCCCCGCGGAGCACAAGGCCGAGATCCCGCCGGTCTCCCGGCAGCCGGCCGGCCTCAACCGGGTCAACGACCTGAACCAGCTGGGCCAGGTCACCGGCCCCGTCGCCCCCGTCACCGGGCTCGTGCCGGCCGTTCACTGAGCCTCGCGCACGCAGACCGAGGGCCGCCCGGATCACCGGGTGGCCCTCGCCGCGTCTCCGCTCACGTGCCGAGATCAGCCGTCGCCAGGAACTGCGTGGCGGCCAGCTCCGCGTACAACGGATCTCCCGCGACCAGTTCCCGATGCGTCCCCACCGCGCGCACGCGCCCCGCGTCCATGACCACGATCCGGTCGGCCATCGTCACCGTGGACAGGCGATGCGCGACGACCAGCACCGTGGTCGTACGCGCCACGTCCGCCACCGTGTCCCGCAGGGCCGCCTCGTTCACCGCGTCCAACTGGGACGTGGCCTCGTCCAGCAGCAACAGCCGGGGCCGCCGCAGCAACGCACGGGCGATCGCCACCCGTTGCCGCTCCCCGCCCGACAGCTTGGTCCCCCGATGCCCGACCAGGGTCTCCAGCCCGCTCGGCAGCTTGGCCACCAGGCCGTCGAGCCGGGTCGTCTTCAGCACGCGCGCCACCGCGTCCTCGCCCGCCTCCGGATTCCCGAGCAGCAGGTTCTCGCGCAGCGACCCCGACAGCACGGGCGCGTCCTGCTCCACGTACCCGATCGCGGACCGGAGTTGAGGCAGATCCCACTCCGCGAGATCCCGCCCGTCCAGCGTCACGACCCCGGCCTCGGGATCGTAGAACCGCTCGATCAACGAGAACACCGTCGTCTTTCCCGCGCCGGACGGCCCGACGAACGCCGTCATCCCCCGCGCGGGCACCTCGAACGTCACCCCGTGATGGACGTACGGCAGGTCGTCGGCATACCGGAACCGGACGTCCGTGAAGGCGACGGAAGCCGGGGCGGCCCCGTCGGCGGGCAACGGCGCGGGCACCGCGGCCGGTTCGGCGGGCAGCCGCAGCGCCTCCTGGATACGGGCGAGAGCCGCGGCCCCCGTCTGGTACTGCGTGATCGCCCCGACGACCTGCTGGATCGGCGACATCAGATAGAAGACGTACAGCAGGAACGCGACCAGCGTGCCGACATCGATGGCACCGGTGGCGACCCGCGCGCCACCCACCGCGAGCACCGTGATGAACGCGATCTGCATCGCGAGCCCCGCCGTGTTGCCCGCCGCCGCCGACCACTTGGCGGCCCGCACGCTCTGCCGCCACGACTCCTCGGCCGCCGCGTGCAGCGTCTTCTCCTCGCGGTGCTCGGCGCCCGACGCCTTGACCGTGCGCAGCGCGCCGAGGATGCGTTCCAGCGAGGCGCCCATCACACCCACCGCGTCCTGCGCCTGCCGGCTCGCCCGGTTGATGCGCGGCACGATCACCCCGAGGACCGTGCCGGCGGCCAGGATCACCGCCAGCGTCACGCCCAGCAGCACCGGATCGACCAGACCCATCATCACCACGGTCGCGACCAGCGTGAGCCCGCCGGTCCCGAGGCCCACGAGCGAGTCGGTGGTGACCTCGCGCAGCAGAGTGGTGTCCGAGGTGATCCGGGCCATCAGGTCGCCGGGTTCGGTGCGGTCCACGGCCGTGATGCGCAGGCGCAGCAGATACGACGACAGCGCGCGCCGCGCACCCAGCACCACGGACTCCGCGGTACGGCGCAGCACGTACGAACCCAGGCCGCCCAGAGCGGCGTTGGCGATCACCAGCCCCGACATGACGAACAACGCGCCGGTGATGGTGCGGTCGTGGGACAGGTCGTCGATCAACTCCCGTGCCACCAGCGGCAGCAGCAGACCGGTGGCCCCCGTCAGGAGCGAGAGCACGGCACCCGCGAGCAGGGTCCACCGGTGCGGCCGTACGTATCCGAGGAGCAACCGCCAGGTCGGTGCCCCGGTCTCGGTCTCGGTGCTGCTCACGGCGCTCCTTCGGGCCCGACGGCGTGCGGAGCCCTCAGGCTACGTCGGCGCTCTCGCGCGGCGTCGGCCGGTTCCCGCCGACGCGGACGTCCCGCGGTGAACGGGTTCGGCGGCCCGAGGGCGCGCCCAGGGGCACGTCGGTATCGGCGGTCCGCGGCCGGTTCCACGAGGTCGGCCCGCTCCGCCGTGCCGATCAGCAGCGAGCCGCCAGTGAAGACGGCTGCCGCCCGCCCTCGATCTCCACCACGCCCCCGTCGGCGACCGGCGACCGCTCGATCGCGCCCCGGCCTGGACCGAACAGGCGGCCCCCGTGATCCGGGCCCGGCCCTGCTCTGCTCGCGAAACCCGTACTCAGTTACCCCCAGGGGGTATTCTTCTGACCCGGAATCGTGCCGTTACTGATCAGTCACCCGTAGGGTCGGAGGGACGTGCACCGAACGGCGGAAGGGGTCAGGATCATGGCGCAGGAGGTACGCGGAGTGATCGCACCCGGCAAGGACGAGCCGGTGCGGGTGGAGACGATCCTGGTGCCGGATCCGGGGCCGGGGGAGGCCGTCGTCCAGGTGCAGGCCTGCGGGGTCTGCCACACCGACCTGCACTACAAGCAGGGCGGGATCAACGACGACTTCCCCTTCCTGCTCGGTCACGAGGCCGCCGGTGTCGTGGAGTCGGTCGGCGAGGGAGTGACCGACGTCGCGCCCGGGGACTTCGTGATCCTCAACTGGCGTGCCGTGTGCGGTAATTGCCGGGCCTGTCTGCGCGGGCGGCCCTGGTACTGCTTCAACACGCACAACGCGACACAGAAGATGACCCTCAGCGACGGCACCGAGCTCTCGCCCGCCCTGGGCATCGGTGCCTTCGCCGAGAAGACGCTGGTCGCCGCCGGACAGTGCACCAAGGTCGACCCGTCGGTCTCGGCCGCGGTCGCGGGGCTCCTGGGCTGCGGTGTGATGGCCGGTATCGGCGCCGCGATCAACACGGGGAACGTCGGCCGGGGCGACACCGTCGCCGTCATCGGCTGCGGTGGCGTCGGTGACGCGGCGATCGCGGGATCGAACCTCGCGGGCGCGGCGAAGATCATCGCTGTCGACATCGACGACCGGAAGCTGGAGAAGGCCCGCACGATGGGCGCCACCCACACGGTCAACTCGCGCGAGAACGACCCCGTCGAGGCGATCCGTGAACTGACCGGCGGCTTCGGCGCCGACGTCGTGATCGAGGCGGTCGGCCGCCCCGAGACGTACCAGCAGGCCTTCTACGCCCGCGACCTCGCCGGCACCGTCGTCCTCGTCGGGGTGCCCACCCCCGAGATGAAGCTGGAGCTGCCGCTCCTCGACGTCTTCGGGCGCGGCGGCTCGCTCAAGTCGTCCTGGTACGGCGACTGTCTGCCCTCCCGCGACTTCCCCATGCTGATCGACCTGCATCTGCAGGGCCGCCTGGACCTGGAGGCGTTCGTGACCGAGACCATCCAGCTCGACGAGGTGGAGAAGGCGTTCGAGCGCATGCACCACGGTGATGTCCTGCGTTCGGTGGTGGTGCTCTGATGGCCGCCCGCATCGAACGCCTCGTCACCTCCGGGCAGTTCAGCCTCGACGGCGGCACCTGGGACGTCGACAACAACGTCTGGATCGTCGGCGACGACCACGAGGTGATCGTCATCGACGCCGCCCACGACGCCGACGCCATCGTCGAGGCCGTCGGCGACCGCAGACTGACCGCGATCGTCTGCACCCACGCCCACAACGACCACATCGACGCCGCGCCCGCCCTCGCCGACCGCACCGGCGCCACGATCTGGCTGCACCCCGACGACCTGCCGCTGTGGAAGCAGACCCACCCCGACCGCGACCCCGACGCCCATCTGCGCGACGGCCAGGTCATCGAGGCCGCGGGCGCCGACCTCCAGGTGCTGCACACCCCCGGCCACGCCCCGGGCGCGGTCTGCCTCTACGACCCCGGCCTCGGCACCGTCTTCACCGGCGACACCCTCTTCCAGGGCGGCCCGGGCGCCACCGGCCGCTCCTGGTCCCACTTCCCGACGATCATCGACTCGATCCGCGACCGCCTGCTGGCCCTGCCGCCGGAGACGAAGGTCCTCACCGGCCACGGCGACCCCACCACCATCGGCGCGGAGGCCCCACACCTCCAGGAGTGGATCGCCCGTGGCCACTGACGACGTCGTGCACCTGAACGGCGTGAACGTCCTGCACTGCGCCCCCGACGGCCCGCCGCTGGACGGCGAACGGGCGGCCCTCGACCTGATCGGCGACGCCATGGGCCGTGACGCCCAGGTGGTGGCCGTACCCGTGGCACGGGTCGCGGAGGAGTTCTTCCGGCTGCGGTCGGGTGTCGCGGGCGCGGTGATGCAGAAGTTCGTGACCTACCGGGTCCGTCTGGCGGTCGTCGGTGACGTCACCCGTCACCTCGACGACAGCACGGCCCTCAGGGACTTCGTCCACGAGACGAACCAGGGCGGCCACATCTGGTTCCTGCCGGACCTGGACACCCTGGACGGGAAACTGCGCGCGACCGGATGACTCTTCCGTAAATCACGACAGAGGTTGTCCGGCTTCACGGCCATGCTCGAAGCCACATCGGGCACCACGGGAGGTCGGACATGTCACAGCCGCTGGAGGACAAGGTCGCGCTGGTCGCCGGGGCGACCCGCGGAGCCGGGCGCGGGATCGCCGTGGAGCTCGGGGCGGCGGGCGCCACCGTCTACGTCACCGGCCGCAGCACCCGCGCCCGCCGCTCCGAGTACGACCGCCCGGAGACCGTCGAGGACACCGCCGACCTGGTCACCGCCGCCGGCGGCCACGGCATCGCCGTACCCACCGACCACCTGGACCCCGCGCAGGTCCGCGTCCTCGTCGAGCGGATCGCCGACGAGCAGGGCCGCCTCGACGTCCTCGTCAACGACATCTGGGGCGGCGAGCACCTCTTCGAGTGGGACAGCCCGGTGTGGGAGCACGACCTCGACAACGGCCTCCGGCTGCTCAGGCTCGCGATCGACACCCACGCGATCACCAGCCACCACGCCCTGCCCCTGCTGCTGCGTCGGGCCGGCGGCCTGGTCGTCGAGATGACCGACGGGACCGACGCCTACAACCGCGAGAACTACCGCAACTCCTTCTTCTACGACCTCGCCAAGACGTCCGTGATCCGTATGGCGTTCGCCCTCGGCCACGAACTCGGCCCGCGCGGTGCCACCGCCGTCGCGCTGACCCCTGGCTGGCTGCGCTCGGAGATGATGCTCGACGCCTTCGGGGTGCGCGAGGACAACTGGCGCGACGCCCTCGACCGCGTCCCCCACTTCGCCGTCTCGGAGACCCCGCACTACGTGGGCCGCGCGGTCGCCGCGCTGGCCACCGACCCCGACGTGGCCCGCTGGAACGGGCAGTCACTCGACAGCGGCTCGCTCGCGCGGACGTACGGCTTCACGGACCTCGACGGCAGCCGCCCCGACGCCTGGCGCTACCTGGTCGAGGTCCAGGACGCGGGGAAGCCGGCGGACGTGACGGGCTACCGCTGAGGCGGCGTGCCGCTCGACGGCAGGATCCGGCGCGCGCCGAGTGCCCCGGCGGCAGTGTGAGATTTCCCGTACGGCCCGGTAGTACCCCTCGCGCTGCCGTTATCTTCGGCCCATGACTCACTCCGAGCGCTTCGAGGGATACACGGCACTGGTCACCGGCGCCGCCCGCGGTATCGGCGCGGCCGCGGCCCGTCGGCTCGCCGAGGAGGGGGCGCGGGTGCTGCTGACCGACCGCGACGGGCAGGTGGTCGAGGAGACGGCCGCGCGCCTGCGCGAGAAGGGGCTGACCGCGGAGGCGCTGGAGTGCGACGTGGCGGACCGTACGGCCGTCGAGGCGGCCGTCGCCCACGCCGTGGCGGCGTTCGGTGCGCTCGACGTCCTGGTCAACTGCGCCGCCCGGTGCACCCCGGAGACCCCGCTCTTCGAGGACGACTCCGACGACGAGTGGGCGCGTGACCTGGACATCACCCTCAGTGGTCCGTACCGCTGCTCGCGCGCGGCGCTCCCGCACCTGGTCGCCTCCGGCCGGGGAGCGATCGTCACCATCGGTTCCGTCAACGGCCTCCAGGACTTCGGCAACCACGCCTACAGCGCCGCCAAGGCGGGCCTCGGCTCGCTGACCCGTACCCTCGCCGGCCACGCGGCCGCCCGCGGGGTCCGCGTCAACCTGGTCGTCCCGGGCACGGTCCGCACCTCCGCCTGGGAAGGGAGGGAGGGCGAGCTCACCGAGATGCGGCGGCTGTATCCTCTCGGCCGGGTGGGAGAACCCGAGGACGTCGCCGCCGCCGTCGCCTTCCTCGCCTCCCGCGACGCCGCGTGGATCACCGGCACGACCCTGGTGGTCGACGGAGGTCTCACCGCGGTCAACACCGGTTTCCACGCGGCGGTCCATCCGGGCCGGGGGGCTGCGACCTGAGCTGTGTCACCGTTTCGTCCCAGGGTGGCCCGCCGTACAACGAAGTGGCGCGCGGACCCGTCTGGAGAGTTGAGATCGCAGGACCTATGAAGGGGACAGGGCCATGGGGGACATACGCAGACGGGGTGCCGTCGCACTCGGGATCACCGGACTCGTCGCACCGCTGACGATCGCGCTGGGCGCCGCGCCCGCTCAGGCGGCGAGCTGCACCACGCAGGCGGGGCCGTACCAGAAGCAGGTGGAGAAGTTCCTCGGCCGCCCGGTCGACGGCAGCCAGTCCACCGCCGACTGCAAGGCGATCAAGGCCTTCCAGACCAAGCACGGCATCACCCCGAACATCGGCTACGCGGGATCCGTCACCTGGGGAGTGATGGACCTGATGAACAAGCAGAAGGCCGTCGGCAGCCACCCGAACAGGGACGGCAAGTGCCCGACGAACAAGGGCCGCATCGCCTGTGTGAACCTCACCCTCCAGCTGAGCTGGATCCAGGACGGCGACCGGCTCGTGTACGGCCCGGTTCCGGTCCGCACCGGCCGTGACGGCTACGAGACCCGCACCGGCCTGAAGAAGATCTACTGGCGTGACATCGACCACGTGTCGTCGATCTACAACGTGCCGATGCCCTACAGCCAGTTCTTCGACGGCGGCCAGGCCTTCCACTCGGTGAACCTCAGCATGTGGAACCCGCCCGGCTCCCACGGCTGCACCAACATGACCCCGAAGGACGCCAAGAAGTACTGGTCGCTGCTGAAGAAGGGCGACGACGTCTTCGTGTACGGCCGCAAGCCGGGCACCTGAGACACCAGGCGCCCGGCGCGGCGACACGGCTCACGCGTCAGGCGCGTCCCCGAAGTCCGCGATCTCCAGCCTCGCCCCACCCCGCCGCGCGGAGTCGTGCGCGACGATGCCCGGCAGGGTGTAGCGGGCCGCCACCCAGGCGTTCACCGTCGGCAGGGTGCGGGTGTTCACCGCGGTCACGAAGTCGTCCACCAGGAAGTGGTGGCTGCCCTCGTGGCCGTTGTGCAGGTTGTCGAACTCGCGCGGCAGCCGCGACCGGTCGTGCACGGGCGCCGAGCCCGAGGTGAACGCGGCCCGGAGCTCCGGCGCGATGTGCTGAAGTGACGGGTCGTCAGGAGACATGGTGGGCTTGGGCTCCAGCAGCTCGCTGATGTCCTTCACGCCCTTCTTGTCCTGCCAGAAGGCGACCGTGGCCAGCTGTTCCATGCTCGCCTCGGTCCCGAAGAACCGGAAACGCGACTCCCGGATGTGGGAGGGGTAGCCGACCCGCCGGAACTCGTTCGTACGGAACGACCCGCCGCCCGCCACCTCGAACAGCGCGGTCGCGTTGGAGAAGTCGTTGCCGAACTGGCTGACCTCCTTGTCGAACACACCGTCCGCGCGGTCGTCCACCACACCGATCGCCGACACGCTCACCGCGTGCGTCTGCCAGGCGCCCAGAACCCCGCCCACCGAGTGCGTGGGGTAGAGCAGCGGGGGATAGCTGGCGGTCTCCTTCCACTTCTCGCCGCCGCTGTACTGGTACGCCTCGTAGAACCCCAGATCCATGTCGTGGACGTAGTCGCCCTCGGCGTAGAAGAGCCGCCCGAAGGCGCCCTCGGCGATCTGGTTGCGGGCGTGCACGGTCGCCGGGTTGTACTGGCTGGTCTCGCCCATCATGTACGTCAGCCCGGTGGCCCGGACCGCGTCGATGATCGCCGCAATCTCCTCGGCGGTGATCGCCATGGGCACCGCAGAGTACACGTGCTTGCCGGCGTTCAGGCCCTGGAGCACCAGGGGGCCGTGCGTCCAGCGCTGGGTGAAGATCGCGACCGCGTCGACCTCCCTCGACTCCAGCATGGCCTCGTAGGTGGGGAAGGTGCCGGCCAGCCCCTGCGCCGAGGCGAGCTGCTCGGCCCGTTCGGGCAGCAGATCGGTGACGTAGACGTCGCCGACACCGGGGTGGGCCTGGAACAGCGTGGCGAACTGGCCGGAGAACTGGCCGGCGCCGACGATGCCGAGGGAGAACGTCATGCGGGGTGTGTCCTTCACTGGTCGCGTGATCACTGCGAGAGGATCAGGTTGATCTGGTCGTTGGTCCGGTCGAGGCCGGTCACGGACTTGCCGTTGCCGAAGATGTCCTGCATGGCGGGGTGCATCAACGCGAACACGTCCGCCGCGTAGTTGGTGATCGGATAGGAGAAGGTCGCGAAGTCCTTCTTGTCGGCGACCGGCCTCGTGAACGCCGTGACGTCGATGCCCTTCTTCTTGTACGCGGCCACGGCGGCGGCGGTGCCGTCAGGGGTGGCCGGGAAGACGATGCCGTAACCGCCCACCGTCTTCTGGCACTCGGCGGAGGACAGGTACGTCACCCACTTGCGGGCGCCTTCCTTGTTGCGGGCGTTCTTGGTGATGGAGTCGGCGAGGCCGTTCATCATGGTGGCGCGCTTGCCGGTGGGGCCTTCGGGGGTGACGGCGGTGCGCATGTCGAGGCCCTTGAAGCCGGCGTACGTCGAGATCATCCAGGCCCCGTCGAAGGCGGTCGCCGCCTTGCCGGCCGCGACCTGGGTGTTGGCCTGGTTGGACTGGGAGTTGTAGTCGGTGAAGGGCGCCATGTAGCCCTTCTTCGCCAGTCCGAAGTACCACTTGATGGTCGACTGGAAGGCGGGGCTGTCGTACCGGTACTTCGTGCCCCACCGCTTCTTGTCCGTGTAGTTCCATCCGGCGGAGGCGGTGAAGTTGCTCCACTGGGTCTGGCCGTCGCCGTCGCCGCCGCCGTTGGTGGCGAGGCCGTACACCTTGACGTTGTTCTTGTCGAAGCCGGGCTCGTCGCCGCGCTTGCCGTTCTTGTCGACGGTGAGGTGGGCGATGGCCTTCTCGAAGGTGCCACCGTCCTCGGGGTTCCAGGCCAGGTCGTTCAGCTGTGCCGCGGTGAGCCCGGCCGCGTCGGTCATCTTCCTGTTGTAGAAGAGGGCGACGGTGTCCCAGTCCTTCGGGGCACCGTACCGGTGGCCGTCCTGGCCCATCCAGTTGGCCGCAAGGCCGGGCTGGTAGGCGGACTCGTCGATGCCCAGGTCGTCGAGCGGTTCGAGGACCTTCAGGTCGGCGAACTGGCCGAACTTCTGGATGTGGTCGGTGAACACGTCGGGCTCGGTGCCCGCGATGAAGCTCGCGGTGAGCTTGGTCCAGTAGTCGTCCCAGCCCAACTGGGTGATCTTCACGTGCAGGCCGGGGTTCTGCTTCTCGAAGTCCTTGGCGCAGGCCTGGTAGGCGGGCTGCTGGTTGGAGTCCCACAGCCAGTACGTGACGGTGTTCGAGGAGGACCCGGCGGAGCCGCCGCGCGCACACCCCGTCAGACAGAGGGCCAGTGCGCCGGCCAGTGCGGTCAGCGTACGAAGTCGCATCACGAGTCCCTCACTTGATCCCGGTGAAGCTGATGGTGGACACGATGCGGCGGGCGAAGAACCCGAACAGGAGCAGCATCGGCAGCGCGGCGATGAGCGTCGCCGCCATGAGGCCCGACCAGTCGACGCCGGTTTGCGGGGTCTGGGCGCGGAAGATGGCCAGCGCTACCGGCAGCACGCGTGAACTGTCGCTGTAGGACACCATCAGGGGCCAGAAGTAGTCGTTCCAGGACGTGATGTACGTCAGCACGGCCAGGGTGAGCACCGGGGCGGACGCCATCGGCAGCAGCACCCGGAAGAAGATCCGCACCTTCCCGGCGCCGTCCAGCAGGGCCGCCTCCTCGACCTCGCGGGGCACGTTCATGAAGAACTGCCGCAGGAAGAACACCGCGAACGGCGTCATGAACATCGTCGGCAACGCGATGCCCAACAGGTTGTCGATCAAGCCGAGTTCCTTGATGAGCACGAAGTTCGGCAGCAGGGTGAAGATGGTCGGCACCATCAGCCCGGCGAGGAACAGCGCGAACACCTTGTCGCGGCCCCGCCAGCGCAGCCGTGCGAAGGCGTAGGCGGCCATCGCGGAGAAGAAGATCTGGCAGACGGTCACCAGGGTGGAGACGATCACCGAGTTGAGCAGATAGCGCCAGAACTTCAGCCCGCCGCCCGCGCCGCCCTGCGCGATCGCGTCCTTCGTGGACTCCAGGCCCAGGGCGCGGGCGAATCCGGTGCCGGTCAGGTCCACCGGCAACGGGTCGGATGCGTGGGCGGCCAGCCCCGAGTTGGTGGACAGCGCGGTGCGCAGGATCCAGTAGAACGGCAGCAGGGTCACGAGCACGATCGCGCCCATCGCCGTCCAGGCCAGGACCCGGCCGGGGGAGAGGGAACGGCGCCGGGTGGGTCGTACGCGTGTCGTCGTGGTGGTGGTCACGGCAGCCATGTCGACTCCTTCCGGGTCAGCCGAGGTCGGTCTGGCCGGCCCGGGTGAGCCGGTACTGCAGGACGGTGATCGCGCTCAGCACGACCAGGAGGGCGACCGACATGGCCGACGCGTAGCCGAACTGGAAGCGGCCGAAGGCCGATTGGTAGATGTAGAACTGGAGCACGTTGGTGGCGTTCGCCGGGCCGCCCGCCGTCGTCACGGCGACGGTGTCGAACACCTGGAACGAACCGATCACCGTCATGATCAGAACGACCGCCAGAACTGGCCTCAGCAGCGGCATGGTGATCCGCCAGAACATCCGCCACTCGCTCGCGCCGTCCACCTTCGCCGCCTCGTACATGTCGTTCGGGATGGCCATGAGCCCCGCGAACAGCAGCAGCGCGGTGTAGCCGACGTGCCGCCACACGTTGATCAGGGCGATCGTCGGGATCGCCCAGGTCTCGTCGGCGAGGAAGGGGACGCGGTCGAAGCCGAGCCCGGCGATGATCTCGTTGCCGATGCCGAGCTGGTTGTCGAGGATCCACAGCCAGACCAGGCCCGCGACGACGTTCGACATCAGATACGGCGTGAGCACGATCCCGCGCAGCAGCGGGGACTGCGTCAGGCGCTGCAGGAGCACGGCGATGGCGAGGGCGGAGACCGTCTGGACGCCGATGTTGATGACCACGTACTCGACGGTGACCTTCAGCGACTCCCAGAAGATGGGGTCGTGGATCATCCGGTCGTAGTTGGCGAGGCCCACCCATTCCGCGGGGGTCAGCAGGTTGAAGCGGGTGAAGCTCAGATAGATGCCCCGCAGCGTCGGCCAGAGCAGGAAGACCACGAAGCCGATCAGGGCCGGGGCGATGAACACCGCGGCCAGGCGCCCGTCGCCCCCGCTCGACCCGCCTGAGCCACGCTCCGTGCCTGGTTCGGTCCGTGCCCCCGCGGAGCCGCTGAGCGGCAGACGCGACGGAGGGCTGCTGGAGGCGATGGTCATCGGGAGACTCCCTCGTCTTCGGTGGCTCGTCCTCGGCCACTTACTTTTGTCGCGAAAGAATCCAGGCGTCAAGGGGCCTGCGAACATCTTTTCCGGGCCGCCACCGCGGCCTTAGTGTGGTCACATTGCTTTTGTTGCGAAAGAAATCATGTGGGAGTCTGCCTTCATGACCGCAGTTGCCGCCAGCTGGCTACCGCTGAGCGCCGGTGAGCGCTCGGTGGCGATCGAGGTGCTCGTCCACGGCCCGCTGTCGCGCACCGAACTCGCCCGCCGCCTCGACCTCTCCGCGGGCAGCCTCACCCGGCTGACCAAACCCCTCATCGAGTCGGGCCTGCTGATCGAGGTCCCCGAGGCGGGCACCCCGGCCGAGGCGCGACAGGGGCGCCCCTCGCAGCCCCTCGACGTCGTCGCCGAGTCCCGGTCCTTCATCGGCTTCAAGATCACCGAGGACATGGTCTACGGCGTCGTCACCACCCTCAGGAGCGCGATCGTCGCCCGCCACGACCGACCCCTCACCAGCCACGACCCCGCCGAAGTCGCCGACCTGCTCGCGGAGATGACGAGCGAACTGGCCCGCGCGTACCCGCGGCTCGCCGGCATCGGCATCGGTGTCGGCGGCTTCGTCCAGGAGCGTGCCGTGGTCGGCGAATCGCCGTTCCTGCACTGGCGGGACGTCCCCCTCGGTGAACTCGTCGAGGAACGCACGGGGTTGCCGGTGGTCGTCGAGAACGACGTCGCCGCCCTCGTCGAGGCCGAGACCTGGTTCGGCGCCGGACGCGGCCTCGACCGCTTCGTCGTCCTCACTATCGGTGCCGGCATCGGCTACGGCCTGGTCCTCGGCGGCCGGCGCGTCCCCTACGCCGAGGAGGACCGGGGCTTCGGGCGGCACTGGATCGTCGACCCCAACGGGCCCCTCACCCCCGACGGCAACCGCGGCAGCGCCGTCTCCCTGCTCACCATTCCCAGCATCCGCTACCAGGTGCAGGCCGCCACCGGCCGCGACCACACCTACGAGGAGATCCTCGCCCTCGCCGCGGCGGGCGACCCCATGCCCGCCCGCGTCGTCGACGAGGCCGGGCGCGCCCTCGGTGTCCTGGTCGCCCAGATTGCCAACTTCGCCATGCCGCAGAAGATCATGCTCGCCGGAGAGGGGGTCGGGCTGATGGAGGTGGCCGGCAAGACCGTCGAGGACACCATCCGCTCCCACCGCCACCCTCTGGCCACCCCGATCGACCTGGAGACCCGGGTGTCCGACTTCCACGACTGGGCCCGCGGCGCCGCCGCACTGGCGATCCAGGTGCTGGTCCTGGGTGTGGCCGAAGTGTGAAGCGGGTCACGCCTCTTGACAGATGCCCCCTTGACAGATGGACGTGATCAGTAACACGGTCGGATATGTCCGTTTCTGGTGCGATTACTCACGGCGCCTTCACTTTCGGGGCCGTATGCTTCACACCATGTCCACCAGCGTTGAACCCGTGACCGATCGATCGGCCGACGAGGTCAACGAGGAGATCCGGGCCCTGTGGCGCCGGGCGGGCGGGACACTGAGCGGCGAGCAGCGCGAGGAGTACCAGCGCCTCGTCCTGGAGTGGGCCGCCGCCGCTCCGCAGCCGGTCCCGGCGGCCTGACCCCGCGGGGCATCACCGCCCCGTCCCTGGGCACCCCTGACGGGATGGGCCCTCTCCTCGCACTGGCCTCAGCGGTCTGCTACGGCATCGTCGTCCCCCAGTTCTCGGCTTCGCTCGAACCGGGAGGTGCCCCCACCTCCGGCGGTCTGCTGTCCCGCCGCGCCCACTTCGCCGCCGTCACCTTCCTCGGCCAGATCGGCGGTCTGCTCCTCGCGACCACCGCCGCGCTTCTCCTCCCCGCCGACGCCGTACGTCCCGTCGACCTCCTGTGGGGCGCCCTGTCCGGACTCGGAAGCGGCGCCGCCATGCACTTCCTCAACCGTGGCCTGAGTCACGGAGCGATGAGCGTGGTCGTGCCCGTCAGCGCCGTCACCGGGGTCGCCCTCTCCGTGGTGTGCGGAGTGCTCCTCGGCGACCGGCCGACCGCCGTGGCCTGGCTGGGAATCGTCCTCTCGGCGCCCGCGCTCTGGATGGTCTGCGGCGGCGGCAAGGACGACGGCGGAGGCGTTCCCGACGGACTGCTGGCCAGTGCCGGTGTAGCGCTCCAATACATCGCCCTCGCCCAGGCCGGTGCCTCCAGCGGACTGTGGCCGGTGGCCGCGGGGCGGGTGGCCGCCGTACTCGTCCTGCTGCCCGCGGCGGCGCGACACCCTCGGCGCCTGCGCCTGCCGCCCGTGCGAGCCGGTCAGGCGGTGCTGGTCGGAGCGGGCGCCGCCCTCGGGCTCATCCTCTACCTGCTCGCCGCCCAACGGCAGATGCTGGCCGTCGCCGTGGTCCTGGCCTCCCTCTACCCGGCCCTCCCCGTGATCCTCGGACTCGCCCTGCTGCATGAACGGCTGAACCGGAAACAGGTGGTGGGCCTGGTGGGGGCCGGAGTCGCGACGGTCCTTCTCAGCCGGGGATGAGCCCTCCAGCCTCATCCCCAAGTCGCCGAGTAGTACCGCTGATACGCCTTGCGGTCCTGTTCCGAGCGGATGTACCGCGTCGCCACCAGCGCGATCAGGCTTCCCCCGACGACCAGCAGTCCGGGCCCGACGTTCCGGGTGTCGGTGAGCCGGCTCAGCAGGGGCGTGCCCTGGGCCCCCTCCACCGCCGCCGAGGAACCGGGAGAGGCGGCACCAGGTGCGATCGAGCCCTGCGCGGAAGTCGCCGACGGTGCGGGAGAGGCCCCGCCGGCGGCGGCCGGGTTCGACACGATCAACCGCATGCCGAGCGCGGTCAGCGCCTTGGTCACCGGCTGGAAGAACGTCGTACCGCCCTGGGTGCAGTCACCGCTGCCGCCCGAGGTGATGCCGAGCGCGATCCCCTCGGAGAACATCGGGCCGCCGCTGTCCCCGGGTTCGGCGCACACGTTCGTCTCGATCAGCCCGGTGACCGTGCCCTCCGGGTAGTTCACCGTCGAGTTGACCCCCGTCACCTGACCGTCGCGCAGCCCGCTGGTGCTGCCGCTGCGGAACACCCGCTGCCCGATCGCCGGATCGCCCGCGCCGGTGATCTGCACGCCCTTGCCGTTGCCGATGAACACGACCCCGGCGCCGTCGCCCGCCTTCCCGTCGGCGTACTGCACCAGCGAGAAGTCGTTGCCCGGGAAGTTCTGGGTGACCGTCCTGCCGAGCTGGTTGTTGCCGCCGGTGTCCGCGAACCAGATCGAACCGGTGGGACCGCAGTGCCCGGCCGTGAGGATGAAGTCGCTCTGGCCGTTGGTCACGTTGAACCCGGCCGAACAGCGTCCGCCGGTCGACAGGATCGGCTGCGCCCCGTTCAGGCGGGGCGTGAAGGTGCCCTGGGTGCGCTCCATGCGGACGAAGCCGCCGATGCCGTCCGCGACCTTCGTCATCGCGGCCCAGTCGGACGCCGAGACGGTGCTGTCGCCCTGCACCACCACCTCGTTGGTCCGGTAGTCCATGGACCAGGCGGTCCCGGCGACCCGGGGCGCGGAACGCAGCGTCTTCGCCGCCGACTTGAGCTCGTCCATGCTGTGCCCGACGACCTTGGCCTTGGCACCCGCCTTTTGCACCTCGGCGGCCGCCTGCTCGTCGGTGACCGCGACGACCGGCTTGCCGTCGGCGCCGATCCACGTGCCGGCCGTACGGGAGCTGCCGAGCCGCGACACGAGCTCCGCCCCCGTCCGGCCCGCCTTCGTGGCGTAGGTGTGCGGCACGGCGGTGGCCGCGGGAGGCTCGCTCGCGACGGCCCGCGTGACCATCACACCTCCCAGGAGGAGTCCGCCGACTGCCGCCAGCCGTGTCACTCGCCGGACGACCCGTCGTCGTGCGTGCCTCATGCATGGCTCCCGAACCAGAAAAAGCGGTGTCTGCACCGCGGGGCCCTCCGGTCGTTGAGTGCCCTCCTTGCATACGCGGCCCGGGCCGGGCGCGTTCACGACAGCCGGTGATCCAGTGCGGCGGGATCTCCCCGAGGTACCTCAACCAGCCATGCTTGGAGGTGCGTTGGCCGAATCTCCACGCATGCGGGCCTCGACCGCGGCGAGGACACGGGCCACGTGTAGCGGCACGTCCAACCTGGCCGCCACGAGCCACGCCTGGACACGGCCCGCACCACCCGGCCGGACCCACTCGGCGACCCATGGCCTGCGGTCCGGCCTGCACATGTTCCGTCGGCCGAGCGCCACGAAAACCGGGTCCGGCCCGCCGGTGGTGGCCCACGGCCGGGATCGGCGCCTGACAGTCCTCAGCAGGCCGCCCGCCGGCACGGTCGTACGCCCATCCGCGCGCCGTAGCATGTCGACCCCACGACACCGCACCTCCACGAGGGCCGAAGAGCCGTCACCGGTCCGACGGCCGGGCCGGTTCGTCGGGCGCCGCAGCCACACGGGCACCGACCGGTGTCGCCGCGGCTCCCGAAGCGCACCGCACCCGCGCCGGTCGCACGTGTCCGCCTAGACTTCGGTCATGAATGACACGCCGCTGGAGCGGCTGGGCGCGGGCAAGTACCTGCTGCTCACCAGCTTCCGCAAGAACGGCAGCCCGGTCGCCACCCCCGTGTGGGTGGTCCGTGACGGGGACACGCTCGGCGTGTGGACGGTCGCCGACGCCTGGAAGGTGAAACGGATCCGGGCCCGCGCGGACGTCCTCGTCGGTCCCTGCGACCTGCGGGGCAACCCGACCGGTGACCAGATCCCGGCCACGGCGGAGATCTGCGACGCGGCGACCACCGCCCGCTACCGGCAGCTTTTGGCCCGCAAGTACGGCCTCCTCGGCCGGCTCACACTCCTCGGCAGCAGGCTGCGGAGAGGGCAGGACGGGACGGTCGGCATCCGTGTGACCTTGTGACGAGCGGGGCCCGGTCACTCCGGGCCCCGCTCGAAGGGCGATCACGCGCCGCCGTGCGGCGTCACGCTCACGGCCGGTCGAGCACCGTGCCCGTGAGCACCGGCCGGTCGGGCAGCGGCACGGCGTTGCGGTCGGTCAGCGCGAGGCGCATCGACTCGGCCGGCTCGGCCACCTGGTCCTGGACGGTCGGCACGACGAAGTCCACGCTGGTGCTCCCGGGCGGGATGTTCATCCAGACCCACAGGCTTGCGTCGGACAGCGGCCGCTCGGGGTCGGGCACGTCACCGGAGTTGTCCTTGAGCCACTGCGGGTCGACGTCCTTGGTGGACAGTTCGGTGCCCTCGGTGACCGGAAGGACCCGCACCGGCTCCCAGAGGTCCACCGCCGTGGGCGCGTCGATCGACAGCCGCCAGGTCAGCGTCTCTCCCTCGGTCACCCGGTCCGCGACCGGCGACAGGGTGACCACCGGCTCGGGGTCGTCGTTCTCGACGGTGACCCCGCCCCGGTGCTGGCCGACGACGGAGTTGTGCACGGCCTTGACGGCGATGTCGTGCTCCACGTCCTCGCCGTAGTTCGTGTCGCCCTTCACCACGACCGGCACGTCGATCGCGTGGCCGCCGGGCCGTACCGTCACCAGACTGCTCTTGGACCGCCCGGTGGCGGGGTCGAGGACGTACACGCGGACCTGACCGCTGCCGTGCCCGGAGATCTTCACCGGGATGCGGTAGGTGCGGGTGCCGGAGTCGCCCTCCTTGACGATCGTGCGGCCCACGTCGACGCGGGGCAGTGCGGCCGCCTTGACCGCGGGAGTGCCCGGCGCCCAGCCCCAGGCGTCCATCAGCCAGGCCCGCCCGGAACGCGAACGGGGCGTCAGATCAAGGGACTTGACGTGCCGAAGATCGAGCCCGGCCCGGGTCGCCGCCGTCAGCGGGACACGCAGCTCCTGAGCCCAGTAGGACGCGGTCCGCTCGGAACCCGGCAGGCCCGCCACCGCGACCTGGCCCAGCGTCACCCGGCGGTTCGAGGAGTCGGTGACGGCCACGTCGAACTTCGTGCCGGTCGTGTTCGGCGGTACGAAGACGCGCAGCGCGAGCTTCTGCGAACTGTGGAGCGAGAGCGGCTTGGCCGGAGTGACGCGCGCGGCCCTGCCCGGCGCGGACCACTTCAGGGCCACCGCGCCGCGACCGGTCTCCTTCTCCGTCTCCCACGACGCGAAGTGCGGTGACGAGCCGGAGGTCTCCTGACTCAGACAGGCCACGGCCGGGTTCGGGTCGATCGCCGAGCACAGCCGGGCGCCGCTCACCTTCACCCCGGCGTCCGGCAGGAAGCCGCCGCTGCGGTGCCCGCCGACCGCGTGGGTCAGCACCCGGGCCGGGTCGGCGGACGGGGCCCGCCTGCCGGAACCGTCCAGCAGCGGAAGCACCCGGTCGTCATCGGCGAGGAAGAGCCGGGCCGCCGCGGCGATGTAGGTGGAGCCCGCCTTGTGCTGCTGGGCGGCGGTCAGCCGGGTGGCGGCACCCGGCGAGCACACCGGGTCCCGCTGCTCGGGGTCGGTCCCGAAGTCGTCCTCGGCCGGTGCCTCGGCCTGGCCCGGGGTCCACTCGCTGTTGAAGTAGTTGTGGTTGGCGCCGACCACGTAGACCGCGCTGTGCAGCGCGGTGC
The DNA here is from genome assembly GCF_040606035.1 of Streptomyces sp. NPDC005483. NCBI lineage: Bacteria > Bacillati > Actinomycetota > Actinomycetes > Kitasatosporales > Streptomycetaceae > Streptomyces > Streptomyces sp. NPDC005483. The sequence continues at coordinate 188,222 of NZ_JBEXEA010000007.1, forward strand.
CCTTGCCGACACCGCGGGTGCCGTCGACGAAGTCCTCGCCCTGCAGGTCCGACACATCGCCGTCGCAGCCCGGCAGCAGGGCCACGGACGGCACGTCGGCGACGGGATTCTGGCCGAAGATCGTCGGTCCGATGAGCACGGTCCCGCGCACCTTCCAGCGCACCGGCCCCCGGTAGCCGTCCTCGGCGGCGGGCGGCGGGTAGAGGCTGTCCATGGCGGCCCGGTTGACGCCCTCGCCGCCGCGCGAGTGACCGACGAGCAGGACCCGGGAGAGGTCGGCCCTGGCCGCCTCACGTACGACGGCCGGGGCGGTGGAGGGGTGGGCGGTCCAGTCGGCCCAGCGGGCGAGGTGCTGCCGCACCAGCGAGGAACGCGCCTGCGCGCCGGCGTCCTCGGGCTGCCAGTCCTGGGCGTTGATGCCGTTGGCCGAGATCGACACCGTCACATAGCCCTGGGAGGCCAGGAGTTTCTGGTCGCGCAGGTAGCCCTTGTCACTGGGGATCGGCTTGTAGCCGTCCGCGCAGGGCCAGTCGATGTTCACGTCGTCCTCGCTGCCCGGCTTGTAGCAGGTCGCGTGACGGCCGTGCAGGAACAGCGCGAGCGGCCGGCTGCCGGTGGCACCCTTCGGTGCCACCACCTGGGCACGCATCTCGACCGGGGTGGCGAACCCCGGCAGGCGTATGGGGTCCAGGTCGTACTCGCCCGTGACCGTGCGGTACGAGCCGGGCTTGCCGGGGTCGACGCCGTTCGCCGGTGCCTGCGCGGGGAGCCGCACTCCTCGTGCGTCGGATGCGCGCGGCTCGTCGGCCGCCGCGTCCAACCGGCGCCCGGCCGCGGTCACCTGAAGGTCCGTCAGTTCGGTGGAGGCGGCCTTGTCGAGGGCGAGTCGGAAGGTCCGCCCGTCCTTCGCCGGCTTCGGCACTCCGAGCAGCCGGTTCCCGGTGCGGAACTCGACGCGTGCGTCCCCCATGGGCACGGTCTTCGGCGCGCGCCAGACCAGCTCACGCGACCCGCGCGCCCCGTCGATCCGCCACCCCGGCGGAAGTCCGTTGTCGTTCGTCGCGCTCAACGATCCCGCGTGGGACTGCTGTTGAGCCTGTGCCAGTCCGGGCGATCCCGCCAGGGCCGCCAGTACCGCCACGGCGGTCACACATATTCGCCGGGCAGGGTTCAATGGTCTCTCCTCAAAACCCCGTGCGCAGACGTCCCGTCGGTCCCGGGCGCCTCTCGCGTCACATAGGACGGGGGAGAGGCGTCTGTGGGTTGTCTGTGCGGAGCGCCCGTTCGCGGGCGAACGACGTGATCAAGCCAGAGAGACCGCGGGGACTAGCGGATCACCGCACGGGGGAAGCGCTTTCCATGAGCCGAACTCCCCGCCTCCGCGCGGCCGTCGTCGGAACCGGCCACCGCGCCCACCTGTTCACCCGCGCCCTCGCCGCACGCCCCGGCCACCGCGTCGCCGCCCTGTGCGATCCCAGCCCCACCCGCATGGCCTTCCACAACCGCCTGCTCGCCGCGGCCGGCGAACCCGCCGCCGCCCAGTGGGAGCCCGCACGGTTCCCCGAACTCCTCGCCAAGGAGGACATCGACGAGGTCGTCGTCACCACCGTCGACGCCGAACACGACCGCTACATCGTCCCCGCCCTCCAGGCCGGCTGCCGGGTGGTCACCGAGAAGCCGATGACCGTCGACGCGGACCGCTGCGCCCGCATCCTGGACACGGTCCGGGAGACCGGCAACTCCCTCACCGTCGCCTTCAACTACCGTTTCAACCCCGTGCACGAGAAGGTCCGTGACCTGCTCGCCGACGGCGCGATCGGCGAGATCCTCTCCGTGCACTTCGAATGGCTCCTCGACACCCGGCACGGAGCCGACTACTTCCGCCGCTGGCACCGCGAGAAGCGGCACAGCGGCGGTCTGATGGTCCACAAGGCGAGCCACCACTTCGACCTGGTCAACTGGTGGCTCGCCGACGAGCCGCAGGAGGTCTTCGGCTACGGGAGGCTCGGCTTCTACGGCCGTGAGGCGGGCGAACGCCATGGCCTGCGCCGCGACTACAGCCGGGCCCACGGGGCCGGGCCGGCCGCCGACGACCCCTTCGCCCTCGACCTCGCCGCCGACGACACCCTGCGCGCCCTGTATCTGGACGCCGAGCAGGACGACGGATACCTGCGCGACCGCAACGTCTTCGACGGGCCCGTCACCATCGAGGACGACATGGCGCTCCTGGTCCGGTACTCCCGGGGCGCGACGATGACGTACCACCTCACCGCCTACTCCCCGTGGGAGGGCTACCGGGTCATGTTCAACGGCAGCGCGGGGCGCCTGGAACTGGAGGTCGAGGAGAGCCGCTGGCAGGCGCCCCGGACCAGGATCACCTCGGCGAGCGGTGCGCTGCACGGGGACACCGCCGCCGACCATGCGGGCGGTGCGCGTCTGACCCTGCGGCCCCTGTGGCAGCCGCCGGTCGACGTGCCGCTCGTCACCGCGCACGAGGCGCACGGCGGGGGAGACCCACGCATGCTCGACGCCCTCTTCGGGCCCCTGGATCCCGCTGCCGGGCCGGTGAACGAGGACTCCGGTGCCGCGACGCATCCGACGGCCACCGAACGGGACGGTGCCCTGGCGCTGGGCGTGGGCGTCGCCGCCAACCGGTGCTTCGAGACGGGGCGGCCGGTGCGGGTGCGTGATCTGATCCCCGGGGCGTGGTGAGACCGAAGGCTCCTGACACCTCCCAGGGTTGACGAGGCGTCAGCTCCAGGCGCGGTAGGGCTCGTCGAGCAGCTGGAAGACCGGCTCGCCGCGCACCGGGTCCTTGGCCGTGGACATCCGCACCCGGTCTCCGCTGTGGATCGCGGCGGGCGGGCCCATGACACGGCCCCGGACCACGAATCCCTCGGCCAGCTCGATCAGTGACACGTTGCGGGCGGCGGGGGTGTTGCGGTGGACCACGGTGGAGTGGCGGACCGTGCCCACGCCCTGGCTGCGCTCCGTGCGCAGGTCGCCGCCCTGACAGACCGGACACAGCAGCCGGTGGTACATCGCCGTACCGCACCAGCTGCAGCGCTGGAAGAGGATCGCGTCCGTGGCCGGCGCGGCGGGCTCGAGTACGCCCGTCCCGGAGCCGACTGCCTGACGAGCAATGCCTGAGTGGTGGTACACGCTGGTCAACTCCCTGCGCTCGGCCGGAATCCCACGTGCCCGGGTAACCGTGCACGGACGTGCTCGGCTCCTCGTGCCGCCGTGCACGCCGTCAGCGTATGGCACTGAGTGTCAGCCGTAAAGGTACTGGGTACCCTCTTTTTGTGCCGGGCGCCCGCTGGCTCTCGCCCTACGGCCGCTGCGGCTCAGTCCCGTTCGAGCGTGGACTCGATCTCCTGGACCACCCGCCACAGCGGGGCCCCGCGGCGGGAGACGATCACCACCACGTCCTCAGGCGGCTCGTCGGCGGACGGCGCGCCGGGCGCCCCGAAGGCGGCCTGCACATAGTTGAGCGCGTGCTCCACCGCCTGCTCGGCGTCGCCGTGCCCGTCCGAGCGCAGCCAGGAGCGCAGGGCGTTGTTGTGCGCCGCGGCCACGGCGGCCGCGATCACGTCGGCCCGGAGCGTCCCGTCGTGCAGCCCCTTCAGGCGCCCGCGCAGATACTCCGCGAAGGAGCGCTCGTAGCGCCACACCACGGACAGCTCGTAGGCGCGCAGGCCGGGCACCTGCTTGGTGAGCCGGTAGCGCTGCACCGAGAAGGTCGGGTTCTCGGTGTACATGCGCAATACCAGCCGTACCGCCTCGCAGACCCGTTCCAACGGGTCGCACCCGGGGTCGCTCGCCGCCAGGAAGGCCGTCATGTCGGTCAGGCACCGCTCGTGGTCGGGGAAGACCACGTCCTCCTTGGACGGGAAGTACCGGAAGAACGACCGGCGCCCGACTCCGGCGAGCGCGACGATGTCGTCCACGGTGGTCTGCTCGTAACCCCGTTCCAGGAACAGCTGGAAGGCGGCCGCGACCAGCGCGTCCCGCATGGCGGGCTTGGGGGAGCTCATGGTCGCGAACGTAGCATCCGAACCCCTCATGTGGCACTGGGTGCAGCTTTCGGAGGGAACTGAGTGCTGTGCCGTGCGTTGTCCGGTGCGTGTTCCACCGCATACGCTCGACGCCCGCCCGCCGAGGAGCCCCGCATGTCCCGCCGCCCCGCCCTCCTGTACGTCACCGACCTGGCCTACCAGGCCCGCGGCCGCCGCTACTGCGACGAGGACATCCTCCTCACCTCGCGCCTCAGGGAGGACTTCGACCTGGCGCTGTGCCACCCACGGGACACCGCCGCGCTGGCGGACGGCTTCGACGCCGTCGTCGTCCGCAACAGCGGGCCGGTGCTCGCGTACCAGGAGGCGTACGACGCGTTCCGCGAGCAGGCGCTGGGCAACGGCACGCGCGTGTACAACCCCCTGTCCGGCAAGGCCGACATGGCGGGCAAGCAGTACCTGCTCGACCTCACGGCCGCGGGGTACCCGGTCATCCCGACCGTCGACCGTGCCGAGGACCTCGGCCGGCTGCCCGCGACGGACCGGTACGTCGTCAAGCCCAGGCTCGGCGCCGACTCCATAGGCCTGCGGATCGTGTCCGCCGACGAGGTGCGCGGCCACATCGACGGGCAGGTCCTCGTCCAGCCGTGCGTGGACTTCGCCTACGAGGTGTCCTTCTACTTCGTCGACCACGCCTTCCAGTACGCCCTGTACGCCCCGCACGCCGACCGGCGCTGGGCCCTGGAGCCGTACCGGCCCACCCCCGACGACCTGGAGTTCGCCCGGCGCTTCATCGAGTGGAACGCCCTCGGCCACGGCATCCAGCGCGTGGACGCCTGCCGGGCCCCGGGCGGCGAGCTCCTGCTGGTCGAGCTGGAGGACCTCAACCCGTACCTCTCCCTGGACGCCCTCGACGACGAGGGCAGGGACGCCTTCGTCACGGCCATGAAGGCCTCACTGCACCGGTTCCTCGCCTCCCCCGCCCGGTGACGGGAAGGGCGCGGCAGCGCTGAACTCCCGGGCCCGCGGCGCCGTATCACTCCCCGGGGGACGGCGCAGACCCGTGTGCGCGGGACGGAAGGAGACCAGGATGCCGACACCGTCCGACCGAGGGATGCCGGGGGGCGGGCCGCCCATCGAACCCATCCGGGTGCTGCGTCCGCGCCGCACCGACGCGCTCGCGGAGCTGATGAAGGACATGCCGCCCCGGGCGGCCGTCCGGTACGAGTCCTTCGCGCTGCCCGTCCCGCCGTCGGGAACCGAGGACGCGACCGAGGAACTGCCACCCGTCACGGAGGACCGCACCCGGCGTTCCCGTGACATCCCCCGCGGGAGGGTGCCGGGACTGCGCCGCACGGCGATCGCGGCGGTGGTGACCGCGGCCGCGGTGACCGGCTTCGGCTGCGCGCTGCTGCTCGCCGGCCGCGGAGAGAGCACCGCCGTGGCGGCCCCGGAGCCGACGGCGACCGCCTCCGCGACCCCCACACCCACCCCGACGGCCGCCGGCGCCACCGACCCCGACGGGTCCGGCACCCTCCGCCAGGGAGACAGCGGCCCCGAGGTGAGCGACCTGCAGGAACGTCTGCGACGCATCCCGAACGTCTACGACAACGGCTCCACCGACGGCACCTACGACCCCACCCTGACCGCCGCCGTGGCCCGCTTCCAGCTCTGGTACGGCATCCGCGGCGACGAGGACGGCGTCTACGGCGACGACACCCGGCGGGACCTGGAGTCCCGCACGGGCGGCGGCTGATCGTGGAGGATGGCGGGCATGGACGCCTTCATCGACCGGCTCGACCCCGACATGTGCGTCGTGACCGCCGCCACGGACGGCGACCGCGCGGGCTGTCTCGTCGGTTTCGCCTCCCAGTGCTCGATCGAACCCGTGCGGTACGTGGTGTGGCTGTCGAAGGCCAACCGCACCTACCGGGTGGCCCGCACCGCGAGCCGGCTCGCCGTCCATCTGCTCACCCGCGAACAGCAGGGCCTCGCCGAGCTGTTCGGCGGGGAGACGGGGGACCGGACGGACAAGTTCGCCCGGGTCCGCTGGCGGGAGGAGGCCGGCGGGGCCGTCGTACTGGAGGAGGCGGCGGCCTGGTTCGTCGGCACGGTCGTGCTGCGCGCCGAGGGCGGTGACCACGTCGGGTTCGTCCTGGAACCGGAGGCGTGGGGCGAACGGGAGGACACCGAGGGCGCGAAGCTGCTGCGGCTGTCCGACGCGACCGCCATCTCGCCCGGCCACCCGGCGGACTGAGCCCGGCGGGGGAGCCGCTGATGGCCCCACGGCTCACTCGGGCCCGGTCGGCACCCGGATGTCCACGACGCAGACGTCGTCGCGCCGCTCGCCCTCCAGCAGCGAGACCAGCAGCGGGGCCAGCGAGCCGGGCTCGGCCGTGTGGTGGGCGGTGACGGCCGCGGCGAGCCGGGCCAGACCCTGGTCGATGCCCTCCGGCGGCCTCTCCACCAGGCCGTCGGTGTAGAGCAGGACGCGGTCACCCGGCTCCAGAACGCAGTGCGCCTCCTGGAAGTCCGGATCGGAGGACGCCCCCAGCAGCATGCCGAACGGGCGGTCCAGATAGCGCACCTGCCCGCCGCGCACCAGCAGCGGTGGCGGATGGCCGGCCTGGGCCCACACCAGGCAGCGCGCGCCGGGGTCGTAGCGGGCCAGGACCATGGTCGCGGTGCCGTGGGAGTCGCGCGAGTGCAGCAGCAGGGTGTTGAGGCGGGCCAGCGCCCCGGTCAGCGAGGAGCCCGTGATGACCATGCCCTTGGCGGTGAAGCGCAGTTGGGCCATCGTGGCCACGGCGTCGATGCCGTGCCCGGCGACGTCACCGACCACGAACAGGGCGTCGCCGTCGGGCAGTTCGATGGCACTGAACCAGTCGCCGCCGACGTGGATGCCCGACTGGGCGGGCAGGTAGGCCACTTCGACCCGCAGCCCGGCGAGGAGGGTCGGCCGGGTGGGCAGGGGCAGCAGCGCGTGCTGGAGGCGGGCGGCCAGGGTGCGCTCGGCGTGCAGCACCCCGTGCTGCGTCTCGATCGCCTGCTCGCTCTTGACGAGGGCCAGTTCGGCGCTGCGCTGCGCGGTGAGGTCCTGGACGAATCCGTGCACCTCGACGGGTTCGTCCTCGGTGTCCGTCACCACTTCGGCGACCATCCGCAGATGGCGGACCTCGTCCCCGGCCCGGATCCGGAACGGGACGTCGAACTGGAGCCCCGAGCGCACGAGTTCCCGCACGGCGTGAGCCAGCGCCGGTGCGTCCTCGGGCAGCGCGAGCCGCGCGAGGTCGGTGAGCCGGACCGGTCCGAGCGCCGGATCCCGGTTCATGACGATGAAGGTCTGGGAGGACCAGCTGCCCTCGCCGGTGACCAGGTTCCAGTTCGCCCAGCCCAGGTTCCCCAGCCGCTGGACGTCCGCCAGGCGCTGTTCCTGCCGGTCGGAGGAGTCGTGGCGGACCCAGGTGATGACCAGGGCGTTGCCGAGGCGGGCCGCGTGCACCGCGTACGTGCACAGCACGGGGGCGCCGTCCACGACCTCCTGGTAGGCGAACGGCTCGCCCTCGAACGGCTCGCCGGTGGTCAGCGCGCGCAGACAGCCGTGCCACACCGCGTCACCCGCGATGCTCGGGAAGCACTCCAGGATCCGCCGGCCGAGCAGCTGCCTGCCGGTGCGGCCCGCCACGTCGACCGCCTGCTCGGTGGCGGCGTCGATGCGGTAGTCCTCGATCTCCCCGGAGGGGCCGCGCAGCGGCGTGAGCAGCATCGCCGGGCCCGGCAGCGCGTCGAACACGGGCTGGACGGCGGCCGAGGCGGCGGTGCTGTGCTCCGTCCGCGCGCGGACGGACCGCAGCCAGCCGGCACACAGCCGGACGACGGCCCGCAGGAGCTGCCTCTCCTTGTGCGAGAACGCCCCGCTCCGCGCGCGCAGGATCCCGATGCAGACCTCGGCCCCGTCGCCGGTCGCCACCGGCAGCCAGGCGCGGGACAGCCAGCGCTCGGGCGGGTCCCCTATGAGCAGGTGCCGCTCCCGGTCCGTCGCGAAATCCTCCAGCCAGCGGGGCTCGCGCGTCCGGAGCGCTTCGAGCGCGGCGATGCCGCCCAGCGGGGGAACCTGCGACCACTGGGCGGCCAGGGTGGCGTCGATGCCGGCGTGGCCGATCAGTTCGAGCCCTCCGGCCGGCAGGGTGCGGAAGAGCAGGACCGCGTCGGCGTCGACGTCCGCCGTGAGCCCCTCCAGCAGGCAGCCGGCCAGGTCCTGGGGTGTGGCCACATGGACGAGGGCCTTGCCGAGGCTGCCGAGCGCCGTGAAGCCGTCGTCCAGGTCGCAGGTGTCCCGCCCGGCGGCTCGGGCGGTACCCGACCGGACGGACCGCGGACCGGTGGGCCTGGGAATCGCGGGCAATGGCGCCCCGTACGCGTCGTCGCCGACGGGGGACTCCGTGGCGGCGCCGAGCGGGGGCAGGGAGGCGAGGGCGATCCAGCACTCCTCCAGCAGCGTGCGGTTCCCGGCCTTGGCGCGCTGGAGCAGATCCTCGCCGGCCGCGTCCGGGGTGCACCCGGTCAGCGCCATGATCGCGCCCTTGGCCCGCTCGAGCACCGCCGAGGTGGCGGCCTGGTCCCGCAACCGGTCCATCTCGGCACGTTGCCGGGCCACGACCTTGGCCAGCGCGGCCATGTCGGGCGCGGTACCGGGGTGCGTAGGGCCGGTCGACTCGCTCGTCACGCGTTGAGCATCGCACATGCGCCATGGGCCGATCGCGCTCTTGTCGACACGCATCCCACACACCGGTGACCCCTTTGGTTGACGAAACCGGCCGGGCCCCCGGTTCGTGGCGGGGTCAGTGATCGGGCGCCGGGTACAGCCACCTCCGCAGCAGCCGGCTCAGCAGCGGCATCACCAGATACGTGAGCAACGGCAGCAGCATCACCGGGAACACCGCGGCCCGCAGTGGCAGGGGCCAGGCGGCCGTGCGGGGCGTCACCAGCCACTGGATCAGCAGCGTGCACGGGAACGCGCCGAGGAACGTGGTCAGCACCATCTTCCAGCGGACCGGGGGCCGCACGGTGGTGCCGGGCAGACTGAACCAGGTCTCGAGCCCGGTCGTCGACTGCCGTTCGCTGCCCAGCTCCGTGGCGATGTCGTCGATCCGCGCGTGCCAGGCGGCCCGCTCGTCCGACTCCAGCCAGGCGGTGAGCCGGTGCGCGTCGGACCAGCGCAGCACCGCGTGGAAGCGGTGGCCCTCCTCGGGGTGCAGCCAGGAGACGCCCTCGTTGCCGGGGAAGCGTCTGGCGCTGCGGGTGATCCCGTGGGTCCAGCGCTCGAAGTCCCGCTCCCGGCCGGGACGCACCTCCCACGTGAGGACCGTGGTGACCGGATCGCCGTGCCGTACTTCTGTGGTGCTCATGCTCACCACGGGTCCCACGTACGGCGTGGGTCATGCCCTCGGGAAAGGGTCAGCGTCCGTGGTGGTGGTCGACCAGGGCCTGGGTGACCGCGCGGATGCTGCGGGCGATGTGCTGGAGCTGGAGCACCTCGGCCGCGTACAGCTTGATCGTGTGCTCGATGACCGACTCCGGCAGCCCGAGCGACGGCAGGTCCGCCCGGGCGGTCTGCAGCGCGGTACGGGCGACCCGGATCTCGTGCTGGACCTGGATCTGCGCGTGCCGGGCGAGGAGCACGGTGTGCCGCATCAGGGCCGGATAGCTCGCGTACCGCGCCGGCACCAGCTCGCGCAGCCACTTGGCCGCGGAGCGCTCCCAGTCGTAGCTGCCGGGCGTCTTGACCTGGCAGGGCCAGTCCGGGCCGGGACGGGTGGTGGTGCGCGTGGTCGTCATCAGGGCCATGGTGTTCGCTTCCGGGTGTGCGGCGTCGTGCGGGTGGTCCGACGTGGTTGGGCGGCCCCGGTCTAGGGGATGACCGGGGCCGCCACGGGCTCGCGTGCAGGCGAGGCCCTACCGAACACCCCGAAGCGCCGACGCGGGTAGGTGACGACGGCCCGGGATGTCCGTAAGAGGAGCCCTCTCGGGCGGTGTGGGGGTGGGGACGGGGACAGGGGTGCGGACGGTCCCGGAGTGGTCCGGGGGTGATCCGTGAGCAGTATTTATATATGCCGTCCACTTGGCAAGGCGTATGAAAACATTCATGCTCGATTTATTGCGGATGGCCCCGTTGTGCAGGCGTATGACCGGGGGTGGGAGGGGTCAGTCCCTGAGGAAGAACTGATGCTGGTCGGAGATCTGCTCGTACTCCTCGAGCCGCGCCTGGGTCCGCTCCGGGTCGGCGTCGGTCATGGCCTGGAGCAGGGCCGCGGCGATCACGCCGGGCGCGGCGTAGGAGTCGAAGACCAGCCGGGAACCGGTGCCGGTGGAGAAGAGGACGTCCGCCTCGTCGGCCACGTGCCCCAGCGCCAGGTCCGTGACCAGGGCGATCTTCAGGCCGGCGCTGCGGGCGACCCGAAGCGCGGTGAGGGTCTCCTGGGCGTGCCGCGGCATCGAGAACGCGAGCACCCAGGTGCCGCCCGCCTCACGTGACTGCAGGAGGGCGTCGTAGGCGACGCTGCCGCCGCGGGTGACCAGCCGTACGTCGGGATGGATACGGCGTGCCGCGTAGGCGAAGTACTCGGCCAGGGACGCCGAGATGCGCAGGCCGAGGACGGTCAGCGGGGTCGACTCGGACAGCTTGCGGCCGAGTTCGATCATCTGGTCGGGGTCGGCGAAGTCGCGGCGCAGGTTCTCCAGGTTCTCGATCTCCGCGTCGACCGCCGCCTGGAGTTCGTTGCCGCGCGACTCGTCGTCGGCGACCGGTCCGCCGGCGAGCGTGCCGAGCGCGATGGACTGGAGCTTCTCCCGCAGGGCGGGGTAGCCGCTGAAGCCCACCGCCGCGGCGAACCGTGTCACCGAGGGCTGGCTCACCCCCACGCGCTCGGCGAGATCGGTGATGGAGAGGAACGCCGCCTCGGTGATGTGCTCGATCAGGTACTGCGCGATGCGCCGCTGCCCGGGGGAGAGCCGGGGCCTGTCGAAGAGCGTCCTGAGCTGGGAGGCCGGCGCCGCCTCCGTCTCCGGTGCGGTCTTGCCCGAGGTGATCGCGGATGCCTGTGCGCGTGCCTGCTGCGGCGATGACACCGGGGCGCCTCCTTTGTCTGCCACGGGGAGTCAACATAGCCCACACCCCCCGGTGACCAGGGCTTGTACGAAAGCATCCGGCGACCACCCGGAAGGACGGATACGTGGCCGCCGGACGGGAACCCGCTCCTGCGCACCCCCCTTCGACGACACCCGAGGAGCAGCCCCGTATGACCGTCCCCGACGAGGACCGGCCCGAGCCGCGGACCGGCGAGGCGGACACACCCCGGGCCCCCGGCGGCAGCGGGCGCACCCTGCGCGAGGCGTTCGAGGAAGCAGGGATGGAACCCGACGACTTAGCCCAGGAATGACGCCGCACGCGAGACCGGAGCTATCGGCAGGAGAGACACCATGGGTGCGCTGAGCGCGCTGGAACAGGCAATGGAGCACGGGTGGGAGGCGCTGTGGGCGCGGGTCGTCGACCGGGAGCCCGTCGAACTCCTCGACGCACTGCGGCGCGAGTGCGACAGCAATGTCGTCGTGTGCAGTGAGCACCGGGTGGTGGTCCCGAACGCCTACGACGTCGAGCTGGCGGACTTCGCCTACGACGAACTGGTGCGCCGGGGAAGCGACGTGGGCCAGGAGCTCACCGACAGCCTGGCGCGGCACGGCGAGCGGCAGGGCTACGAATGGGCGGGCCCGCTCACCGTGCACATCACCAGGTCCGACCAGGTGCCCAACGGCCGTTACCGCGTGACCAGCGGGGCGATGCAGCACGTGAGCGCCCAGGGGTTCCAGCAGGCCGTCCGCTGAGCGGACGCGGGTTCCGCCCGCCGCGGTGGTCATCGGCGATAGATCGTGATCGAGTGACCGACCTCGTCCACCGCGCGGCTGCTGCCGATCAAATCGGCCAGCCGGCCCCTCGCCTTGGCGACCGACGAGTCCGACACGACGAGCAGTCCGCGCACGTCGTCCACGGGCACCTTGCGCGGATCGGACGCCTCGATGCCGTAGGCGGACGGCACCCCGCTGCCCTTGTAGACGAGCCAGATCCGTTCGTCCGGATAGCGCTCGCGCAGCCGGTCGGCGAGTCGGCCGAGGTCCTGGCCCCAGTCGACGTTGGAGTCGTGCAGCCGCAGATGGGTGCGGGCCGGTCCGCCGAACGCCTCGTTGGAGTACGGCAGATAGTAGGGAAAGGTCCGCACCGAGCTGACTGCGACGAACAGCACCAGCACCGCGGTCGCGACCGTCGCCCAGCGTCGGCGCAACGCCAGGACACACCCGGCCGCAACCGTCAGGAACATGGGCAGGAAGAGCGCGTACCGGGTCCCGAAGTCCCGTGACCCCGTCATGGCGGAGGCGAGCAGCACCCCGGCGGGCACGAGCAGATACGGCGCGGCGGGCCGCAACCGCCGTACCGCCACGAGCACGACGGCACCGGCGGCCCACAGCGCGAGCAGCCCCAGCGGGGTCTTCACCAGGAGCGCGACCGGCAGGTAGTACCAGAGGTGCCCGGTGTACACCCGCCCGAACAGGAAGCCCTCCCAGGCGTGGTTCTCGAAACGGAACTGGAGGCGCATCCCGTCCGCGTATGCCTGGGGGAACGGCAGCAGATCGACGAGGGTCTCCCGCAGCCCGCGCACCACCGGCACCTGGTCCTGGGACGTCCACCGCAGTCGCGGATCGACCACCAGGTACGACGCCCAAACGACGGCTACGGCGGCCAGCGTCAGGACCGCTGCGCCGGCGAGCACACGCAGGAGTCGCCGCCGCGTCTGATCACCGCGACGCGCGGTCCACACCGAGAAGGCGGCCAGTCCCAGCAGGACCGGCACGGCCGGCAGCGCGCTCATCTTCGTAGCCAGGGCCGCGCCCAGCGCCAGACCGGCGAGCGGGACGTACAGCCGTGGCCGTACTCGGGCCCGCCACAGCAGCCACACCGAGGTGAGCAGGAAACCGGCCATGGGGACGTCGAGCGTGGCCAGCGAACCGTGGGCCACGATGTCGGGGGAGAAGGCGTACAGGGCCAGTGCCGCGAGGCCCGCCGCCCTTCCGGCGAGCTCCCTGGCGAAGGCGAACACGACCAGCCCGAACAGCAGCGTCAGCACGATCACCGGGAGCCGGGCCCAGAACATCAGCCGCCAGGGGTCGTTGCCCGACTCGTACAGCAGATGGGGGCCCAGGTCGATCTGGGGTCCGTCGAACGCCGTGTCCACGTGCGGGTCGGCGATCGCCACCCCGACGGCGACGACGAGCTTGCCGAGCGGCGGATGCTCGGGGTTGTAGCGGATGCCCTGACCGTGCAGGTACTCGGCGGCCGTGGCCACGTAGACCGGCTCGTCGATCGTGGGCGTCTGCTGCACGGCGGTCGTCACCATGACGGCGGCCATCTGCGCGAGCAGCACGACGACGAGGAGCGGCACCAGCCACCGCCGGACCGGTCGCGGCTGCCGCACCTCGTCGTCGTGGGCCCCGGACCCGGGGACCGGGGCCAGGACCGTCTGCTGCTCGTTCGCCATCATCCGCCCCGCGGTGAGACCGGCCGGGCGGTGGCGGGAGCGATCCGGAGGGACCTCATGAGGGCCACTCTCGCATCAGCTCCCGCACCGCGGGCGTCACCGCTTCAGGAGTCGTACCGACAGACCTTCCGCCGTGTAGACGGGTACGGCCCGCAGGGTGCCGGAGTTCAGTTCGACGCGGTCGAACTGGCCGCGCAGTCCCTGGTAGCCGAGGACACGGACCGTCTGCCCGGCCTTCGGCGGCTTGTGCGCGTCGAGCTCGAGCGACAGGACGCTGCCCGCGCCGAGCACCGCGCGCCGTGTCACCTCCAGGACCGGCTCCTGGCCCGACCGCAGCGTCAGCTCCAGCGCGCCGGCCTCCTGGCTGTACGTGCCGTGGACCTGGAGCGAGGTGCCGTCCAGCGTCAGCTTCCCGCCCTGCACCCGCACGTCGCCGTGGCCGAGCGCGTGCGCCGCACCCGCGACCAGGGCGCCCTCCTTGAGCACGGTCCCGCCGGTGTACCGGTTGTGCCCCGTCAGGGTGAGGGTGCCGCTGCCCCGCTTGGTCAGACCGCCACAGCCGTCGATGTCGTTGCGCCAGGCGTCGGCCGCGTGGAATCCGCCCGCGGCCGCGTCCAGCGTGACGGTGACGTCGGAGTCGAAGGAGCCGTAACCGTCCGCCGCGGCGAACAGGTTGAGCCGCCCCCACTGCTCGAAGCCGTCCAGCAGGACATAGCCCGAGGGCAGCCCGGTGGTGCGCAGCACCTCACGGCGCTGTGCCGCGTCGAGGTACGGCAGTCGCGTCTCCAGCAGCACCTCCGCGCCCTTGGGCACGGTGAACGGCTCGTTGCCGCCGTCCCGGTGCAGTACGTAGGTCAACCGGGGTTTGACGGAACGGGCGTTGGTGTCCCGGTCCGCGTACACGTCGGCGGCGTCCGAGTGGGCGTAGGCGAAGAGGGTGTCCGCGGTGGTGCCGGTCTGCTCGGTGAAGTACTTCAGTGCCTGCGCCCGCGCGGCGGCCTTGAGGTCGGCGTTCGCGGAGTCGGCCAGGGTGGCGGCGGCCAGCGCGGTGGCCATGATGCGGCCGCCCATGACGTCGACCGTCGAGTGCATGCCGGACATGATCCGGGTGTGGCTCAGCTCGAAGGCGCGGGTCACCAGTTCCTGGAAGCGCTCGGGTACGGCGTACGCGAAGGCCAGGCCCGCCAGGTGGAAGGCGTTGGTGTGGCCGCTGGGGAAGCCGCCGTCGTCGACCGGGGAGCTGCTGCGCTGGCGCAGCAGCTGGGGGGCTACGACCACCTCGGAGTCGTAGACCGGGTAGCCGAGCGCGTCCTGGGCGCCGGTGTCGACGACCTCGCTGTCCTCGTTCATGCGCCACGGGCGCGGGTACTGGAAGGCGTACTTGCCGGGGTTGCCGGAGGCGTACGGGCCGCGCACAGTGTCGACCAGCTTGGCCACCAGGCCGAGCGAGGAGTCGTAGGAGCCGGCGCCGAGAGCGGAGCCCGCGGGGGCGTCGGCCGGGACGGCGTCGCTGATCGTCGTCGCCGGGGTGGTGTCGGGCGCGCTGGTGATCGAGGTGACCGCCTTGGCGCCGGAGCGGTAGAGGCCGGCGAGCGGGCCGAGGCCGCCGGTCATGGCGTAGCTCTGGTGCTGGCGGTCGTAGAGGAAGGCCTCCTTGGCCTGCGCCTCGGTGCGCGCCTGGGTGACGCGGGCGCAGTAGCGCATGTTGGCGCGCAGTATCTCGGGCCGCAGCGGGGTGCCGGTGTTCCAGGCGGAGCCGGTCTTCCACACCCGGGCGAAGCCGCCGAGGGCCCGCACCACCGCGTTGGTCTCGGGCGTCAGGTTCGCCATGACGTTGGACTTGTAGTCGTCCACGAACGCGACGGGGGCGGTGGCGGCCTTGGCGTCCGCGGCGCCCAGCCAGGAGGCGAAGGTCGGCGCGGCCAGCACGCCTGCCGAGGCGCCCAGGGAGGTCTTGAGGAAACCCCTTCGCTTCATGGCGCGTTCGGTGAGCGGCGCGGGGGAGTGCTGCCCGGCGGGTGACGGCATGGGTCTGCCTGCCTCTCTGGAGTTCTGCGGCCTGCGGCCGGGGAGGTGGTGCGGATGCGACTCATGATGCGCTGGACGGCCTGTGTGGCGAATGCGCTTTCTGAAGTCGTACGAGCGAAGATCTACGGGCGAGTCGTGTCGGACCGGAGGAGACTCGGCGTCCGGCGGATGTCACAGAAGTGAACGGGCCATCGCCACCGCGCCGTCCACCGGCGGTGCCCGCAGGGGCTGCGGCCGCGCGGCCGGCACGCCGTCGGCGAGTGCCGACACGAAGGCGTCGTACAGCGAGCGCTGGGCGAGGACGGTGCCGCCCGCGACCACGACGTCGTCGACCACCACGCCGCGGGCGGCGAGGCGTTCGACGAGTGCGGCAAGGGCGCGGCCCGCCTCGGCGATGACGGTGCGGGCGAGCGGGGATCCGGCCTCGGCGGCGGCGAAGACGGCCGGCGCGTGCCGGCCCCAGTCGGCGGAGGCCGAGGTGGCGTGTTCCAGTGCGGCGCCGAGCGCGGGTACTTCGGGGACGTCGAACCCGGACAGCAGACCGAGCGCCAGCGCGTCGGGCTGCTCGCCGCGGTCGTGCGCCGCCCAGACGGCACGTACGGCCTCGCGGACCAGGCCGGCGGCGCCGCCCTCGTCGCCGAGGAGGGCGCCCCAGCCGCCGACCTGCACCGGGGTGCCGTCGGCGAAACGGCCCACGGCGACCGAGCCGGTGCCGGCCACCAGGCCGACGCCCTTGTCCAGCCCCGCCGCGGGGACGAGGAGTTCGGCGTCTCCCACGACCAGCGCGGGCGCGTCGAAGTGCAGTTGGAGAGCGGTGCGGATCTGCGCGCACTGGCGCGGGGTCTCGCAGGCGTGCCCGCCGACGGCGAGGGCAAAGGGGCGGGCGCCCTGGGGAAGCGCGTCGGCGGCCAGTGCGGCCAGCCAGCCGGCGGCGGCCACCGGGTCGTGGGGCCGCCAGCCGCTGCTGGAGCGGACGTGATCAGCGACAAGGGTGTCGCCCGCGAACGCGCGGAGCTGTGTCTTGGTGCCGCCCACGTCGATGCCGACAACCAGGGGTGCGGTGTCCTGCACGGAACCTCTTTCGTCGTTGCGCTGTGTGCTGCGACGGTGGGCGAACCGTGCCGTGGGGCAAGGCAGTTGGAGAACTAGGGAAGCCCCGGGACGGGCCTCTGACGGACCACGGCAGGCGAGTACCGTGACGTTCGTTAGGAAGTTAACTAACGAAGTACAGTGCGTGTCAATAGGCGTCACGCACTCGACTTCCCGGGCCCCCGTCCTGGGACGGGGGGCGAGACGCCGGAGCAACCCATCGCCGCCTCCCGCCGAGCCGCTCGGCCTCGGAGCGCGGCCTGTGACCTGGGGGAAGTGTGGAACACGACGTGGCGAGAGCCCCCCGTCTGACCGAGAGCGCAAGCGCTGTATTCGCCGTGCTCGCCCAGGCCGGGACCGCGACGCGGCCGCAGCTGGCGAGCCTGGCGCGCCTGTCCAAACCGACGGTCTCCTCCGCCGTCGCCGAACTGGAGGGCGTCCATCTCGCGGCCCACTCCGGCACCTCCTCCGGCGCCACGGGCCGCAGCGCCGCCGTGTACCGGCTCGGCCCGGCCGCGGGCGCCGTGCTCGCCGTCGACCTCGGTCCCGCCCTCACCCGGGTCCGCGGCTGCGCCCTGGACGGCACCCTGCTGGCGGAGGCCACCGGCCCCCGGGAGGACGCCGCCGACGTGGTGCGCGACGCCCTGTCCGCGCTGCCCGCCGACGCCCCGCTGCGCACCATCGTCGTGGCCGTCGGTGATGTCACCGCGCCGCAGAAGATGCGCCCCGCCACGGCCAAGGCCGGACCCGTCTTCGACGCGGTGACGGTCGCGCTGCCGACCGGAGTCCCCGTCCACCTGGAGAACAACGTCAACTGCGCCGCCCTCGCCGAACTGCACGAGGGCGCGGCCCGCGGCCGGCACACCTTCGGCTACCTGCGCATCGGCGTCGGTATCGGTCTCGGCATCGTCGTAGGAGGCCACGTGCTGGCCGGGGCCAACGGCGCCGCCGGAGAGCTCGCCAGGCTGCCCTACCCCTGGGACGACGACCTGGAGCCCCGCCACGAGGCCCTGGAGGAGTACATCGGGTCCCGCTCCCTGCTGCGCCGGGCCGCCGAGGCCTGGCCCGCGTCCGACGGCACGTGCCCCCGCACCGCCGAGCGGCTCTTCGCCCTCGCCGGACAGGGCAGTGCCACGGCCCGCGAGGTCGTCGCCAGACACGCCGTGGACGTGGGCCGGCTGGCCGCCGCCGTGACCGCCGTACTGGACCCGGGACTGCTCGTGCTGGGCGGCAGCACCGGCGCGTATCCGCAGCTCCTGCCCGGTGTGCGGGCCGAGCTGGAGCGGCTCAGCTGGCCCACCGAGGTGGTCAGCAGCCAGGTCGGTGATCTCGGTACCGTCGTGGGCGCCGCCCGCCTCGCGGTCGCGAGAGGAGTCCAAACCGTGACCCAGGCGGCGCGGACGAAGGATTGACGGTTTCGGACTCGGTCTGCCAATGTCCGGACAAGCGCTTTCTAAGTCGGCCGGGACGCCGGCTTGGGCGAGCGTCCCGCCCGTACTCGACGTACGGCAACCGCACGAGGGCGTGCCCGTGCGGTGACGGCCACAGCGGCCGGGGACCCTTGCCCGTCAGGATGACGCGGCCGGGCGAGGCCGCGCCCTCGGAAAGCAACCCTCCTGCAAACTGCACCCGTGCCGCCTAGGTCGGCGCCGTGCTCCGTCCCCTACGACGAAAAAAAGGGATCGAAGATGACCACTGTGGGTGTGCGGCGCTCTAGCCGTCTCGGCCGCGGCGGCATGCGCCGCCTGGTTTCCCTCGCTGCCGCCGCCTCGGCGGGTGCCCTGCTGCTCTCCGCCTGCGGGTCGGGGGGCGACTCGGGCGGAACCTCCAAGTCCCTGACGTTCTGGATCTCCACGGTTCCGGGGCAGGACGCGGGCTGGAAGAAGATGGTGGCGCAGTACAAGAAGGAAACCGGCGTCGCCGTCAAGCTCGTCAACATCCCCTACGACGGCTACACCACGAAGCTGCACAACGCCGCGCAGGCGAACTCCCTGCCCGACGTGGCCGCCGTCCCGGCGCTGGACCCGATCTGGTCGAGCAAGCTGATCGACCTCAGCTCCATCGCCAACAACAAGACCAACAAGATCAACGCCAACTTCCTCGCGAAGGACTCGTCCGGGAAGGTGCTGTCCATCCCCTCGGACGTCACCGCGTCCGGTCTGTTCATCAACAAGTCGCTGTTCGAGAAGGCGAAGGTCTCCTTCCCGACCTCGCCCTCGAAGACCTGGACCTGGACCGACTTCATCGCCGCGGCCAACAAGGTCCGCGAGAAGACCGGCGCCAAGTACTCCCTGACCTTCGACCAGTCGCCGTCCCGGCTGCGCGCCATGGTGTACGAGATGGGCGGCAAGTACGTCCACGCCGACGACTCCGGCAAGTTCTCGGTGGACGCGGCGACCAAGAAGGCCGTGAACACCTTCGTCGGATGGAACGACGACAAGACCATGCCGAAGTCGGTGTGGACCAGCGGCGCCGACCCGTCCGCCATGTTCCAGAGCGGTGACGTGGTCGCCTACTGGTCCGGCGTGTGGCAGGTCCCCGCCTTCGCGGACAGCATCAAGAAGTTCGAGTGGGCGAGCGTCCCGACCCCCGCCCAGCCGGTGCAGGCCAGCGACGTCAACAGCGGCGGCATGACGGTGGGCTTCAACAACAACGGCGACGCCGCCAAGGCCGCGACGAAGTTCCTGTCCTGGCTGTACGAGCCGGCCCACTACCAGGCGCTGTGCGAGGCGTCCGGCTTCCTGCCGGTCGAGAGCGGTCTGAGCCCGAAGTACCCCTTCACCTCCGAGGCGGCGCAGGCGGCGTTCAAGCTGTACAACGAGGAGATCCCGCTCTACGCCCCGATCTCCGGCTACTTCAACGGCGCGCAGACGAACTGGGTGCTGAAGGGCAAGAGCCTCACCGAGGACCCGACCAAGACGGAGCTCGGCAAGGCGATCAACGGCCAGCAGTCGGCCGACAAGGCCCTGCAGAACATCGTGGACGGCTACAACCAGCAGGTCGGCGGCTGATCGTAGGCCACGGTGCCGGGCGGCGGCGTCTCCTCCCCGCCGCCCGGCACCGGCCGCCCATGTGGTGCCGGGCTCATGGGGTGAGCCCACCGCAATCCATTCCACCAGCACGGAGTCAGGAAGATGACAAAACGCGCCTCGGTCGTGACCGCGAGCCCGCCGAGCTCGCCCAGGAGACGCAGTAAGTACACCCTTGCGCCGCTCGTCCTCATCGCGGCCAACGTCGTGCTCTTCGCGCTGTTCTTCGTCTGGCCGGCGGTGATCGGGCTTGTCTACTCCTTCACGAACTACACGGGCGTGGGGGTGTTCCAGTGGGTCGGGCTGGACAACTACCAGAACCTGTTCGGGGACTCCACGTTCTACGACGCCCTGACCCGGACCCTGCTGTACACCGTCCTCTTCGTCCCGCTGAACTTCGTGGTCTCGCTGCTCGCCGCCAACCTGGTGGTGAGCAAGCACGCCAAGGGCGGGTCGGTCGCCCGCGTCGTCTTCTTCATCCCGTGGCTGCTGTCGCCCATCGTCGTGGGCGTCCTGTGGCGGTGGATGTTCGGTGAGAACTTCGGCCTGGTCAACTACGTCATCGAGAAGTTCGGCGGGGACGCCGTTCCGTGGCAGTCGAACGCGGACCTCTCGCTGCTCGTGGTGGTGATGGCGGCGGCCTGGGCCTGGACGGGGTTCACCATGCTGCTGTTCATCGCGGCGATCAAGAACGTACCGGTGTCGTACTACGAGGCCGCCTCGCTCGACGGCGCCGGCCCCTGGCGCCAGTTCTTCAGCATCACCCTGCCGAGCATCGCGCCCACCTCGTTCATCGTCATCCTGCTCAACACGATCAACTCGATGAAGGAGTACCCGGTGTTCGTCGCCCTCAACAACGGCGGACCCGGCACCTCGAACAACCTGCTCGTCCAGTACATCTACGAGACCGGCTTCAAACGCGGCCAGATCGGCTACGCGAGCGCCGCGTCGTTCGTGCTCATGCTCATCCTGATGGCCGTCGCGATCATCCAGCTGATCGTCAACCGGCGGGTGGAGAACCGATGACAACCACAGACATCCCGCGCCCGGCCGACGTCGGCTCCGGACGGAGCGTCTCCAAGAAGCGGCCCCGCAAGACGGCCACCGGAGGGCTCCGGCAGGCGGTGTCCGCGACGACACTGCTGTGGATCATGGCGTGCCTGTACGGGTTTCCGGTGCTGTGGTTCGTCCTCAGCTCCTTCAAGCCGGCCAGCGACCTGTTCTCCTATCCGCTGACGCTGGTCCCGCACAACCCCACGCTGTCGGGATTCAGGGCGGCGTGGGACAGCGCCAACTTCTCCCAGTACTTCATCAACACGGCCCTCGTGTGCGTGATCACGACGATCCTCACGGTGGGTGTCAGCTGCTGCACCGGGTACGCCCTGGCCAAGTACGACAACAAATGGCTCAAGGCGTTCTTCCTCTGCATCCTGGCCACCACGATGCTGCCGGGCGAGGTCATGCTCGCCCCCGAGTTCCTGGTGGTCCGCAATCTCGGCCTCTACAACTCCTTCGCCGGCATCATCCTCCCGGCCGTGCTCACGGCGACCGGATGCTTCATGTTCCGCCAGTTCTTCCTGACGGTTCCCGACGAACTGGTCGAAGCCGCCCGCATCGACGGCGCCAAGGAGTTGTCGATCTTCCTGCGGATCATGGTGCCGCTTTCCCGGCCCATCATGCTGACCCTCGCCATCCTGTCCTTCCAGTGGCGGTGGAACGACTACATCTGGCCGCTCCTGATGCTCAACGACCCGAACAAGTTCACCGTGCAGATCGGCATCCAGAGCATCGTCGGCGCCCAGAACATCAACTGGTCGGTACTGCTCGGCGCATCGGTCATCTCGATGATCCCGCTGATCGTCATCTTCCTGGTCTTCCAGCGCTACGTCATGGGCGCCGACATCAATGCCGGACTGAAGGACTGATCTTGCCCACCCCGCTCGACCACGAGTTCGTCCGGTCGGTGGCCCGTGCCGCCGACCGGTCGGCCGTCCCGCTGGCGGCCGACCCGGACGTGGAACCCGCCGGCGTGCCGCACCGTGGTCTGGCGCGGCGGGTGAAAACCCTGACAGCGGCATACCGTTCCCCGGACTCGGCACTGCACGGCAGCGGACAGGCGGTCGCCGCCGCGATGACCCACCTGCGGGCCCTGCGGGCCGTGCAGACACCCTCCGGTCTCTTCGCGGGCGGCGACAACGTGCAGTCACCGCCCGACTCCGCGTTCACCGTCAACGACGTGTGCGACGCCTACGTCCTCGCCGCCGGCGCGGGACCGGAACTGGGCGAGGTGACGGCCGCGCTCGCCGAGATCGCCGACGCCGCCACCGCCAGTCTCCTGACCGGTGGCGTGCACACCCCGAACCACCGCTGGGAGCTGAGCGCGGCGCTCGCCCGGCTGCACCGGTCGTTCCCCGACGACCGGCTGCTCGCCCGCGTCGAGGAGTGGCTCGCCGAGGGCGTCGACATCGACACGGACGGCCTGTACTCGGAACGCAGCGCCGTCTACGCGTCCATCGTGACCAATCCGGCGCTGCTGTTGCTGGCCGAGGTGCTCGGCCGTACCGACCTGCTGGACGCCGTCGAACGCAACCTGGCCACGACCCTGGACCTGATCAGGCCGGACGGCATGGTGGAGACCGTCCACTCGCGCCGCCAGGACCAGAAACTCTCGTTCGCCCTGTGGCCCTACCTGCCGCACTACCGGCTGCTCGCGATCCGCACCGGCCGGGGCGACTTCGCCCGCGCGGCCCGGCTGGCGGCCGCCGACGGCATCGACGACCCCGACCTGCTCGCCCAGACCCTCCTCACCCCGGATCTGTGCCGCGCCCTGTCGGCCCCGGACGCGGAGAAGTTCCCGCGCGACCGGTTCCTCCCCACCGCACGTCTCGCCGCACACGTCTCGGCCACCGCGCACACGGTGGTGTACGGCGGCTCCGACGTGCCCGAGCACCGGCGCATCCGTTCGGGCCTCGCCTGCAATCCCACTTTCCTGCGCATGTTCGCCGGTGCCGCCGTCCTCGACGCGGTCCGCCTCTCGCGGGTGTTCTTCGACCTGGGCCCGTTCCGTGCCGCCGACATGGAACGGCTCGCCGACAACCGGTACCGGCTCACCCAGACCCTCACCACCGCCTACTACCAGCCGCTCCCGAAGGACCGGAGGCGCGACGACGGCGCCTACCGCCTGGTGGACGAGGGCCGCTTCTCCGCGGCGATGGCCTTCCCCGACCGCCCTCAGGACGAGGTCTCCCACACGACGCGGGTCGAGGTCGACCTGCGGGAGGACGGGGCCGACCTGCGGATCGACATCAGCGGCCCGACGGTGCCCTGGTGCCTCGAACTGACCTTCCGGCCCGGTGGCGTGGTCGACGGATCCGTACCGCTCGGCGACGGAAGCTGGTGCCTGACGACCGAGCCGTTGACCTACCGCGTCGGCGACGACGAGATCCGGGTCGAGGCCGCCGTGGAGACGGGCGAGCCGCTCGCCGGGCCGGACCGGACCGACGTACTGCGCTACGACCCGGGCCAGGACTACACCGTGGTCGGCGGCACCGACGCGACGACCGGACATCGCGTCTACCTCGGTGGGCACGGACCGCAGACACTGACCCTCACACTGCGCGCCACGACCGTCCCAGGCATGAAGGACTGATTCCCGTGCACCTCCCTCGTCAGCTCGGCCCGCTGCACGACCTGCCGGACACCCCGCAGGCCTACGACGCCGTCCTCGCCGACGTCACCGAGCAGGCCCTCGCCCGGCTGACGCCCGAGGGCAACCTCGAACACCCCGACTGCGTCGACGACATCGGCGACACCTCGCTCGGCATCACCTCCCTGCTCGCGTTCGCCTGGCAGCGCGGCAAGGACCCGAGGCTGCCGGAGGCGGTGAGCCGCAGCCTCGCCTTCCATCTGCGCGAGCGGGTCTACACCGACGACAACCCGGGCTACCCGAACCTGAAGGTGCGCAACTCGGGCCTGCCGTACGCCCGTTACACCCTGGAGGCAGGCGCGCACCCCATCGGCGACTGGCCGAGCACGGTGTGGGCACTGCTCCAGGCGGTGAACCTTCTCGACGCGGCGGAGGGCCTGGTCGAGGACGGACCGCGCGCCGAACTCCTCGACGTGGCCCGCGGATACTGGCGCTGGCTGACCGAGGCGACCTTCTTCAACCCGCAGGAGGCGGGCAACCAGGCGATCGGCTGTGTGGTCGGCGGTCTGATGCTCTCGGACCATCTGCCGGACGGGGAACGTGAGTCGGTCCGCGAGCGGGCGCTCCGGCTGTACACCGAGGAGATCCGCGCCCACCGGGTCCTCGACCGGGGCGCGCTGCTGCCGCCCGAGCACGGCGGCGCCTACGACAACAACTACGGGCCGATCTCTCTGTCCTTCCTCGCCCAGGCCCACCGGATCAGCGGCGCGGAGATCTTCGCCGAGGACGGCGACACCCTGGCCCGGTACATCGACGCCCGCCTGACGGGCGGCGGCTACGACAACGGCGGCCCGCGCTACAGCGAGCAGCACTCCGCCTTCGAGTCGGTCCTGGGCCTGCGCTACTTCGGCGCCCGGATCGGCGCCGACCTGGGCCGCTACCGGGGCGACTCCCGCTGGGCCCGGCACGCGGTCAAGGAGGACGGGGGAGTGGACGGCCACTTCGCCTGGATGCTGGTCTGGCAGATCCAGGACACCACCCGCTGGCACCGGGAACCGTCCACGGCGATCGCCCGCCACCAACTGCGCGCGGGCACGGTGTCGGTGGCCTTCGACACGAAGATGACTCCGGCAGTCGTCGAGGTCGGCGGCACCTACTACCTGCCCGCGGCCGTCCACCGCCAGCACGGCTTCGGCCCGGTCGTCGACGGCTTCCTGCTGTGCCGTCCCATGGGCGAGGTCAGGGTCCGTGACGTGCGCGCCGACGGCCTCGCGGCCAAGCTGGTCACCAAGCCGGTCGTCGGCCGCGACCACGTCCTGCGGCACATCCAGTCCCTGTACGTCACCGACGGCACCAGCCTGTGGACCACGGTCACCGTGGAACGCCTCCCCGGCACGCCCTACCTCCTGGCCGGGCTGCCGTACGCCGAGGACGACGGCGACAGCGTGCGCCGGACGGCCGAGGGCGAGGTGGCCTCCGTGGGCGCCCTGCGGCTGACACACCCCGAGGCCCAGGGCATGGACCACTTCGACGCCCGCTCGGAGGCGACCCAGGAACAGGCGGCCTTCGCCCTGGCCGCCGACCCCCGCGGCTACGGCAACCCCGACGAGGGCTGGCGCCACCTGATCAGCTCCACGGCCCTGGAGGCGGACCCCGTCCCGGACGCCCCGGACGACCTGCACGCCTTCGCCGTGCGCTACGGCCCCGGAGCCGCCCCGACGGCGGCCTTCGCACGCGACGGCGCCGAACTGACCGTACGCACCGAGGCGTTCACGGCACGGATCGGCGACCCCGCGGGCGATGCCCACGGCGAGCCGGAACTGGCGCTGTCCGCCTGCTGAGGCGCGGGGGCCTCGGCCCCTTCCCTCACACGTCCACGCGCGGCAGTGCCGAGACCGGCACCAAGAGGTCGGCCCGCTGCCGGCCGGCCGCCACCAACTCCGCGTTGCGCTGGTCCGAGCGCATCACCCACGCCACCGCCTCGTCGTGGGTCTTGCCGAACTCCTCGTGCCGGGCGACCAGCCGGCGCACCCGCTCGTCCTCGTCGAGCGCGCAGAACCACACCTCGTCCAGGGCCGGCCGGACCCGCGTCCACGCGCCGGTGCCGAGCAGCAGGTAGTTCCCCTCGGTCACGACCAGGCGGGCCGTCGGCGGCACCGGGATCACCCCGGCGATCGGCTGCTCCAGGACCCGCTCGAAGCCCGGCGCGTACACGGTGTCCCCGTCCGTCTCCTCGCGCAGCCGCCGCAGCAGCGCCGCGTACCCCGCCGCGTCGAAGGTCTCGGGCGCCCCCTTGCGGTCGCGCAGCCCGAGCCGGTCCAGCTCCACGTCGGCGAGGTGGAAGCCGTCCATGGGGACGTGCGCCACCCATGGCTCCCCGGAGCCGTTCAGCGCCCGCACCAGATGCTCGGCGAGGGTCGTCTTGCCCGCGCCGGGGGACCCGGCGATGCCGAGCACGGCCCGCCTCCCGGGCTCGGCGAGGGAACGCGCACGGGTCACAAGGTCGTCGAAGGTCAGCGGCACACGCCGAGTGTGTCATTCGATGACTTCGGATCGGCCAGGCACCCTGGAGGGCGGAAGGGGGAGAAAGGAGCCCCAGTCGTGCCCCAGTACTCCGACGAGTCCGACGCCTCGAACGCCTCCTACGCCGCGAACGCCTCCGACGAGGCGCAGATCCGCGCCCTGATCACCGGGTGGGCCGAAGCCGTCCACCGCGGTGACCTCGTCGGCGTGATCGCCGACCACGCCCAGGACATCGTGATGTTCGACGTGGCGTCGCCCCACCACGGCATCCGGGGCCTCGCCGCCTACCGTGCGGCCTGGCCGCCCTTCTTCGCATGGCAGGCCCAGGGCGCCTGCTTCGACCTCGAGTCCCTCCACGTCACCGCGGGCACGGACGTCGCGTACGCCCACGCCCTGGTGCGCTGCGCCACGCCGGAGGAACTCGCCGCGCACCCCGGGTTCCGGCTCAGACTCACCTTCGGCCTGCGCAAGGAACGCGGCCGCTGGCTGGTGGCCCACGAGCACCACTCGTTCCCGCACGACTGAATCCACCTGTTGACGAAGCGAAAGGCTGGGAACCGTGTCCTGTATGACGGAGCTCGGTCTACCCGCAGAGATCAAGGCCTGCCTGTTCGACCTCGACGGGGTCGTCACCAGGACGGCAGTCGTGCACGCGGCCGCCTGGAAGGAGATGTTCGACGCGTTCCTTCGTGAACGTGAGGGCGAACACTTCCGGCCATTCGACGACCACGACTACGACCAGTACGTCGACGGCCTGCCGCGGGCCGACGGTGTGCGTACCTTCCTCGCCTCCCGCGGCATCGAACTGCCGGACGGCGATCCCGACGACCCACCGGGCGCGGAGACGGTCCACGGCCTCGGCAACCGCAAGAACGCCCTCGTCCTGGAGAAGATCCGCACCGACGGCGTCGAGGCCTACGACGACACCCTGACCTACATCAGGGCGGCCCGCGCGCAGGGTCTGCGCACCGCGATCGTCTCCTCCAGCGCCAACTGCCGTGACGTGCTGCGCGCGATCGACGCCGAGGACCTCTTCGACGTACGCGTCGACGGCGTGGTCGCGGCCGAGCGCCGACTGCCCGGCAAGCCGCGCCCCGACACCTTCCTCGCCGCCGCCCACGACCTGGGTCTGGACGCGCCCCGGTCCGCGGTGTTCGAGGACGCCCTCGCCGGCATGGACGCCGGCCGCGCGGGCGGCTTCGGATACGTCGTCGGCCTGGACCGGGTCGGGCAGGCCGACGCCCTGTACGAGCACGGCGCGGACATCGTCGTCAAGGGCCTCGCCGAGCTGGGAGGGCACGCGTGATCACCCAACGCTCCTACACCGTCGAGCCCTGGGCCGTCCGCGAGACCTCCCTCAAGCTCGACGTCCTGGCCCAGAGCGAGTCCGTGTTCGCCCTGTCCAACGGCCATGTCGGCTGGCGCGGCAACCTCGACGAGGGCGAGCCGCACGGCCTGCCCGGCTCCTACCTCAACGGCGTCCACGAACTGCACCCGCTGCCGTACGCCGAGGCCGGTTACGGCTACCCGGAGTCCGGTCAGACCGCCATCAACGTCACCAACGGCAAGATCGTCCGGCTCCTCGTCGACGACGAGCCCTTCGACCTGCGCTACGGCCGTCTCGTGGCCCACGAACGCTGCCTCGACCTGCGCCGGGGCGTCCTGGAGCGGTCCTGCGAGTGGATCTCACCGGCGGGCTCGCGGATAAGGGTGCGCTCGACCCGGCTCGTCTCGCTCACCCAGCGGGCGGTCGCCGCGGTGGCCTACGAGGTGGAGCCCGTCGACAGCCGCACCCGTGTGGTGATCCAGTCCGAGCTGGTCACCAACGAGAGCCTGCCCGGGGCGAACGGCGACCCGCGCGCGTCGAAGGTCCTCAAGTCGCCGCTGGAGCACGAAGAGGGCTTCGCCGACGGCACCCGGCTGCGGCTGGTGCACCGCACCCGGCACAGCGGACTGCGGGTCGCCGTGGCCGCCGACCACGTGATCGAAGGACCGGAGCGCACCACCACGAGCAGCGAGGAGACGGTGGACCTGGCCCGGTTGACCGTCACCTCCGTCCTGGAGCCCGGGCAGCGGCTGCGGGTGGAGAAGCTCGTCGCCCACGGCTGGTCCGGCGCCCGGTCCCGGCCCGCGATGAGCGACCAGGTCGACGCGGCCCTGGCGGCCGGGGCCCACAGCGGCTGGGACGGACTCCTGGACGAACAGCGAAGCTACCTGGACGACTTCTGGGCCCGCGCCGACGTCGAGCTCGACGGTGACGAGGAGATCCAGCAGGCCGTCCGCTTCGCCCTCTTCCACGTGCTCCAGGCGGGCGCCCGCGCGGAGCAACGGGCCATCCCGGCCAAGGGACTGACCGGTTCCGGCTACGACGGCCATGCCTTCTGGGACACCGAGACCTTCGTGCTGCCCCTGCTCACCTACACCGAGCCACGTGCCGTGGCCGAGGTGCTGCGCTGGCGGCAGAACACGCTGCCCGCCGCCCGCGAGCGGGCCGCGCAACTCGGCCTGAACGGCGCCGCGTTCCCCTGGCGGACCATCGAGGGCTCGGAGGGCTCGGCGTACTGGCCCGCCGGCACCGCCGCCTTCCACGTCAACGCCGCCGTCGCGGACGCGGTGGTGCGCTACACCGAGGCCACCGGCGACACGGACTTCGAGCGTGACACCGGCGTCGAACTGCTGGTGGAGACGGCCCGGTTGTGGCGCTCGCTCGGCCACCACGACCACCACGGCGTCTTCCACATCGACGGCGTCACGGGCCCCGACGAGTACAGCGCGGTCGCCGACGACAACACGTACACCAACCTCATGGCCCGCGCGAACCTCCTCGCGGCCGCCGACGCCTGCGCCCGCCATCCGGAACAGTCCGCCGCGCTCGGCGTGGACGACGAGGAGAGCGCCGCCTGGCGGGATGCCGCCGAGGCCGTGCACATCCCCTACAACGCCGAACTCGGCGTGCACGAACAGCACGCGGGCTTCACCCGCTACCAGCGCTGGGACTTCGACAGCACCCGCGCCGACCAGTACCCGCTGATGCTGCACTTCCCCTACTTCGACATCTACCGCAAGCAGGTCGTCAAGCAGGCGGACCTGGTGCTGGCGATGTACCTGTGCAGCGGCTGGTTCGAGGAGTTCCACGACGAGGAGCAGATCGCCCGCAACTTCGCCTACTACGAGCCCCTGACCGTACGGGACTCCTCTCTGTCGGCCTGCGTCCAGGCGGTCGTCGCCGCCCGCGCGGGACACCTGTCCCTCGCCTACGCCTACACGGCCGAGGCGGCGCTGATGGACCTCGCCGACCTGGCGAACAACACCCGCGACGGACTCCACATCGCCTCCCTCGCGGGCACCTGGACGGCCCTCGTCGCCGGTTTCGGCGGTCTGCGCCGCGACGGCGAGTCCCTCCGCTTCGCGCCCCGGCTGCCGGAGCGGTTCAGCCGCCTCGCCTTCAACCTCCAGCTCCTGGGCCGCTGTCTGCGGGTGGAGATCGGCCCGGACAAGGCGACGTACACCCTGATGTCGGGTGCGCCCCTGAGGATCAGCCACCACGGCACCCCGCTGACCGTCAACGGCGACGGCCCGGTCGTCCGCCCCGTCCCGCCGCCGGAGGACCGCCCGGCCCCG
This sequence comes from Streptomyces sp. NPDC005483, assembly GCF_040606035.1. Classification (NCBI taxonomy): domain Bacteria; kingdom Bacillati; phylum Actinomycetota; class Actinomycetes; order Kitasatosporales; family Streptomycetaceae; genus Streptomyces; species Streptomyces sp. NPDC005483. Next base: position 217,761 of record NZ_JBEXEA010000007.1, read on the forward strand.
GACCAGCCCCCGCACCGCGTCCCGCACGCCCGCTGACCCGGACGGGCGATCCGGCCGGGCGCCGCTTGGCCGAACTGCGCCCTCCACCCCTCCGGCCTCGGGTTAGGTTGTCCCTGCCTTTGAGGACGTGACCAAGTCCCCGCGGCATACGGGGTGAGGGGTGGACGATGACGCACGGCGACAGAGCCCTGCTCGTCGGAGGCGATCGGCATACACCGTCGGTCGCCTTCGACGCTTTACGGCGGGCCGGGGGCTCCTGGCAGCTCGCGGCGGTGGCCGCCGCCTTCACCCTGGCCCAACTCGTCCTCGTCCGCCCCGGCATGGGCCTCGGCTGGGACGAGACGGTCTACGTCAGCCAGGTCGCTGTCCAGGCCCCGGCCGCCTTCTTCAGCGCCCCGCGCGCCCGCGGTGTCTCCCTGCTGGCCGCGCCGATCGCGAGCTGGTCGACCTCGACGGAACTCCTGCGCGTCTACCTCGCCGTGCTGTCCGGCCTCGGCCTCTACCTGGCCCTGCGCGCCTGGCGCGGCCTCTTCCCGGCCCGCGTCCTCGCCGCCGGCGGTGCCCTGTTCGCCTCCCTGTGGATCACCCTGTTCTACGGCCCCCAGGCCATGCCCAACTACTGGGTCGCCGTGGGCGCGCTGGGCGCGGTCGGCTGCTTCCTGCGGGTCCGGGAGAACCCGAGGGCGCTGTGGGGAGTCGTCGCGGGGGCCTGCCTCATGGCGTGGATGCGGCCCACCGACGCGGTGTACGTCGCCCTGCCGCTGCTCGTCGTGGCCGCCGTGGACCGTCATCGGCGGCTCGTCGCCGGGCTGGTGGCCGGGCTGGTGGCCGGTGGCGTGCAGTGGGTCATCGAGGCCTACACCAGCTACGGCGGCCTGGCCGAACGACTGCACGAGGGCTCCCGCATCCAGGGCGGACTGGGCCTGCAGTTCGCCGTCGACGACCAACTGCGCAGCCTGGGCGGCCGCAGCCTGTGCCGTCCGTGTACCGGCCCCCTGCCGGACCCCGCGGTCATGGCCTGGTGGTTCGTCCTCCCGCTGCTGGCCGGCGCCGGCCTCGTCGTCGCGGCCCGGGCCGGCCGCACCCGGCGTACCCTCGTCCCCCTGGCCTGCGCCACGACCGCGGCCGTGCCCTACCTGTTCCTGATCGGATACGCGGCTCCCCGGTTCCTGCTGCCCTTCTACGCCCTGCTCGCGATCCCGGTCGCCGACGCGCTGTTCCACCTCGCCACCACCCGCGCCGGCCGGTGGCGCCCGGTCGCGGCGACGCTGATCGCGCTCGGTCTGGCGGGACATCTGGCGGTGCAGTACGCGGTGCTGGACCGTACGGTGCGCCGCACGACGGACGATCACCACGACTGGGCCACCACCGCGGCCGAGCTGCACCGTCTGGGCGTGCGCCCGCCCTGTGCGCTCACCGGCCACCTGGCGATCCCCGTCGCCTACTACACCGGGTGCTCGTCGTCGGCGGTGGCCGGTCCGAACGCCAACAGCAGCGTGGCCGGGATCGTGCGCACGTCCCGTCGTCTCCCCCTCGCCGTCCTCACCCGGTCCGGCGGCGCACCGCCCGCCTACGCGCGCGACTGGCGGACCTTCCCCGCCGCCGGGATGGACATCCACATCGCACCGAACGTGAGCGGACAGGGCCCGACCTGACGCCCGGGAAGGAGCGCGGGCGGCGTTTCCGGCCCCCGTGCAGCTGGTAGGACTCCGGATGTCGGCCTGAGGACGAGGGGGAAAGCCATGACGTGGAACGAGAACGGCGGGCGGTTGGGGGAGGAGTTCTTCACCCCGGGGTCCTCGTCCTTCACCGAGTTCCTGGCGGCCCACCGCCCCGAGTTGCTCAGCACGCGCCGCGTCCTGCCCGACGGAGTGCGGGCCGCGCCGGACCAGGTGCCGCACGGCACCACCGTGCTGGCCCTGTCCTACCGCGACGGCGTGCTCATCGCGGGGGACCGCAGAGCCACCATGGGCAACCTCATCGCCCAGCGCGACCTGGAGAAGGTGCACCCCGCCGACGACCACACGGCGGTCGCCTTCGCCGGCACCGTCGGACTCGCCCTCGACATGGTCAAGCTCTACCAGGTGGAACTGACGCACTTCGAGAAGATCGAGGGCGTCCCCATGACCCTCGACGGCAAGGCGCGACGGCTAGCCGGCATGATCCGGCAGAACCTCGGCCAGGCCATGCAGGGCCTCGCCGTCGTCCCCCTCCTCACCGGCTACGACTTCTCCGCGCCCGAGGGGGAACGCGGCCGCATCTTCAGCTACGACATCGCCGGCGGTCTCTACGAGAAGACCGGCTTCCACGCCGAGGGCTCCGGATCGCCGTACGCCAGAGGCGCGCTGAAGAAGCTGTTCCGCAAGGGACTCGACCGCCGCGAGGCCGCCCTCGCCGCGCTCCAGGCGCTCTACGACGCGGCCGACGACGACTCCGCGACCGGCGGCCCCGACCTCAACCGCCGGATCTTCCCCATCGTCTCCGTGATCACCGAGGAAGGTTTCGAGCGGCTGTCCGAGCCGGAGACCGAGGACCTCAGCCGCGAGATGGTCGAGCAGCGCCGCAACCGCCCGGACGGGCCGAACGCGACGGCCTGACAGGGCACTTTCCCCAGTCGTGGCAAAGACCTGTCACGGGCTTTACTGCACATGACTTGCAGGTACCGGAGGATGGCACAAGGCTGCTGACCGTGGCCGTATCCCCTGAAGAAGGATCCTCCGCCCGATGACGGCCGCCCCTGACTCCGCTCCGCCCCTCCTCCCCGCCGCCGTCCCCGCGAGGGGCTCGGTATGGCGCCGCGTCCGTGGCTCCATGACGCGGCAGGAGTGGGTCAGGGCGGGCGGCATGGCCGCGGTCGTGGTGGCGCTGCACGTGATCGGCTGGGTCACCCTCGTCGCGATCGTCGCCCCGCACCACTACAGCGTCGGCGAGAAGTCCTTCGGTGTCGGCATCGGCGTGACCGCCTACACCCTCGGGATGCGGCACGCCTTCGACGCCGACCACATCGCGGCCATCGACAACACCACCCGCAAGCTGATGGGGGAGGGGCAGCGGCCGCTGTCGGTGGGCTTCTGGTTCTCGCTCGGCCACTCCAGTGTCGTCTTCGTCCTGGCGCTGCTGCTCTCGCTCGGTGTGAAGGCCCTGGCCGGACCGGTGCGCGACGACGACTCCGGGCTCCACGACGTGACGGCGTTGATCGGTACGACCGTCTCGGGCGCGTTCCTCTATCTGATCGCCGCGGTCAACCTGGTCGTCCTGGCGGGCATCTGGAAGGTGTTCCGGCGGATGCGCTCCGGCCGCTACGACGAGGCCGCGCTGGAGGAGCAGCTGAACAACCGCGGCTTCATGAACCGCCTGCTCGGCCGGGTCATGACGTCGATCACCAAGCCCTGGCAGATGTACCCGCTCGGGCTCCTCTTCGGCCTGGGCTTCGACACGGCGACGGAGATCGCCCTGCTGGTCCTGGCAGGGTCGGGCGCGGCCTCCGGACTGCCCTGGTACGCGATCCTCACCCTGCCCGTCCTCTTCGCCGCCGGCATGTCCCTCCTCGACACGATCGACGGCTCCTTCATGAACTTCGCCTACGGCTGGGCGTTCTCCAAGCCGGTCCGCAAGGTCTACTACAACCTCACGATCACCGGCCTGTCGGTCGCGGTGGCACTCCTCATCGGCACGGTCGAACTCCTGGGCCTGCTGGCCGACCGACTGCACCTCCACGGCCCCTTCTGGACCTGGATCAGCGGCCTCGACCTCAACCTCCTGGGCTTCGTCATCGTGGGTCTGTTCTTCGCCACGTGGATCGTCGCCCTGGTGGTGTGGAAGGTGGGCCGGATCGAGGAGAAGTGGACGCAGGGCCTGGCGGCCGGAGCGCCGACGGAAGAGGCGAGCACGCCCTGACGATCTGCCGGACGCACGGAGTGTCCCGGGGCCGACATCGGCTCGGCGCCGGGCGTCACCCGGCAGGCCGTGCAGCCGAGCACCTCCGAGAACCGCGACGGCCTCCCCTGAGCCCCGCCAGGACAGTGCGCCCGTTCAGGCCCGCACCCGGAACTCCTTGCGCCACTTCGTGAACTGCTGGTCCGGATCGCCGGTGTAGGACCACGGTGTGCGGGTGCCCTGGCGGTCCAGCATGCGCAGGAGCGGGACGGCGACCTCCGCGAGGCCCGCGTGACAGGCCGCGTGGGCCAGGTGGTTGAGGTCGCGCAGCTCGCCGGGCGCCACGGTGGGGTCGGCGCGGCCCACGATCCAGCGCTGCCAGGTGCGCCGTACGTCACTGATCGCCCCGTCGTTCTTCCAGTGCTGCCCGAGCCCGACGGACGTCCGCCTGTCCTCGGCGGCGTCCTGCGCGTTCCGGTACTCCTCGACCCGCGCGTACTGCACCAGCACCGGCAGCGCGGAACCCGGCGGCGCCACACCGGCCGCGTCCCGGGCGAAGTCGTACATCAGGCCGTTCGACCCGTGCCAGCGGGCCGAGTAGTAGTGCAGCACCTGGAGGTGGCCCTCGACGCTGTACGGATCCCGGCCGTGCAACTCGTCCCACCAGCGCCCCAGTTCCTGCCGCCGCACCCCGGCCGGGTACAGACGCGCCACCGAGATCAGGGAGATCCACGGTGTCGGGTCGTCCACGAACGCCTCCGACGCCTGCAGACAGGACATCACCGCGGCGTCGATGCGGCGCTGGTCGATCGGCACCCCCCGGCCCGCGGCGATGGCCAGGTTGAACGCCCTGGCCGTCTCCGTGGCCGCCCGCAGCACCAGCGCGTCGCCGTTGTGCGGCTCGGCCGCGAGCCACGACTCCACCGTCGAACTGCCCGCGCAGGCCTGGGCGAGCATCCGCACCCGGTGGCCCCGCGAGAGCCAGTCGGGCCCGGTGTCACGCAGCAGTTCACGCAGGCCCTGCCAGCGCCCGATGACGATGTCCTGGCGGGCGCTGGTGAGCTGGAAGTCCCCGCAGTCGGGATCGAATTCGGGGGCGAAACGGTCTCTCGCCATCACACAACCCCTCAGAAGTCGGTGGGGAGACCTTCGTGGACGAGCGAGGGCCCGGACTCCCCGCCGTCGGGCACGTAGTCCGCCTCGACAGTACGGCTCGCGTCAAGCCGCGCGGGCCGGTAGTAATCGCTGCCCTGCTTCCAGTACCACAGCATCGGTACCAGCCCCACGGCCAGCCCGCCCAAACCGATCGTGAGCGCGGCAGTGCTCAGCTCGCCCAGCGACTCCACGAAGATCCAGAACATGAACAGGGCACCCAGCAGCGGCCACAGCCCGCCGAGCAGGAAGTCGGCCGGGGACTTCAGCAGCATCTTGCGGTACGCGACGACCACCGCGAGGCCGCTCAGACCGTAGTAGACGGCGATCTGCAGACCGATCGCCGAGATGGCGTCGGAGAGGATGTCGCCCACCGAGCCCAGGGCGTTGGACGCGATGAACATCAGCAGCGCCACCGCGCCGACCACCACGATCGCCACCCATGGGGTGTTCCAGCGGCGGTGCACCCGGCCCAGCGCCGACGGCATCGTGCGGTCCCGGCCCATCGCGAACAGCGAGCGCGTGACCTGGATCAGCGTGGTCTCCAGCGTGGCGATGGTCGACAGCATCACCGCGACGATCAGCAGCTTGCCGCCCCAGCCCGGCCAGATCTCCTCACCGAGCACGGCCAGCACGTTGGCGTCGTTGTCCTCGATCTGCTGCGAGGTGAGGATGACGTTCACCGCGATGGTGAACACCTCGAAGAGCAGGAAGACGATGCCGACCCCGATGAGCCCCGCGAGTCCCGTCGTACGGCGGCTGTTGCGGGTCTCCTCGCTGAGGTTGCTGGTGACGTCCCAGCCCCAGTAGTAGAACGCGGCGATCAGCGCGCCCGACGCGAACCCGGCCATGCCGTCGAAGTGGCCGAAGCCCAGCCACGACCACTCGAAGGTGCGCGCGTTGCCCGTGTGAAAGAGGGCGAGGACGGAGAACAGGGCCAGTATCGCGAGCTCCACGCCCGACATGACGAGCTGGGCGCGCACGGTGAGCCGGGCGCCGCCGAGCACCACGAGCAGCATCAGCACGAACCAGGCCGCGCCCACGACGGTCGACAGCGCGGTGTTGTCCGCGAGGTCCTGGTCGAAGAGGGCCAGCGTCATCGAGCCGGCGGGCAGTGAGCCGGCCACCATGAAGATGGTCGCCGAGATCACCAGCGCCCAGCCGCTGACGAAGCCCAGAAAGGGATGGAGCGTCCGGCCCACCCAGGAGTAACTGGCGCCCGCGTTCACGTCGATCCGGCTGAGATAGCTGAACGCGAGCGCGATGCCCAGCATGGGTATCGCGCAGTACAGCAGGGCCGCCGGGCTGGCCAGGCCCACCGAGCCGACCAGGACCGCGGTGGTCGCGGCGATCGAGTACGCCGGCGCGCTGCCCGCGACGGCCATCACCACCGTGTCGAAGGTACCGAGGGCATTGGCCTGCAGCCCTCTGCCCCTGCTGATGCTCATGGTTGTGCTGCTTTCCGTCGGGCACGCCGCACGGCGGAGGGGGCCGTACGGCGCTGAAGGGGTGAGGGGTGGCCCCGCCCCGGACCTCGAGAGGGATGGCCTCGGGCAGGGACGGTGAAGGGAGGAACCAAGGGGGGTGCAAAGGACCGTACGGCCGCTGCGTCGATGATCGGTCACTCCGTGTATGCGAGTGATGATAGCCCTATTCCTTGATCCTTCAAGATTAACTGGGGGGTAACCTTCCGGCTGTGGAATGCCTTACTCCGGGCACTCTTTCGAGGTTGGAGAGCGCATACGGGGAAACGCGGATCAGGACACCGCATCGAACCGTACGCGAGCGCGAGGGAGGCAGCCCATGGGCACCGAACCGACACCTGCCGAGCCGATGGCCGACGACGCCTACCAGCCCACCGGAACCAACGAGGAACAGGAGGACGCGGCGCCGCTGGACCTCCAGGACGCCCTCGACGAACGGACCTACGACGACACCCTCGACGAGGGTTACTCGCCACCGGAGAAGCCCCTCGGCGTCACCCGGCACGGCACCACGGCAGCCGAACAGCACGACGGTGAGAGCCTCGACGAACGCCTCGCCCAGGAGGTCCCCGAGGCGGCCGCGCCTCTCGGCGACGAGATCGGCGACCTGCCCGGCGGCGAGGGCGAACCGGTCGACCCGCAGGCCGGTTCCGACCGCGCCGGACGCCTCGTCGCCCCCGACGAGGGCGCCCACCCCACCACCACGAAGGACGAGGTCGCCACCGACGTGGGCATCGACGCGGGCGCGGCCGGCGCCGAGGAGGCCGCCGTGCACATCGTCGAGGACCCCTCCGACATCCCCTGACGGGCGTCAGTCCCCGATCCGCTCGATCTGCCGCAGCTTGTTCGTGGCGTCCAGGGCCGCGACCTTGTAGGACTCCGCGAGCGTCGGGTAGTTGAACACCGCGTCGACCAGGTAGTCGACCGTGCCGCCGCAGCCCATCACGGTCTGCCCGATGTGGATCAGTTCGGTGGCCCCGGTGCCGAAGCAGTGCACGCCCAGCAGGGTGCGGTCCCGCGGGGAGACCAGCAGCTTCAGCATGCCGTGGGAGTCCCCGATGATCTGGCCGCGGGCCAGCTCGCGGTAGCGCGAGATGCCGACCTCGAAGGGCACGCTGTCCTCGGTGAGTTGGTCCTCGGTGCGCCCGACGAAGCTGATCTCCGGGATGGTGTAGATGCCGATGGGCTGGAGGTGGTGCATCTGCCCGACCGGCTCGCCGAACGCGTGGTAGGCGGCCGACCTGCCCTGCTCCATGGAGGTCGCCGCCAGCGCCGGGAAGCCGATCACGTCACCCACGGCGTAGATGTGCGGCACCTCGGTGCGGTAGTGCTCGTCGACCGTGATCCGGCCGCGCCGGTCGGCGCTCAACCCGGCCTTGTCCAGGTCGAGTTCGTCGGTCAGACCCTGTCGGCCCGCCGAGTACATCACGGCGTCGGCAGGGATCTTCTTGCCGCTCTCCAGGATGGTCAGCGTGCCGCGGGAGTGACGCTCGACCGCGGCGACGGTCTCACCGAACCGGAACGTCACGGCGAGGTCCCGCAGGTGGTACTTGAGCGCCTCGATGACCTCGACGTCGCAGATGTCGAGCATCCCGGCCCGCTTCTCGACGACCGTCACCTTGCTGCCGAGCGCGGCGAACATCGAGGCGTACTCCATCCCGATGACCCCGGCGCCGACGATGACCATGGAGCGCGGGACGCGTTCGAGGGCGAGGACGTTGTCGGAGTCCATGATCGTGCGGCCGTCGAACTCGACACTGTCCGGCCGCGCCGGGCGGGTGCCGGTGGCGATGATGATGTTCTCCGCGCTGAGCAGCCGTTCGTGGCCGGTGACCTCGCGCAGGGCGACGGTGTGCGGGTCGACGAAGCGGCCGGTGCCGCCGAAAAGCGAGATGTGGTTGCGGGAGAGCTGGCTGCGGATCACATCGACCTCACGGCCGACCACGTGCTGGGTGCGCGCGGTCAGGTCGGCGACGGTGATGTCCTCCTTCAGCCGGTAGCTCTGGCCGTACAGGTCACGCTGGGTGAGGCCGGTCAGGTACAGCACCGCCTCGCGCAGGGTCTTGGACGGGATGGTGCCGGTGTGGATGGAGACCCCGCCGACCATGTCGGGGCGGTCGACGACAGCGACCCGGCGGCCCAGCTTGGCCGCGGCGATGGCGGCCTTCTGGCCACCCGGACCTGAACCGATGACAAGCATGTCGAAGTCGGGCACCCTCGGCAGTCTGGCAGCCGCGGGGCCTGTTCCGAAAGGGTGAGCGGTGAGAACCTGCCGAACCTGAGTCGCCGCAGGTTACGGGAAGTTGCCGCGAGGGTGCCGGAAATGTGCCGCAGACCGCGACAGTTCCGGCGGACCGCGCGACAATACGGCCATGGGCCGCCGACTCGCCGACACGAGCACCCCGGCCCGGCTCGCCGCCCCCGACGAGGGCATCGGCCGGGACGAACTGGCGCTCGCCACCCGCAACCACGGCCTGCCGCTCGAAGCGATGCGCCACGACCTCACCCCGCCGGGCCTGCACTACGTCCTCACGCACTACGACATCCCGTACGTCCCCGAGGACACCCCCTGGCGGCTCGGCGTCACAGGCCAGGTGCGTCGTCCGCTCACCCTGACCCTGGCCGAGCTGCGGACGCTTCCCCGGGTCACCACGCGGGTCACGCTGGAGTGTGCGGGCAACGGCCGGGCCCTGCTCACGCCCCGCCCGGTCAGCCAGCCGTGGCTGGTCGAGGCGGTCGGCACCGCCGAGTGGACCGGCGTCCCGCTGCGGCTGCTGCTCGCCGAGGCGGGGGTGGAGGCCGACGCCGTCGACGTGGTGTGCACCGGCACCGACCACGGGGTGGAGCGCGGCGTCGAACAGGACTACCAGCGGGCCCTGCCGGTCGACGTGGCCACCGGCACCGAGCCCGAAGTGCTGGTCGCCTACGAGATGAACGGCGCCCCGCTGCCGCCGCAGCACGGCTACCCGCTCCGGCTCGTCGTGCCCGGCTGGTACGGCATGGCCCAGGTGAAGTGGCTACGCGAGATCACCGTCACCGGCGCCCCCTTCACCGGGTTCCAGCAGACCGTCGCCTACCGGCTCCGGCAGCAGCCGGGGGACGAGGGCGAGCCGGTCACCCGGATCGCGCCGCGCGCCCTGCTCGTCCCGCCCGGCTTCCCGGACTTCATGTCCCGGGCCCGCGTGGTCCGGCCCGGCACGGTGACGCTGGAGGGGCGGGCCTGGTCGGGGCGGGCGCCGGTGACCCGGGCCGAGGTGAGCACGGACGCGGGACACTCCTGGCACGAGGCGGAACTCGAACCGGACACAGGTCACCGCTGGGCATGGCGGCGCTGGCGTTACAACTGGCACGTGGAGCCGGGGGAGTTCGTCCTCAGCGCGCGGGCCACCGACGCCGAGGGGCACACCCAGCCGCTGGAACAGCCCTGGAACCGGGGCGGCTTCGCCAACAACCTCGTGCAGCGGGTCGAAGTGCTGTGCCTGGACGAGGAGTCGGGGGAGCGCTGAGGGGAAGCTCCACGACGACCTGGTCGCCGTAGGACCGAGCGAGCGGGTTCGGCTGCCCCGGAACAGCCGAACACCCGTTCGCGGCTAGGGCAGCAGCTTGTCGAGCGCTGCCGGGCCCTCCGCAGCCAGCTTGCGCCGGGCCCATTCGAGACTGTGCGGGGTGATGTCCTTGCCCGAGGCGAGGACAACGTCCTCCGGCGACACCTCGGTGCCGGTACGGGCGTGGAGCAGGTCGTCCGGGGTGGCGCGGTCCTCGGACGACCGGGACGCGTCGGGCTGTGACGTCGGCATGATGTCTGCTCCTCGGATCCGGATCGCTGTGCGGTCCCGGTGCTGTCAACGGGTCCGCTATCACCATTCAACGCCCGGGCCGACCTTGCATCCGGAAGCGTTCCCCGCGCGCCCGGAGCCTCCGGATGCCCCGATGACCCAACGGGCGTGTAATGGGGATATCGATCTCTCGGGGGCCCGGCAGAGAGACGACACCATGACCACGCAAAACCACCCCAAGGGCGCCCTGCGCAGACTGGGCGAGTGGTGCGCCCGGCACTTCGTCATCGTCCTGGTGGCCTGGCTCGTGGCCCTGGTCGCCCTCCAGGCCCTGAACCGTTCCTTCGGCGGGGACTACTCGGACAACTTCTCGCTGCCCGGAGTCCAGTCGCAGAAGGGCCTGGACGTCCTGAAGAAGCACGATCCGGCGGCCGGCGGGTACGGCAGCCAGATCGTGCTCCACGACGGTGACAAGGCGATCTCCTCGCTCGGCTCGCAGATGTCCACGACGGTCACCGACCTCCAGAAACTGCCGCACGTCCTGTCGGCGCAGAACCCGCTCTCCACGCCCGCCTCGAAGGTCGGGCCGCTGTCGACGGACGGGAAGACGGCGTACATCACGGTCCGCTTCGACGTCCAGCCCTCGACCCTCGGCGACGGCTACCTCAGCGGGGTCGACCACGCCGTACAGCCCCTGAGGGCAGCGGGCGCGGACGTCGAGTACGGCGGTCCGCTCGGCGAACTCGCGCGGCCCGCCGCCGACGACCGGGTGAGCGAACTGATCGGGTTCGGCGTGGCGATCGTCGTCCTGCTCGTCGGCTTCGGCAGTGTGATCGCCGCCGGAATCCCCCTGGTCACCGCATTGATCAGTGTGATCGGGGGCCTCGCGTGCCTGGGTCTGCTGGCCTCGGCGTTCACCTTCGCGACCGTTTCACCCACCCTGGCCACGATGATCGGACTCGGCGTCGGCATCGACTACGCGCTCTTCCAGCTCACCCGCCACCGGCAGAGTCTGATGGACGGGAAGGATCCGGTGCGCGCGGCGGGCGGGGCCACCGCCACCAGCGGGCGGGCCGTCCTGGTCTCCGGCTGCACGGTGATCATCGCCCTGGCCGGACTGTCAGCGTCCGGGGTGTCCTTCATCGGGCTGCTCGGGCTCGCCGCCGCCGTGACGGTGGTCTCCGCCGTCCTGGGCGCCCTGACGCTCGTCCCTGCCCTGCTGGGCCTGATCGGCAACCGGATCGACCGCTACCGGGTACGCCGGCCGGTCGCCGAGACCGACGCCGCCGAGGGCGAGACGCCGCACGGGACCTGGCACCGGTACGCCCAGCGGGTCGAGCGGCGGCCGTGGCGCTACCTGGCCGCGGGCGTGACGGCCGTCGTCGTCCTCGCCATCCCGGTCTTCTCCATCCAACTCGGCCACATCGGCGACGGCGCCGACCCCACCTCCTTCACCGACCGGCGGGCCTACGACCTCATGACCGACGCCTTCGGCCCCGGCTCCAACGGCCCCCTCACCGTCGTCATCGACCAGACGTCCGTACCGTCCTCCGAGCGCTCTGCCCTGTCCTCCCAGGCGCAGAAGACCCTCAGCGGCGTGTCCGGCGCAGCGGCGGTCACCTCGCTCACCCCCACCAAGGACGGGGACGTCCTCATCTCCACGGTCTACTCCAAGCAGTCCCCGCAGAGCGCCACCACCACGGATCTCACCAACCGCCTGGTCGACACCACCCTGCCGACCGCGGTCAAGGGCACGGACGCAAAGGGGTACGTCACCGGCACGACCGCCGCCCAGGTCGACTTCCGCGACATCGTCGCCAGCAGGCTGCCGCTGATCATCGGCGTGGTCGTCGCCCTGGCCTTCCTGATCATCCTCGCGGTCTTCCGCGGGCTGCTCGTCGCCGTGAAGGCGGCCGTCCTCAACGTCCTGTCCATCGCCGCCTCCTACGGCGTCGTCGTCGCCGTCTTCCAGTGGGGCTGGGGCGGCCCCGCGCTCGGCGTCTCCGGCAAGGTGCCCATCGAGAGCTATGTGCCGATGATGATGTTCGCGATCATCTTCGGGCTGAGCATGGACTACGAGATCTTCCTGCTCTCCCGGGTGCACGAGGCCTGGCTGCGCACCGGGGACGCCAAGGCCTCCGTCGCCCACGCGCTGGAGATCACCGCCCGGGTCATCACCTGCGCGGCACTGATCATGGTGAGCGTCTTCGCCGCCTTCGTCGTCAGCGACAACATCGTGGTCAAGATGCTGGGACTGGGCCTCGCGGTGAGCGTGCTGATCGACGCGACCGTCGTACGGCTGCTCATGGTCCCCGCCGTCATGACCCTGCTGGGACCGCGCGCCTGGTGGACGCCCCGCTGGCTCGACCGGATCCTCCCGCACATCGACGCCGAGGGGGAGCAGGAGACGGACGCGGCGGTCAGCGGGACTCCGGGGCGCCGGGCGCGAGAACGAGCATCGTGACGTCGTCGTCGAGCGCCGGGGCGTAGCGGACGAGGTCCTCCCAGACCCGCTCTACGAGATCCGGGAGGTCACCCGCGAACCCGGTGATCCGGTCGAGCAGCGGATAGAAGGCCCCGGCGGCGTCGCGCGCCTCCCAGACGCCGTCCGAGGCCAGGAAGAGCCGGTCGCCGGGCCGCAGCGCAACGGTGACCCCCGTCGGCGGCGAGGCGTCGGACAGGCCCAGACCGAGCGGGGTGCCCACCGGTACGTCGAGTTCCACGGCCCGCCCCTCACGCAGCAGGACCGGCCCGGCCTGCCCGCACGCCACGATCCGTACGGCCGTCGCGCCGGCCCCGAACTCCAGCACCACCGCCGTCGCGAACAGCTCCGAGTGCCGTACGGCCGCCGAGTCCACCACCAGCCTGCGGTCCAGCCGCGCGGCCACCGACTCGGGACCGGGCTGGTCCAGCACCGCCTCCCGGAAGGCCCCCAGCAGGGAGGCGACGGTGGCGACGGCCGACAGTCCGTGCCCCTGCACGTCGCCCATCACCGCCCGCACCCCGCAGGGCCCCTCCCGCACGTCGAAGAAGTCACCCCCGACCAGCGTCCCGTGCTGCGCGGCCCGGTACAGCCCCGCACACCGCACACCTGCCACCCGCTTCGGCAGCGGCGGCACGACGGCCCGCTGCGCGGCCTCCGCGACCGCGCGCTCGGTCACCAGCTGGGCGTCCCGCCTGCTCCGTACGAACGACACGAACACACTGAGCGCGGCGACGAAGCCGACGGTCAGCAGATCCGTGCTGCCCGGATCGTTCAGCCGGAAGACCGGCACGTTCAGCACGACCAGGACGAGCGCACCGAGCACGGCCGTCGCCAGCGGCCCGTACGACAGCACGGCCAGCGGCGGGATGGCGCCCAGCAGGAACCCGATGTCGAGGTGACCCGGGCTCGCGAGGGTCGCCACGCACACCCCCGCCAGCAGTACGGCGGGCAGCACCCGCACCCAGCCGGGCGGCGGCGCGCCGCGCAGCCAGCTCCGCCGGTCCCGGTCGCGCAGTCCGCTCACACCACCACGCTGCTACGACCCGCTCGGCCCCGCACGCCGAACCGCTCGCCGCCCGGCCGTCTCCGGAACGGCGTGAGCGTCGGCAGCGGGCACGCGCGCGTGTGCCGAAAAGCGATGGACGCGGCCCCGGAAGATCCCGTAACGTCAGTCACCACGCCCGAGGCCGACGGAAGGAGGCGAGTGCCGTGCAGTTCACCGCCCTTCAGCGCTCCCTCTCCGTCATCCCGGCGTGTCTCGTCTGACCGGGAGCGCTCCCCGCAGTACGCATCCCGGAGGAATCCACCCATGACCGAACTGGTCATCCGTGCGCTCGACGAGCGCACAACCCATCTCTTCGACGCCCTTCCCGACCCTCTCGGCGCCCGCGAGTCCCACCGGTCCACCCGCCACCGCCCCGACTGGAAGCGCGTCGCCCTGCGCGACGGCAAGGTCGTGGCACGCGGCGCCTGGTGGGGCGGCCCCGACGACACGGCACCCCTCAACGTCAACTGGTTCGACGTGGCCGAGGGGGAGGAGGAGGCCGGCGCGGAACTCCTGCGCACCGCCCCCTGGCAGGTCGAGCTCGAGATGAACCTGCCCGCGGGCTGGCGCGAGGACCCCGATCTGCGGTCCGCCGCCGAGACCCGCTTCACCGCCGTACAGAAGGCCGGATACGAGCTCCTGGTCGAGCGGTTCCTGTACCGGTGGACACCGGAGCACGGGCTGCCCGAGCGGCCCGGACGCCTGGAGTTCCGGCCCGAACCGGACGACGCGGTCTTCTTCGACCTGCTGCGCCGCATCCACTCCGCCACCCTGGACGCGCACGCCCTCACAGCCGTCGAGGAGGGCGGACTCGACCGGGCCGCCCAGGAGGAACTCGACTTCTTCCACTGGTGCCCCTCGCCGCGTGAGTGGTGGCAGATCGCCCACACCCCGCAGGGAGACGTCGCCGGGATCCACATTCCGGCCCACAACCCGTCGGGGCCCTGCGTCGGGTTCATCGGGGTGGTGCCGGAACAGCGCGGACAGGGCTACGCCTACGACCTGCTCGCCGAGTGCACCCACTATCTGGTCGAGCAGGGCGCCGAGTTCGTCTCCGGTGCGACGGACCGGGGGAACTTCCCCATGGCCGCGAACTTCGCCAAGGCGGGCTATCCCGTCGTACGGGAACGGCTGAACTACCGGCTGCCGCACACCGCCTGAGCCCTCGCCCGGCACCGACAGCCGGTCCGCTCCAGCTGTCGGTGCCGGGCGCCCTGCTGGTGGTCGAGGTGATCGTCAGCTAGGTGCGGGCACTACTGGGACCTGCCTGCGCCGTCGCCGTTCCGCCGTCCAGCAGGGCCTCCGCCTCGACGAGGATCTCGGTGACCCGCAGTGCGAACACGGCGTCGCACGGATGGGCCTGCCCGGTGCGCGCGGCGGCGAGCAGCCCGTCGGCGGCCCGGATCACGGCGGGTACGACAGCCTCCGACGACTCCGGGAGCACGGCGACTCCGCCCGCGCCCCGCAGCTCGACACCGGCTCCCGCGGCCGCGGGCGGAGCCGTGAGACTCAGGGTCAGGGTGCTCGACGCGCCGCCGGTGTGCCGCAGCACCAGATGGACGGTGTCCCCGGGACCGTGCGCGGCCGCCGCCACCTCACGGACTTCACCCAGCACCGGCAGCAGCACCGACAGGGCATGCGGGCCCACGTCCCACAGGGCGCCCTTCTCCTGCCGCCACGGTGACTCGGCGAACGGGCTCTCGCTGGTGAACACCGACCCCAGCCACTCGGCCCGCCCCGTGAACCAGCCCTCCACGGCCGCCTGTTCGGCGATCCACGCCTCGGTCTCGGCGAGGAAGCGCGAGGTGAAGAACACCACCGAGGCGACCTTGGTCTCCCGGACGGCCTCGACCACGGCCCGCCCCTGCTCGACCGTCGTCGCAAGAGGCTTGTCCAGCAGCAGATGGCACCCCGCCCGCGCGGCCCGCGCCGCGAGGCCGGCCTGCACGCTCGGCGGCAGGGCGATGGCGACGGCGTCCACGTCGGCGAGGAGCGCGTCGACATCGGCGTACGCGCGCGTGCCGTGCTCCGCGGCCAGCTCCTCGGCGGCCTCCGTACGACGGCCCCACACCCCGGCGAAGTCCAGCTCCGGATGCGCGCCGAGCGCGGGGGCGTGGGCCATCCGGGCCCAGGGACCGGTGCCGAGCAGTCCGATACGCATGCCGCTGCCTCTCTGGCCGTACTGCCGAACCTCACGACGACCGGACTGGATCATCCGCCGGTCGAGGCGAGGGTGTCACACGGACACAGCGCACACGCAACCCCGTCTCGCCCCCCGGTCGACCCGGGGGGCGGCGCGGCCGCGATTCAGCACTCCCGTCGCTGAATGCGTTCTCATTCCTCTATTGGACCTCGGTGTGCGCGGCGGCCAGGCTGAGGAGAGCCCAGATCCGCGGGACAGGCGAAAGAGGTCCAAGGTCATGCACACTCGCCGTATCGGTGATGTCGAAGTGAGCTCGATCGGTCTGGGCGGCATGCCCATGTCCATCGAGGGGCGGCCGGACGAGGAACGCTCCCTCGCCACCATCCACGCCGCCCTCGACGCGGGCGTGACCCTGATCGACACCGCCGACGCCTACCACCGGGACGCCGACGAGGTCGGTCACAACGAGTCCCTGATCGCGAAGGCCCTCGCCTCCCACGACCGGGGCGGTGACGTCCTCGTCGCCACCAAGGGCGGGCATCTGCGTCCGGGGGATGGAAGCTGGACGCTCGACGGCAGCCCCCGGCACCTCAGGGAGGCATGCGAGGCCTCGCTGAGGCGACTGGGGGTGGAGGCGATCGGGCTCTACCAGTTCCACCGTCCCGATCCCCGGATCCCCTACGAGGAGTCGGTCGGCGCCGTGCGTGACCTCCTCGACGAGGGCAAGATCCTCCAGGCGGGCATCTCCAACGCGAATCCCGACCAGATCCGACTGGCCAACGAGATCCTCGGCGGCCGACTGGTCTCGGTGCAGAACCAGTTCTCCCCGGCCTTCCGCTCCAGCGAGCCGGAACTGCGCCTGTGCGACGAACTCGGCATCGCCTTCCTGCCCTGGAGCCCCCTCGGCGGCATCTCCCGGGCGGGTGAACTGGGTTCGGCCCACGGGCCGTTCGCGCGGATCGCCGAGAAGTACGGGGTGAGCCCGCAGCAGGTCTGCCTGGCCTGGATGCTCGCCAAGTCGCCGGTGGTCGTGCCGATCCCGGGCGCGAGCCGCCCCGAGACGATCCGCGACTCGCTGGCCGCGGCCGATCTCGTCCTCGACGCGACCGAACTCACGGAGCTGGACGCCGCCTGAACCTTCCCCGGTGCGTTGCCGGCGATGACCCGGTCCGTGTGCCGCACGGCCATCCGGGCCTTCTTCGGCCGCCTGTCGCGCTGGCTGCGCCGCTCCTTTGCGGCCTGCCGTGGGAAACCGAGCCGCTGCTGCCGAAGGCTGTACTCGTCCTGCGCCGGCCGGCGGCCAGGCACCGAGCTCGGGGCGCTGTTCGCCGCCGCGCGGACGGGAGGCCTCGGCCGGGTGACGGCCGTAGCCCTCGTACTGGTTGTCGTACTGGCACCGGCGTTCGTGGTGTCTCTAGGATGGACTCCCTGTCCTGCCAGGCCAGTTGGCGGAACAAGCTGGGGGAAAGATGAGCACCGGTAAGAACCTGTCCACGTCGATCGACGCCTCGGTCCCCACGGCCGCGCGCATGTACGACCACTACCTCGGCGGCAAGGACAACTACGCGGCCGACCGGGCCGCCTGCGAACAGCTCGACAAGGTCGTCCCGAGCACCCGCAGGCTCGCCGTGAACAACCGGCACTTCCTCCAGCGGGTGGTGCGCACCCTCTCGGCGGAGCACGGCATCCGGCAGTACCTGGACCACGGCTCGGGCCTGCCCACCCAGGACAACGTCCATCAGGTCGCCCAGCGCATCGACCCCACCACGCACGTCGTCTACGTCGACAACGACCCGATGGTCCTGGTGCACGGCCGGGCGCTGCTGGAGCAGGACGAGCGGACCGCCGTCATCCACGCGGACATGCGGGAGACCGACGCGATCTTCGCCCACGAGGACACCCAGCGGCTGATCGACTTCTCGCAGCCCGTCGCCGTGCTGTTCAACTCGGTCATGCACTGCATCCCGGACAGCGAGACGGACGGGCCTGCCGCCCTGGCCCGCCGGGTGCGCGAGCGTCTCGCGCCCGGCAGCTTCATGGTGATGTGCCAGCTCGTCAGCGAGGACCCCGAGGTCCGCGACTTCGTCACGAACTTCATGGACCAGGCGACCCAGGGCCACTGGGGCCGGGTCCGCCAGGAGAAGGACGTCGCCGAGTGGTTCGAGGGCCTGGAAATCCTCCCCCCTGGCCTCGTGGAGGTCTCCACCTGGCGTCCCGACACCGAGGTGGCCCCCCGCCAGCTCACCCACGAGTGGATCGAGTTCGGCGGAGTCGCCCGACTCGTCTGACCCCGTCACGAACGCCCCTGGCGCGGCCGAGCAGGCCGTACCGGCGCAGGCACCGCAGCCCCAGCCGTCGTTGGGCCGTGCAGGTTCCGGGTCGACGGGCGCGGCGGGGACAGCTGCGGCTTCGGCGGGCACCGTCCCCCGCGGCGCCGGCGCCCTCCCGCTCCGGGGGCGCCGCATGTCGGCAGGCCTCGCCCCGGTCGGCCCTACGATTCACCCCATCGAGAAGGCGCGAATGAACCGCACGATACGCACGATGGAGGACGTACTCCAGCTCCTCGACACCCTCTTCGATTCCCAGGCCGATCGCTGGACCGCGGACGCCGGTTCCTGGTGGGACGGCTTCTACGGGGACCGCTCCAAGCCGGTCCCCTTCTTCGTGGCGAAGCCGGACGAGAACCTGGTGTCGTACCTCGACCGCGGCCTCGTCACCGTCGGCCGTGCCCTGGATCTGGGCTGCGGGCCGGGCCGCAACGCGCTGTACCTCGCCTCCCTCGGCTTCGACGTCGACGCCGTCGATCTCTCACCGGCCGCCATCGCCTGGGCCAGGGAGCGCGCGCACGAGACGGCGGCCGACGTCCGCTTCGTGTGCGGCGATGCCTTCACCCTGTCGGGCACCGAACTCAGCGGCACCTACGACCTGATCTACGACTCCGGCTGCTTCCACCATCTGCCGCCGCACCGCCGTGTCAGCTATCTGGCGCTCCTCGAACGCCACTTGGCACCCGGTGGCCGCTTCGGCCTCGCCTGTTTCGCGGACGGAGGAGTGGGATCGGACCTGCCGGACGCGGAGTTCTACCGGCAGGGCGGACTCGCGGGCGGTCTCGCCTACACGGCCGAGTCCCTGCGCCGGATCTTCTGCGACCTGACCGAGATCGAGCTACGGCGCATGCGCGACGAACCGCCCGGGTCCCCCTGCTTCGGCGAACCCTTCCTGTGGGCGGCCCTGTTCGGCCGCGACGGCTGACAGGGGCTCTCAGCCGCCGTAGCGCTGCTCGATCGTCTGCTCCAACAGCCGCAGCGAGTCCCGGGGTTCGAGCGCGTCGTCGGCCAGCCGGTCCAGGGCGAGCCGGTACTCCTCCGTCTCGTCCCGGTCCTCCAGGAAGTTCGCGCTCTTGATGTGCTCCAGATACACGACGTCCGGCAGGTCGAGCCCGCCGAAGCGCAGGTAGGTGATCGGGATGGCCGGAGCGGAGGCGTTCGTCACGTCGAGCGGGATGATCTGCAACGTCACGTTGGAGCGCTGGGCCATCGCGACGAGGTGCTTGAGCTGCGCCCGCATGATGTCCCGGCTGCCCAGCACCCGCAGCAGCACCGACTCGTCGATCACCGCCCACAGCTGTGGGGCATCCGCACGCAGCAGCAACTTCGCGCGCTGCATGCGCAGTTCGACGCGCCGGTCCACCTCGCTCGCCGCCGCGGCCGGCAGACCGCGCTCCACCACCGCCCGTGTGTAGTCCGGGGTCTGCAGCAGTCCGGGGACGTACTGGATCTCGAAGGTACGGATGGCCGCGGCCGCCTCCTGAAGGCCGACCAGCCGGTCGAACCACTCGGGCATCAGCCGCTTGTCGTACCGCTGCCACCAGCCCGGGTCACCGGCGCGCTGGAGCAGCTTGAGGAGCACCGAGGACTCGTAGTCCTCGGTGCCGTACAGCTCCAGGAGAGCGCGCACGTCGCTTTCCGACGGGGGCTTGCGGCCCTTGCCCGACTCGATGCGGGACAGCTTGGCGGGGCTGAATCCAAGGGCCCGCGCCGCCTGGTCCTGGGCGAGCCCGGCATCCTCGCGGAATCCCGCCAACTGGACGCCTACCAGCATCTTCAGCAGGGTGGGAGCCGGTTCGGACCGGTCCAGGTACGGTTCCAGGCGGGAGATGCGGTGGGACGCGGCAGACATCCTGACTCCCAGTAAACCGGCACAGAGACGACTCACACTATCGCACGCAGCGTGGCCGTACCGCACCATTCCGTAGGTGCCGGTGTCGGCACGGGAGTTGGGGGCGGTGTCGCCTCGGATCCCGGCTCCTCACAGCAGGTGGTCGAACTCACCGTCCTTCGCGCCGGCGAGGAAGGCCGCGACCTCGGCCGGGGTGTAGACCAGTGCGGGGCCGTCGGGGTCACGGGAGTTGCGCAGCGCGACGCCGCCGTCGACCAGTGAGGCCACTTCGACGCAGTTGCCCTCGGCGTTGCTGTGACGGCTCTTGACCCAGCGGGCGTCGAGCGAACTCGCCCGCACTCCGTTCTGCACTGCTGGCACTGCAGTCTCCTTGCTGTTCCGTTCTGTGCCGGGCGCCGTGCCCGGCCGTGCGGGGCGGGACTGGGGTGCGCAACGGCAACCTCTGTGACCCCACCCGTCGTTCGCGCAATTTCTCGTGCAATTGCACGCGGGCGCCTTCAGCGTGGATAATAGCTCCAGCGTCAACCCCCGCGGTTGCGCCCCGTCTTGACGTCGCATCAAGGAGATGCCGTGTCGTCACCTGCAAACCATGTGCTCCGGCCGCCCAGCCAGGCTGTGCCGGAGGTGGGTGATGCGGGCCCGGCCGGTGCGACCGTGCGGCGTCCGGGTTCCGCCTGCGGACAGCGGCGACCGCCGGAGGTCGGCCCCCTCGTCTCCGCCGCGCTGCTCGTCAGATGCAGCGCGGAGGGGTTCGCCCGGGCCCGCGCCTTCACCCGCGAGACGCTGAGCTGCTGGTCCCTGGATCACCGCAGCGACGACGCCACCCTCGTGATCACCGAACTCGCGGCCAACGCCGTGGCCCACGCGGTGCTCCGGCCTGCGGCGAAGGGTGCCGCCGAGGTGTGGCTGGGGTTGTCCTTCGACCCCGCGCATCTGCTGGTGACCGTCTCCGACCCCGGCGACGAGCCACCCGCCTACACGCCCCGCGACGTCACCGCCCTGCGGGAGCACGGCCGGGGCCTGTACATCGTCGACGCCTTGGCGGAGGAGTGGGGCTGGACCTCGCGGCCCCCGGCCGGCAAGACCGTCTGGGCCAAGCTGTCGACCACCCCTCCCCCCTGACATGACCGCCGCGGAAAGGTTTCACGCCATGCGCACCGCTCCGGACCAGCCGAGCAACGAGCGCACCAGCTGCCCCGTGCCCACCACCGGGGTGGCACGGACCACGCCCCTCGCGGCGCTGAGCCGCGTGCCCTGGGACGACATCCAGGACTCCACCGGCTGCGCCGCGGCCATCCCCCTGCTCCTCAACAGCGTGGCCTGGGGGGACCCCGAGACCGCCGGCGCGGCCCTCCGTGACCTGCGCAGGCGCATCTGCCAGTACGGCTTCGTCGTGGAGCAGGCCACCGCCGCCACGGTCCCCTTCCTCTGGGAGCTCGCCCAACTGCCCCGGGTGACCTGTCGGGCGGAGATCATCCAGCTGCTCAGGAGCATCGCCGGCGCCCGCCAGTGGGAGAGCACCGCGGCCGTCTACCCCAAGCTGCTCAACCACCGCGAGAACCCCGTGGTGTGGGAGCGCCGGGCCCGTCAGGCCGTCCGGGACAAGAGCGGTGTCCTCGGGCGGCTGATGGCCGACGACGACAGCGAGATCGCCCACGCCACCACGGAGCTCGCCCGCACTCTGGACGAGTAGGAGTGCTCACCGCCACCTGGTGTACTCCTTGCCGACGAGGGGGAGAAAGCGCTTGCCCTCCACACGGCAACCGGAAGGACCAGCGACGATGGCATCGTCGCTGGAAAGACCACTCGACCATCGCTACCGGGGCGAACACCCGATCCGCACACTCGCCTACCTGTTCCGCGCCGACCGCCGCAATCTGGCCGTGGCCGTGGCGGTGTTCACCGTCAAGCACAGCCCGATCTGGCTGCTGCCCCTGATCACCGCGTCCATCATCGACACCGTCGTGCAGCACCTGCCGATCACCCGGCTCTGGACGAGCACCGGCGTCATCCTGTTCATCCTGCTCATCAACTACCCCCTGCACCTCCTCTACGTCCGCCTCCTGTACGGCAGCGTCCGCCGCATGGGCACCACCCTGCGCTCCGCCCTGTGCACCCGCATGCAGCAGCTGTCCATCGGCTACCACTCCCGGGTCAGCGCCGGTGTCCTCCAGGCCAAGGTCGTGCGGGACGTCGAGACGGTCGAGCAGATGGTGCAGCAGACCGCCGAGACCGGCCTCGGTGCCACCACGGTGCTGATCGGCGGACTGGTCATCATCGCCGTACGGACACCGGAGTTCGTGCCCGTCTTCCTCGTCGTCGTGCCCGCCGCGGCCCTCGTCGTGGCCCGGCTCCGGGCCCGGCTGCGCACCCACAACGAGCACTTCCGGCACGAGGTCGAGACGCTCTCGTCCCGGGTCACGGAGATGACCCGCCTCATCCCGGTGACCCGCGCCCACGGCCTGGAGGGCAAGGCGCTGCGCCGCATGGACGGCACCCTGCGCCGGCTGCTGACCTCCGGGATGCGCCTCGACCTCGTCAACGGCCGCTTCGGCTCGCTGGCCTGGGTCGTGCTCAACGTGGTCGGCGTGCTGGTCCTCGCCGGGGCCGCGCTGGTGTCGTACTACGGCGTCTGGGGCGTCACCCCCGGCGACGTCGTGATGCTCAGCGCGTTCCTGACCACGCTCACGAACTCCACGACCACGTTGGCAGGGCTCGCCCCGGTCATCACCAAGGGTCTGGAGTCCGTCCGTTCCGTCGGCGAGGTGCTCCAGGCGCCCGAACTGGAGGACAACGAGGGCAAGACCGAGGTCGACTCGGTGCGCGGAGCCGTCGAGTTCCAGGGCGTGGGCCACGCGTACGACAACGGACGGCCCGCCGTACGGGACTTCACCCTCTCCGTGACCCCCGGCGAGACCATCGCCCTCGTCGGCGCGTCCGGCGCGGGCAAGTCCACCGTCCTCAACCTCGTGATCGGCTTCATCCGTCCCACCTCGGGGCGGCTGCTGCTCGACGGCACCGACATGAACGCCCTGGACCTGCGCACCTACCGGCGCTTCCTGTCCGTCGTACCCCAGGAATCCATCCTGTTCGACGGCACGATCCGCGACAACGTCGCCTACGGCATGGACGACGCCGACGAACAGACGGTCCGCGCGGCACTGCGCGACGCGAACGCACTGGAGTTCGTCGACCGGCTGCCGCAGGGCCTGGACACCCTGGTCGGCGAGCGGGGTGCCCGGCTGTCGGGCGGGCAGCGCCAGCGCCTGGCCATCGCCCGGGCCCTGATCCGCGACCCGCGCGTGCTGGTCCTCGACGAGGCGACCTCGGCCCTGGACACCCGCTCCGAGGCGCTCGTCCAACAGGCGCTCGCCCGGCTGCTGCACGGACGGACGACCTTCGTGGTCGCGCACCGGCTGTCGACCGTGCGGGGCGCCGACCGCATCGTGGTGCTGGGGGAGGGCCGGATCCTGGAGACCGGCACCCACGAGGAACTGCTGCGCCGCGGCGGGGCCTACACCGCGCTGCACGCCGGACAGGTCGCCTGAGCCCGGCCCCGGTCCGTCCGGCGGGGGGTGAGGCACGGGCCGCGCGGCTACGCCTCCTCGCCTCCCGTCGCCCCGGTCGCGGCGGCGCGTACGGCGCGCCGCCGTGCGCGAGCCTGAAGGCGGTGGGTGCGGACGGAGCGGACCGGAGGACCGCGTCGACGTCCGCGCCCGATCGCGCTCGGGCGCACCTGCTCCCGAACCGTCCGCGGGCAGGCGTCCCCGGATCTCGTCCATCACCCGACGAGTCCGTCAGCGTTGCCGCGTTCTGCACTGATCGGGATGGACCTCGCCGGAGTGGTCGTACGGCCGGTCGAAGGGGTGGCCCCGGCCCCTGCCGGGCGTCACGCCGCGCTGCTCCGCGGTACCCGGCGGGGGCACGCCGAGTCGTGGTCGGTGCCGCAGCTCGTCCACCAGCGTTCACAGCACGCGGTGTCGAGTTCGGCGCGGACGATGTCGTCGGCGGCCCCCGCACCGGGTCCGTCGGCCCGCCCGCGCATTTCGGCCAGGGCGCGCCGCTGGTCGCGGAGCACGCTCTCGCGCACGACCGCGATGACTGGGACCAGGCTCGCGGCGGCCAACAGACACGCGGCCCACGGCGGGTCGTGGCGCAGTGCGTGGACCGCTGTCCAGGCGAGTCCGGTGCTCGTCGCGAGATGGAGGGCGCTGAGGAGACCTGCGGAGCGGTTCATGGGCGTATACCGTTCATGGTGCGAGGGATGCCCCTTGTTCAACGGTTTGCGGGCCTTCGGGAAGCGGGTCCGTCCGCACGGTATTGCGCCAATCGCGTGCCGGGGAGCGGCGGATGGGATTGGACCGGCGCACAGGGGGCATACGCAGCGAAAAATTCTAGAGAGGGGCGCTTCGTGCTCGTTCCGGACCCTAAGGCCGTCAGAACTCTGCTGACCCGCTACGCGTCACTGAGGATCGCCCAGGCGGAGAGGGAGAGGCCGGCGACGGCTCGTGAGCTGGCGGACGTCAGTTACACACTGTGCGTGATGATGGGCACCACCGATGTCCGTGAGGCGGTCGCCAGGGCCGACGCCCTGCTGCCGGCCGCCGAATGCGCGGACCCGGACGGGGAGAGCAGCCTCCCGCTGGCCGGGTGAACACCACGCCGGACCCGGCGGGCGGTCAGGAACTCGCCGCCGCCGGGACGGCGTCCTTCGCGTGGAAGGCCGCGCGGTACCCCTGCGGGGTGGTGCCGACGACCCGGCGGAAGCGTTCGCGAAACGCCGTGGGGGAGCCGAACCCCGCCTGCCGCGCGATCCGTTCGACCGGATGACCGGTGTTCTCCAGCAGGTACTGGGCGCGCCGCACCCGGGCCCGCAGCAGCCACTGCAGCGGCGTGCTGCCCGTCTGCTCCCGGAAACGGCGGCTGAAGGTGCGCTCGCTCATCCCTGAACGGGCCGCCATCGTCCCGAGGGTGATCTCGTGGGCCAGGTTGTCCTCGACCCACTCCAGGACCGGCTCCAGCGTCGAACCACGGGGTACGGGCGGGTGGTCGTACACGATGAACTGGGCCTGCCCGCCCTCCCGTTCGAGCGGCATCACCGACATCCGGGCGGCATGCGCGGCGACCGCCGAACCCAGGTCCCGGCGGATCATGTGCAGACACATGTCGAGCGCCGCGGCCGCGCCCGCGGAGGTCAGGATCTGACCGTTGTCCACGTACAGCACGTCCGGCTGGACCTCGACGGCGGGGAAGCGCCGCGCCAGGTCGTCCGCGACCACCCAGTGCGTGGTGGCGCGCAGCCCGTCCAGGAGCCCGGCCTCCGCCAGCACGAACGCGCCCACGCACACGGACGCGATCCGGGTGCCGGCCGCCGCGGCCTCCCGCAGCGCGGCGAGCACGGTCGGGGAGGGCGGTCCGGCCACGGGGGAGCACCCCGGCACGATGATCGTGTCCGCCTCGGTGAGCGCTTCGAGGCCGTGCTCGACCCGCAGGGTGAAACCGCCGTCCGCGCGGACCTCCGGTGACTCGGCGCACAGCCGGACCCGGTAGCCCGGGCGGCCGTCGGGCAGCCGGGTCCAGTCGAACACCTGCATGGGTGCCGCCATGTCGAACGGCACCACATCGTCGAGAACCAGGATCGCCACGGAGTGCATGACCGCCACGATAAGCGGATTCCCGCCACTGCCATGACCCCGGGGCCGGGCAGAACTCCCAGCCGGAGGCGTTGGCGGGAATCCGTCGGAAGCTGTCGTTTCAGCCCCTGTGTGATCATCCGGCGGGTTTCTAGGGTGGCCGGGCACCACCGACCGCACCGGAGAAGGACACGCCATCCCATGACCAAGTTCCTACTGGCCCTGCACGTCCTCGTCGCCATCGTCGCCGTGGGGCCGGTGACCGTCGCGGCCAGCATGTTCCCGCCCGCGGCCCGCCGGGCCCACGCGGAGGAGGCCGGCGTCGGCGCCCTACGGCTGCTGCACCGCATCTGCCGGGTCTACGCGGGCATCGGCATCGCGGTCCCGGTCCTCGGCGTCGCCACCGGAGCCGCGATGGGCGTCCTGGGCGACGGGTGGCTGACCACGTCCATGGCCCTGACGGCCGCGGCCGCCGGAGTCCTGGTCGCCTTCGTCCTGCCCCGGCAGGGCGAACTGCTCGAGGAGTTGACCGGACAGGGGAGCGTCGAACGCCGCGCAACCGCCCAACTGGCCATGTCCACGGGCATCTTCAACCTTCTGTGGGCGACCGTGACCGTCCTGATGATCGTCCGCCCGGGGTCCACCGCCGGTGCATGAGGGCCCGCGAGCAGTCAAGCCCGACGCCGGAATTCGCACGTCGGTGCGTGGAGGCGCCTAGACTCGTCAGCCGTGCCCATGCGCGTGGGCCCGAGAAAACGAAAGGCGCGTTGACGGGTGTTCCAGGATTCCCCCATCTACGACCGACTCGTCGCCGAGCGCGGCGACGTCCCCGCTCTGACCCGCAGGGAGGCCGAGCGCGTACGCAGGGAACTGGAGTACGTCATGCGGCCGCTGCAGTCCCTCATGCCCCCGCCCGTCCCCGAGCGCCCGGCCTCGCCGGGCCAGGGATGGGTGCCCGCCCTGCCGCCCGCCGCCCCGCGGCCCTACTGAATCCGGCCTCAGTTCACCGCGCTGTTCGCGCCGTCGGTGCGCGAGCGCGGGTCCGGACCGGGCCGGGCCAGCCATGCGGCGATACCGCGCGCGATCGGCTGGCCCGTCTCCACCTCCACGAAGCCGAACTGCCCTGACTGGTTGCACTCCAGGAACCACCAGGTCCCGTCCCCGTCCTCGGCGAAGTCGAAGGCCCCGTAGGCCAGTTCGGCCGCCCCGAGATAGTCCCGGACGGCCGCGGCCACCCGCGGCGGGACATCGGTGGGCTGCCAGGAGGAGGTGGGCGGGGCGAAACGGACGTCCACCTCGTCGTCCGCCCCGGTGACCTTCCGGGCGGCCAGCATCGTCTCGCCGACGACGGTCAGGCGTATGTCGGCCCGTTTGGCGACCCGCCGTTGCAGCAGGGTGGGGCCGAACGCCACGGCCGCGAAATCGGTGTCCGGTGCGACCCGGCTGGTCGGCACCGCCCGGGGCGGATCCTGCGGATGCGCCCCGGAGACCGGTTTGACCACCAGGTCCGGGTACCGCTCGGCGAACTCGCGAGCGGCCTGCGGAAACGTTGTCACGATGGTCGCCGGGACGGGCAGGCCGCAGCGCTGGGCGAGCCGCAGCTGCCAGGGCTTGTGACGGGCCCGGCGGGCCGCGTCGGGGTGGTTCATCCAGCGGGCGTCGCTGCCCCGGAGCATGCCGTACAGCGCCTGGTCGGACTCCTCGGTCAGCCACTCGGAGGGCGCGGCCGCCCGCGCCGCGGGGGTGCCGGGGCGGCGGACCCAGATCGAGCGCAGCCCGGAGATGCCCACCAGCCGGCCGCCGACCGACAGGTGGCCGCGGAAGTTGCCGTGCACGTACTCCCCGGACAGCGCGACACCGTCGGTCAGGTCGGCCGGATCGAGCCGGACCACCGGAACCCCCGTGGCGTTGAGGTGCACGACGACCATGTCGGCCGTCACGTCCTCTTCGCAGGTAAGAATCAACACGGTCATCAGTCGTCGGCCGCGTTCAGTCGTCGAAGTGAGTCTTGGAGCCCGCCGTGCTAGTGGTGGTCCCCAGTTCCCTCATCAGCGCGTGGTCGCGGGCCGCGACCCGGCCGTCCATGAGCACGTTCAACTGCAGCCCGGAGTCGTAGACATACGGAGTGGTCGCCTCCGACGTCGCTGCCGGACGTGCGTAGTTGAGCGCGAACGGTTGCATCGTCTCTCCCTCGCCGGTACTGCCTCTCGCAGACGGCCGTCACCCCACGACGCCGTCAGGTCAGCCGACTTCCTTCGGCTTCCAGAGACTTATACGAATCGAACGAGTGATTGGTTTCCTTACACTGCGTAATCACGGTCGGGGGGACGCCTCCCGGTCCCGTCCGCCGAGGCGCAGCGCAGCCCGGTCGGCGGCGGAGCCGCGCAGGGTGCGCAGGGCGAGCAGCAGGACACCGATGTCGTCGAGGTACACCGGGTCGGGCACCAGATCGGTCGGCAGCACGAAGTACAGCAGGGCACCCCAGAAGACCCAGCGGGGCCCGGTGGGAAGTCCCGCCCGCCGCAGTCCGCGACGGGTTCTCACGAGCCGTACCAGCAGTGCGACGGCCACCGCCAGCGCCAGCGCCGCGAGTACCACGGCGACGACGATCAGTGCTGTGGTCGAATCCACGGGCCGACCTCCTCCTCCGGGCGCCGAACGGCGCGCTGTCTGACGGATTCCCGCATCCGGCTCCGCTATGGCTCGCCGAAGGGCCGCACTCACACCCGTGGCTCATCCGAGCGGCACGCCGTCGTACACCCGCATACGAATGGGGTCATCTCGATCTCGCGGTCGCACGACGGGGGCGCGTAGCAGCGACCGCACTCTTTGTCTGAACGACCCCGCCATACCGATGGACCGGTCGTACGGCGATCCCGTCGGCGACCTGGTGCGTGCCGCCGTAACCGATCGTCCCCTGGAGGACGTCGTCCACCTCATCACCCTGCTGGAGCAGTCGCCCGAGTACGCGCAGGCCACCGTCGCGGCCCTGCGTGCCGTTCCGTGGAGGACGTCACCCGTCTCGTGTCCCTGCTGACCCGGCCGCCGCGGGACGCGGACAGCGCCGACGAGGCGATCCGGGCCGCCGCCGAATCCCGTCCGACAGAGGACGTGACCCGTCTGGTGGCCCTGCTGAACCGGTCCGAACTGCAGCCCCACTGCGGGCAGAAGGCGGTGCGCGCGGCAGCGACCGGCAGACCCGTGGAGGAACTGGTCGAGCTCATCGGCCGGCTGGCGACGGAACCGCCCCCGCAGCCGTGGTACGAGGCGCACCAGTCGTACGACGAGGAGTGGCGGCCCGGACCGGAGCTGCCGGGGCCGGCCGCCTTCCCGGCCCCGCCACCGCATCCACCGGCGTCGGGTCGGACCCGAAGAGCACCGGCCTGGCCGAGCATTGTCGCCGCCCTGGCCCTGCTGGTCTGCGGTGTCCTGTGCTTCCCCGCGCACCGCGATGGGGCATCCGCGCAGGTGTACGGGTTCGCGCTCGGGGTGTCGGTCCTGTGTGTCCTGCTCGCTCTGCTGTTGATCCGGCCGGTCCTGCCGGTCCTGGCCCTCGCGGTCGTCGTGCCGGCCGGGGTGGCAGCGGGCCAGTTGCTCGACGGACGGTTCAACTCGGCCGGGCTCGCCCGGGCCCTGGAACTTCCGCCGGCGCCGGCCTGGCTCGCGGGGACGGCGGCCGTGTGCGCGTCGCTGGCCGCGCTGACCGCCCTCGTGGTGCGTCTCGCGTCGCCACCGCCGCTGGAACGCGTCCTGGCGGAACGGCGGACGGCGGAGGCCATCCGTGCGGCGGCCGATGCCCGCCCAGCCGACGCACTCCCCGGGGGCCTGACAGCCTCCAGGAGCCTAGGAACCGCCCCTGCCCCGCAGGCCGCTCAGCACGCGGTCCGGGGTGAGGGGCAGTTCGCGCAGGCGCACGCCGGTGGCGTGGAAGACGGCGTTGCCGATCGCGGCAGCCGTCCCCACGATGCCGATCTCGCCGATGCCCTTGCTGCCCATGGGGTTGAGGCGGGTGTCGTCCTCGTCGATCCAGTGCGCCTCGATGTCGGGCACGTCGGCGTGCGTGGGCACGTGGTACGCGGCCAGATCCGACTCGGTGAAGTCGCCGAACGCGGCGTCCATCGTGCTGCCCTCGGTCAGTGCCATACCGAGCCCCATGGTCATGCCGCCGACGAACTGGGAGCGCGCGGTACGGGAGTTGAGGATGTGCCCGGCGGCATACACCCCCAGCAGCCGCCGGACCCGGGTCTCACCGGTGACGGTGTCGACGACGACCTCCGCGAAGTGGGCGCCGAAGGCGTGCCGGGCGAAGGCGCTGTCGGCGTCCGCCCGGCCGGCCGTGTCGGCACGGACCTCGATCCCCTCCGCAGGCAGCGGACCCTCGGCCAGGCGCTGCGCGAGCCGGACGCACGCCTCGTGCACCGCCCAGCCCCAGGACGCGGTGCCCGACGAGCCGCCGGCCAGCGACGCGGCGGGCAGGTCGCTGCTGCCCACCTCGGTCCGCACCCGGTCCACGGGCACACCGAGCGCGTCCGCGGCGATCTGCGCGAGGACGGTCCGGGCGCCCGTGCCGATGTCGGTGGCGTTGATCCGTACCAGGAAGGTCCCGTCGGGCAGCGCCCGTGCCGCCGCCGTGGACGGCTGAACCAGCACGGGATACATGGCGGCCGCCACCCCCGAGCCCACCAGCAGCGGGCCCTCGGCGCGGGAGCGCGGTCGCGGGTCCCGCCCGGCCCAGCCGAAGCGCCGGGCGCCCTCGCGCAGACACTCGACCAGGTGCCTGCTGCTGAAGGGCTTGCCGCTGTCGGGCTCGGTCTCCGGCTCGTTGACGATCCGCAACTCCACCGGATCCATGCCGAGTTCGGTGGCCAGCTCGTCCATGGCCGACTCCAGCGCGTACATGCCGGGCGCCTCGCCCGGGGCCCGCATCCAGGACGGGCTGGGCACGTCGAGGGGCGCCACGCGGTGTGCCGTACGGGAGTCGGGGGCGGCGTACATCACACGTGCGGGCACCGCGGCCTGCTCCACGAACTCCTTGACGCGCGAGGTGTGGGTGGTCACCTCGTGGATCAGGGAGGCGAGCCGTCCGTCGGGGTGGGCCCCGAGACGCAGCCGGTGCAGGGTGGGGGCGCGGTGTCCGACGACGGAGGGCATGTAGCGGCGGGGCAGGGCCAGGGTGACCGGCCGCCCGGTGTACCGGGCCGCCATCGCGGCGAGCACCACGTCCGGACGCGGCGTGCCCTTGGACCCGAAGCCGCCGCCCACGTGCTGGGCGTGAACGGTGACGCGGTCCTCCGGGAGGCCGAACAGACCTGCCAGGACGGCGCGTACGACGGTGGAGCCCTGCGTGGAGGTGTGCACCGTGAGCCGGCCGTCGTCCCACTCGGCCGTCGTGGCGTGCGGTTCCATCGGGTGGTTGTGCAGCGGGGGCACCCGGTAGTCGGTGTCGACCTGGACCGGGGCGGACGCGAACGCACCCTCGGGGTCGCCGTGTTCACGGGTCCCGGGGTATCCGCCGTTGGCCTGGTCGGGGGCGTACGCGTCCGGGTGCGTGGCCGTGAGGGTGACGTCGTGGTCCTCCACGGCGTAGTCGACGCGGACGGCGGCGGCACCGGCGCGGGCGCTCTCCAGGGTCTCGCCCACCACCAGGGCGACGAACCAACCGCGGTGCGGGACACGGGAGTCGCGCAGCACGGCGAGCGTGGGGTCGTCCGGTTCGGACAGCCTCGGCGCGTTCTCGTGGGTGAGCACGGCCAGGACCCCGGGCACGTCCAGAGCGGTCGCGGTGTCGATGCCGGTGACGCGGCCCCGGGCGATCGAGGCGGGGACGGGCCATGCGTGGGCGCGGCCGGGACGGGGCTGTTCGGCGGCGTAGCGGGCGGTGCCGGTGACCTTCTCCCGGCCTTCGCGGCGCTCGACCGGAGCACCCAGGGCGGCGGCTTGCGCGGGGGTGTCCATGCGTCCTCCTCAGGTCCTGGCGGCCGTGGTGAGCCGGGTCAGGACGTCCATGGCGAGCGAGCGCGCCAAGGGCACTTTGTAGGCGTTGTCCCGCAAGGGCTCGGCGGCCGAGAGCTCCAGGTCGACCGCGTGCTCGAACGCGGCCGCCGTGGGCGCGGCACCCAGCAGCGCCTGCTCGGCCCGCCGGGCCCGCCACGGCCGGTGCGCCAGCGCGCCGAAGGCGATACCGGCATGGTCGACCACCCCGTCCGTCACCCGCACCACGGCGGCCACCGAGGCGAGGGCGAAGGCGTACGACGCCCGGTCCCTGGCCTTGCGATAGGCGGAGGGCAATCCGGCCGGGGCCGCCGGCAGCAGCACCCCGATGACGAGCTCGCCGGGCAGGATCTCGGTGTCCCGCTCCGGATGGGCCCCCGGCAGCCGGTGGAAGTCGGCCACGGGAACACTCCGGGCGCCCTCGGTGCCGTACAACTCGACGCGGGCGTCCAGCGCGGCGAGCGCGACCGCCATGTCCGAGGGGTGGGTGGCGATGCAGTGCGGGGAGTGCCCGAGCACCGCGTGGTCCCGGTGTACGCCCTCCCGCGCGCCGCAACCGCTGCCCGGCGCACGCTTGTTGCAGGGTTTGGAGACGTCCTGGAAGTAGGGGCAGCGGGTGCGCTGGAGCAGGTTGCCGCCCGTGGTGGCCGCGTTGCGCAGCTGGCCCGAGGCGCCCGCGAGCAGGGCCTGGGAGAGGGCGGGGTAGCGGGCGCGGACGGCCGGGTGGGCCGCCAGGTCGCTGTTGCGGACCGTGGCGCCGACGCGCAGTGAACCGTCCGGCAGCTCCTGGACCTCGTCGAGGGGCAGCCGGCTGACGTCGACGAGCACGTCCGGCCGTTCGACGCCGAGCTTCATCAGGTCGACCAGGTTGGTGCCGCCGCCGAGGTAGCGGGCGCCGGGCCGGGCGGCGAAGAGCTCCGCCGCCTCTTCGGGGCTGGTGGCCCGTACGTAGTCGAAGGTCTTCACCGGATCACGTCCTCGACCGCGTCGACAATGCGTGGATAGGCGCCGCAGCGGCACAGGTTGCCGCTGAGCCGCTCGCGGATCTCGTCCCGGTCCAGCGGCACGGGACGGCCGGGTACGGGCGGGTCGGCGGACATGTCGTCGGTGACGTCGCGGGTGACCCGCGAGGGGTGGCCCGCCGCCGCCTCGTCGATCATGCCGAGCGCAGAGCAGAGCTGGCCGGGGGTGCAGTAGCCGCACTGGAAGGCGTCGCGGTCCAGGAAGGCCTGTTGCAGGGGGTGCAGTTCCTCCCCGTCGCCGAGGCCCTCCACGGTGCGGACCTCGCTGCCGTCCAGGGCGACCGCGAGCAGTAGACAGCTGTTGACCCGGCGCCCGTCCACCAGGACCGTGCAGGCCCCGCACTGCCCGTGGTCGCAGCCCTTCCTGGCGCCCCACAGGTCCAGGTCCTCACGCAGCACGTCGAGCAGGACGCGCCGGTGGTCGACGAGGAGGGTGTGGGGTTCGCCGTTGACGGTGAGCTTCGTCTCCGAGCAGGTGGCGCTGTCGCTGTTCTCGCCGCTCATGGTGACGGTGACCTTCCGGACGGACCGAGGTGCTGTCCCCACCGCGTATCCACAGCGGGCCCCGTGACACCTCCCGTCACGCCGGAAAAGAGCCCTGCCTAGGCTGGCGCCATGAACGCCGATGTACTGCGCGACGCTTACGAGGCCTTCGCGGCCGTCGTCCGCCCGCTGGGGGACGAGGAGTCCTGGCGGCCCACCGGCTGCGCGGGCTGGGCGGTGCGCGACCTCGTCTTCCACTGTGCCGGGGACGCCCAGCGGGCCCTGGTCGCCCTGCACACGCCCGCGGCCGGACCTGCCGACCGGGACGCGGTGACCTACTGGCGGGACTGGGCGCCGGACCCCGTCGGCGCGGCGAACGGCCGGCGCTGGAACCGGGTGAGCGCCAGCATGTTCCTCGACTTCCGCCAGCTGCGCGACCTGTACCTCGAGACCGCCACGGCCACCGTGAACGCCGCCGCGGACGTCCGGCCGGAGCTGCGGGTCTCCACCCAGGGCCATGTGCTGACGGCCGGGGACCTCATGCTCACGCTCGCCGTCGAGGCCACCGTCCACCACCTCGACCTCGTCATCGACCTGCCGGAGGCCGCAGGGCCGTCTCCGGCGGGCCTGGTCGTGGTGCGGGCCACCCTGGACGGTCTTCTCGGCCGGCCCGTGCCGCTGGACTGGAGCGACGAGCACTACGCCCGCGCCGCCACCGGACGCACGCCGCTCACCGACGCCGAACGCCTCGTGCTCGGCGCGGACGCGGACCGTTTCCCGCTCTTCAGCTGATCTGCCGGTCCGGGTCCTCGTCGCGGCCCGCGGGCCGCAGGGTGCCCTTCCAGCGACCGAACGTCTTCGACAGCTGCTGCAACGGCGAGGCGGCCTCCGGATCGGTCCGGGGCTCCGGTGCCGGGGCGTTCTCGCGGTAGATCGCCAGCGCCTCGTTCGCCCGCTCGGCGGCCTCCCGGTACAGGTCCCGGGACTTGGTCATGGCCTCCAGCGCGTCGGCGTACATCGTCACGAGAGCGCGCTCGCGCTCGAGCTCCTCCCGCAGCGTCAGCAGCTGCCACTGCTCCCGCAGGGCGGTCACGGCCGCCTCGCCGCCCTCCGGCAGTGGCTTGGGCATCGCGGCGTAGCGCGTCACGGCCGCGAGCAGCTCGGTGGGCTCCGAGCCGTCGAGGAAGACGCTGCGCACGGAGAAGTCCTGGCCGTCGTATCCGGGCGGCACCGGCGTCCCCGGCAGCACCACGGCACCGCCGCGCGGCACCTCCACGCCGAACTCCTTCACGGCCCAGTTCAGGACCCGCAGCTGGTGCGGCTGCGCCCGGTGCTCCACGATCCGGTGGCGCAGGCTGGGCGGCACCATGTCCGCCAGCGGGCGGCGGCCGCGCTGGTCGGTGGTCATCGCCTCGTGGACGACGACGTGCACGGCCCAGCTGCCGCGCACGGCCTGCCGCAGCACCCGCCGTACGTCCTTGTCCTCCTCGGGCAGCACGCTCAGGTCCCTGAGCCGCAGCCCCGTGGCGGCGTCACGGTCCCAGAAGACGTCGTCGCTGTCGGGCCAGAACATGGTCGCGGGAGACGGCCAGCGCAGATCCCACGGCTGCTCCGCCTCGGCCGCCAGCACCCACTCCTGTCCGCCGCTGGACACCGGGGCGAGCGAGAGCCGGGCCCGGACGGTCACCTCGTCGGCGACGCGCCAGCGGGCCTCGAAGATCCGCTCCGGGGCGTCCTCGGTGCCGGAGGGCTCCTGGAAGTCGTCGAGGGCCGCGCTCTCCTTCAGTCGCTCCAGGTTTCGGCGCAGGACGTCGGCCGCGTCGGATCCGAGATGGCGGCCGCGGGCCAGCCAGACGGTGGAAGGTGCGGTGGGGTCTGCCGTGGGAGTGCTTGACATGGGTCCATCTGTGAGAAGGAGTGGTGCGTGCGAGGGCCAAGTATCGTCGCCGCCGGCCCGTGCGGACCAGGCGGGGTCCGGCAGGCGGACTCGCCCGGTGAGCGGCGCCCGCCGGTGCGGGACGTTCCCCATGATCTGCCCCGCGCACACGGGGCGCACACGCACCGCACAGAGCAACCGCCATTCACTCGTGCCCGGTTCGCGACCCGGCGCGCCAAAATGACCTCTCGAACAGGGCCCGCCCACCATCCGCATTGGGGCGGGCCCTGCTCGCCGTCCGTATCGATCCCGCGTTTCGGCTCGCTGAATATATCGGGAGCCGATATATTCGTGTTCATGGCACCGAGGAACATGACACAGGCGGCGTTCTTCGTACTGACCGCACTCGCCGACCAGCCGCGGCACGGCTACGGCATCCTGCGCGAGGTCGAGGAACTGTCCGAGGGGGCCGTGCAGATGCGCGTCGGCACCCTCTACGGCGTACTGGACCGGCTCACCGCCGACGCCCTGATCGTGCTGGACCGCGAGGAGGTGCAGCAGGGCCGGCTCCGGCGCTACTACCGCCTCACCGAGGCGGGGACCGCGGCCCTGGACGCCGAGGCGGAGCGGCTGGCCGCCGGAGCGAGCGCGGCGAAGAAGCGGATCGCCGAGGGGCGGCGTACCCCTGGTGGCGGATCTGTTCCCGGAGCGACCGACCTGCCCGCCACCGGCCGTGGACTCGCCGGAGGTCTGGCATGACGACCCTGCTGGAGACCCGCTATCGCGCTGTCCTGCGGCTGCTGCCCGCGTACTACCGGCGCGAGCGCGAGGAGGAGATGGTCGAGACCTACCTCTGGGACGTCGACCAGGAGACCCAGGAGCAGAGCCGGCCCACCCTCGGCGAGGTGGCGAGCATCGTCGCCCTGGCCGTGCGCAGCAGGCTCGGCGCGGGCGGCGCGCCTCGCCGGTACGTCGTGCTCGGCTCGGCCGTCCGCCTCTTCGCGCTCTTCGCCGTCCTGCTCCAGGCGGCGTCCGCCGTGGTCGACCGGGTCCTGGGGCTGACCTGGGCGTCGACCCGCGGCGGAAGCCAGTGGGACATGTTCACGGACGGTTTCACCGGCCACGGGGTGTGGGCCGCTGTCGGCGCGGTCGCCCAGTGGTTCCTGCCACTGCTGTGGACGGTCGCCTACTTCGCCCTCCTGCGCGACCGCCGCCGGCTCGCCCAGGGCTCCGCGCTCGTCGCGGCCCTGCCGACCCTCTGGCCGCTGGTCGATCTGTGGGCCCGCGACTTCGCCCCCTCGGACTCCGCCTACGTCGTCGCGGCCGCCGTGCTGGCCTGGGCGTCGGCGCTGGCACTGTGCGCTGCCCACCACCGCGACGCGCCCCCGGCGGCTCTCCCCGGGGGCGCGCCCGGCCTGGTCTTCGCCGCCTGCTGTGTGCTGATGGGCGGCTCCGTCGTGGCCCTGCCCGGCGGGGTGGACACCGTCTGGGCGCTCGTCACGTGCTACCTGGTGGCGGCCCTCGCCTGGCTGCTGTACCGGGCGCGGGGCGAGGGCCGCGTGCCCGCCGGAGAGGCCGCCGCCCTCGCGGCACTGGGTCTGCTGCTCCTGGTGGTCCGGATCACCGCGGTCTACCCGTGGCTGGCCGTCCTGCCCGGGGTGCTGCGCGTGGGTGTCCTGACCCAGGCGGCGGCCCTGGTCGCACTGACCGCCGTGTTGGTCGTCGTGAGCGGACGTGACCTGCTCAGCCGTGGTACGTGATGTACCCGTTGCCGTCCCGGTCGTCGCTGCTCGCGGTGTACGCGTGGGTGTCGGCGTGCGCGCCCGAGGGCTTGTAGAGGCGGATCGTGTCCTTGTCGTTGTTCCAGATGAAGTTGCAGTTGTTGCGGTAGACGACGTTGTTCGCGTCGGAGTCGGTGCCGTGGCCGCCCCGGAGCTTGACGTAGTCGCCGGGCTGGAGCGTGTGGTTCTTCGTGAACGTGAACTTGTTGGTGCTGGTGGAGTCCCTGACGACGTACCCCTTGAGGTTCACCGTCGCGGTCCGCGAGTAGTTCTTGATCGTCAGGTACTCCTCGTCGGTGTTGCCGGTGGAGCAGCTGTTGGAGTCCGGGCCCGGGGCGTTGTACTGCACGCCCTTGATCTTCAGTGCGGACGAGTACTCGGTGGCGTGGGCCGGAACGGCGGTCAGCACGGTCAGCGCGCCCGCGGCCGCCACGACGGCTATGTGTCCTCTGCGCATGGAAAAGCCCCCCTGTGAAGGTCTGGTGAAGAAGACCTGGAGCGTATACAAACGCCGAGCGCCAGGGGGGCTTTTCGGTTGAATCAGTAACCGACTCGGAACGTGGCGTCCTGCTTCTCCGTGGTCGTGGAGACCGGGTCGATGCGCAGGACGTAGTCGGAGTGGCGGATGTAGCGGGTCGGGTTGTTGTACGAGCGGAAGGAGGCCCAGCTCGCGTCCGCGAGGCCCGCCGTGCGGTAGAAGGTCGCGTCACCCGCGAAGGTCGACGTGCCGTCGTTGACGTCGAGTCGGAGCTGGTAGTTGTAGTGCCGCAGATAGCGGTCGGGGTAGTTGACCGACCGGAAGGAGACCCCGGAGCTGTCGGCGAGACCCGGCACGAGGGTCCACAGGGAGTCCTTGTACGGCTCGACGGGGTACTCGTCGATGCGGCCCACGTAGTTGGAGTGGCGCACGTAACGAGCCGGGTAGTTGTAGGACTTGAGCCGGTTCCAGGCCGGCGCGCCCCACTTCGCGAGCAGGTTGTCGTACTCGGCCGTGGTGATCGTGGCGATGCCGCAGTGCTTGGAGTTGACCGGCTGGGTGTAGGTCTTCTGGTCCAGGGCGGTCCAGGTGCCGGAGGCGAGGCTGCCGGCCTGCCAGGCGTAGAAGACGCCGTTGGGGGTGTAGGTGTCCCCCCACAGCCACCAGGTGCCGGAGGTCAGGGACTTGACCACGGTGGGGGCTTCGGTGCCGCCGTGGGCCACGCCCGCGCTGTACTCGGTGAAGCTGCCCGGGTTCAGGGTGGTGGATCTGGCGCTCACCAGGGTCTGGTTCTTCTTGAAGAAGAGGTAGTTGTAGCCGCTCACCCCCACGGCCATGTCGCCGTCGATGACGTCGTAGCCGGGGTCGAAGAAGACCTGTGGGGCCGAGGCGGTGACGAAGTCCGTGGTGTAGTTGACCATGATCACGTTGTGGCCGCTGGAGTTGACCGAGGAGTAGATGACCGCGTACTGGCCCCGGCCCGCGTCCCAGAACGCCTCGGGTGCCCAGCTGTGGGTCGTCATGTCGTGCAGCTTCAGGCGCCGGTAGCCGGTGAAGGTGCGCAGGTCGGTGGAGTCCCAGACGTGGATGTACTGGCTGTTGTAGCTCCAGTCGGTGCCCTTGAGGTCGGTCGCGAGGACGACGAACGTGCCGTCCTGCTTGCGCATGAGGAACGGGTCGCGCAGACCGAGGGCGCCGGCGGTGGGGGTGACCAGGGGGTTGTTCTGGTTGAGCGGCGTCCAGTTGAGGCCGTCCGGGCTCACGGCCAGGTGGAGGCCGTAGTCGGTGCCGTCGCCGAGGTTCGTCGACTCGGTGAAGTAGACCATCGCGTACGCCGAGTCGGCGGCCTGCGCGGTGCCCGTGCCGAGCGTCAGGGCGAGCGGCACGGCGGCCGTCATGCCCAGGAGGCCACGACGGGACAGGTGGGGGTTTGCGCTCATCTTGTTCTCCAAGGTGGCGTGCGGGGCGCTGTGGGGGCACCTCAACTGGCCGGTATTTCGAACCGAGTTCGGGAAATCGATCAGAAAGTAGGGCCTGGCCATGAGCGCGTCAATCGTCCTGTCACTCTTTTGTGATTCCTGTGCACCCGGGGCGCTCGGGAGCGCCCCGGGGCGGGTGGGTCAGCGCTGGGTGTAGATGAAGCCGACCTTGTCGACCGCGTCACCGGAGCGGCCGTGGAATCCGGCGATCTGCCCGCCCGAGGGGGCGGTACGGGTCACGCAGTCGGAGGTGGTGGTGCCGCCGGCCAGCGTGCGGCCGAGGTTGGTCGTGAACTTGGCGTAGAAGATCCGCGTGTGGCCGCTGTACTCGCCCTGGCAGAGCTGGGCCGTGGTCACGTACTCCCCACTGCCGAGCGTCAGAGAGGACGCGGTGCCTCCGGTGCCGCCATGGGTGAGCGTGGTGCCGTTCGCCAGGGTGAGGCTCAGCTGGTCGACACGGGAGCCGCTGCGCAGCCCGACGGTGGTGGCGCGGGCGCCGGCGGGGACGCCGGCGATGTCGTTGTAGTAGTCGCCGTGCGGGCCGCCGAACTGGTCGCTGAGCTGGTAGGCCGAGTTGCGCGACCAGGTGAAGCCGACGGTGATCGGATCGTGGTCGGAGAGCATCAGGTTGTCGCTGGTGAGGAACTTGGCGTGCTCGTTGTTGTACGACGTGGCGCTCAGCGACACCAGCCTGCTGCTGCGGTAGAGGACCTTGTCGACGACCTCGCAGGTGTTGGGGACGGTGGTGCCGGTCTGGTCGCAGACCAGGGCGTCGCTGCCCTTGGCGGGCGGGGTACCGCCGCGGACCAGCTGGACCCAGGGGTCGGCCAGGCCGTTGGCCGCGGCGAACTCGGCGATGGTGTCACCGGATCGGGTGTAGCGGGTGTTGGTGTCCCCCATCACCACGACCGCGTTTCCCGCGGAGTGGGTCTTGATGAAGGCCGTGAGCTGGTTGAGGTTGTCCGCACGGGAGGCGAGGTCCCCGTCGTTGGTGCCCGCGTTGGTGTGCAGGTTGTAGAAGTCGACGTAGACGCCCTCGGCGAGCCGCTCGCGCATGAAGGTGAAGCCCTTGGGGGTCAGGCAGTCGCCCGAGTCCACCTGGCACGAGTTCCAGTGCACCCGCTCGAAGTCGTCCTCGTCGTACGGAATCTTCGACAGTGTGTTCAGGCCACTGCCGATGCCGGCGCCGCCGCTGGTGGGGGTGCGGTAGGCGTGGTTCGTGTCGCCTGTGTAGAGGTAGGAGTGGTAGTTGAAGTCCTCCTCCACGTGGACGATGTCGTATGGCGCGATCCGCTGGCCGATCGCCGTGGTGCTCGACTCACGCGGTGTGGACGAGCTGTTGATCGCCGAGGGCAGGCCGGCCACGTTGTACGTGAGGACGCTGAAGCTGCCCGAGTCGGCGGCCGTGGCGGTCGGAGCGGCCGCGGTGAGTCCGCCGAGGACGGCGGTGGTCGCCGCCAGAGCGGCGAAGAGTCTGCGCATGGGGAGTGTCTCCTGGGGGAGTGCGCGGGTGAGTGGAGCGAGCGGGACAGAAGTTACCGCCGGTTACCCCATGTTGTCGCGGTCTCGAGCACCCCGCGATGGTCAAGTCTCCTGTGTGCGACCGGGTTTGGGGCCCCGCGCCCGCCACCGTTCATCTCGCCTTCACGCGCGGTGGCTGAATCTCGGCCCTGCGGACGGCACGGCTCCAGATCGATAAGACGTGTGGAATTTCTGCGCGGCATATCTGTCTACGATATGAAGATCGTACGGAGAGGGAACGCGCGTGAGCGAACCACCAGTCCTCGTCTGCCCGGAGTGCGGGGCGCCCAGGGCGGCGGACGGCACTCCCTCCTGCACCTGCGCACATCGCGCCTCCGAGGCACACCTGGAGTCCCGCACGGCCGAGGCGGCCGCCGCGGAGGACTTCGACCCCGTGCGCATACGGCCCTTCGTGGAGGTCGGCGAGGAACTGGAGGATCCCGTCGCGGAGCCCGAACGGCCGGTCCCCACCGGGGACTTGAGTGACGTCCCCGCAGCCGGGGCGGACGCCGGACAGACACCCCTCGACGAGCCGACCGGCAAGCCCCCGGCCGACAATGAACCGGCCGGTCGCAGGCGCAGGACCGTGGTTGTCGCCGGGGCGGGAGCGGCTGTCGTCGTCCTGGTCGCGGGCGGATTCGCCGGCGGGCTCTTCAGCTACGACGCCCCCGCGCGGGACGGTTCCGTGGCCGGCGGCGTGCGTGCGGGCGTGCCGGAGGCGCCCCCGTCGTCGAGCGGCCCGTCCGCCACGGCTTCTTCTCCTACGGCGACCTCGACGCGGTCGTCCGCATCGCCCTCCTCCTCGCCGAGCGCGGAGTCCAGCGCTGACGCGTCCCCGACGGGCACCACCACGCCGAGCGCGGCCCCGTCGAGCGCCGCCGCCACCGCCACGGTGGCCCCGGGGCCCACCGTGTCGAACGGTCAGCCCCCTGTCCTCAGCCTCGGCGACCGGGGGCCCGAGGTCGTCGAACTCCAGCTCCGGCTCCGGCAGGTCGGCATGTACGACGGGGGAGCCGACGGCGACTTCGACGAACAGGTCCAGAGTGCCGTGCGCACCTACCAGGTCACCCGCTTCGTCCTTCAGGACCAGTCGGGCGTGTACGGCAAGATGACGCGCGCCTCGCTCGAGTCCGAGACCTCGGAGCCGTGACAGCGCGGGGCTGTCGCCGGTACCGGTCGGAAGGGTGCGCCCGGTCGTAAGGGGCGGGGGTAACCGGTCGGGGAGTAGGGGAGATGGCGGGCCGGTGATGCCGGATCGGCCTCGGTGGCACGGGAGTTGAGTGCCGCGGGATCGCTGCCCGACCAGGGGCCGGTCGTGATCCGGTCCTCCAGCGTGTGCAGGGCGGCGATCTGCTCGCCGGGGCTGAAGGTGCAGTGGCCCGCGTTGTCGACATACCGCTGCCGCAGCAGCGGAGCCGAGCCCGCGGCCGTGGCGGCGCGGCGGTAGGGGCTCTCGGACTGCACCGGGATCAGCGCGTCGCCGGTGGTGCGGGCTCACCCAGTGGACGGCGTCCGGGTCGGCGCGGGTGCGTGGGGCCTTGTCGAGGGCGTTGAGGTCGGCCTTCAGGGAGAGGCCGGCTCTCGCGTACAGCTCCTCGACCTCCTTGAGGGCGCAGTCCGTTTTTCCTGTGGTCGGGGGGACTGACACCGGCGAAAGTAGGCGTGTACATTGCGGGCGTCAATGATGTGCACAACATCAGTGGACGGGTCGTGAGGCGTACTGCCGCCTCGTCAGGAGGGCCCCATGCAAAGGCGCTTGCTCGGACTTGCCGTTGCGGTGGTGACCCTCGCGGGTGCCGCCGGATGCGGATCGTCCAGCTCCGGGAGCGGTGGCACGTCGTCCGCGGGCGGAGCCAAGAAGACGCAGGTCACGGTCGGTGTCATCCCCATCGTCGACGTGGCGCCGCTCTACCTCGGGCAGAAGAAGGGGTTCTTCGCCGACCGGGGGATCGAACTGAAGATGGTGACCGCGCAGGGTGGCGCGGCGATCATCCCCGGGGTGGTGAGCGGCCAGTTCCAGTTCGGCTTCAGCAACACCACGTCGCTGATGCTCGCGCAGACCAAGGGCGTTCCCGTGAAGTCCGTGGTCAACGGGGCTGCTTCCAACGGCAAGGTGGGGGCCGACGTCACCGGTGTCCTGGTGAAGAAGGACAGCCCGGTGAAGTCCGCGAAGGACCTCGCCGGACGCTCGGTCGCCGTGAACACCCTTCAGAACATCGGGGACACCACGGTCCGTGAGTCGGTGCGCGAGGACGGCGGAGACCCGGCGAAGGTGAAGTTCGTCGAGATCCCCTTCGACCAGATGCCGGCCGCGCTCGACGGCGGTCGCGTGGACGCCGCGTGGATGGGCGAGCCGGCCCAGACGGTCGCCAAGGCGCAGGGCGCCCGGGTCATCGCCTCGCCCTTCGCCGAGACCGACCCGAAGCTCACCGTCGCGACCTGGTTCACCTCGACGAAGATCGCGCAGCAGAATCCGGCGCTGGTGAAGAACTTCACCGACGCCATGACGGAGTCGCTGGCGTACGCGACCGGACACCCGGACGAGGCCCGGCAGATCCTCACCGCCTACACCAAGATCAGCGGCGATGTGCTGTCCCGGCTCATCCTTCCCGGCTGGCCGGCCCAGGTCGACATGGCCTCACTGGAGAAACTCGCCGGGCTGGGAGAGCAGGACGGCATCTTCGGCGGCAAGAAGCCGGACGTCCAGGCGCTGTTCTCCTGAGGGGGGTTGGGTTCGGGCCTTGGGGCGGTGTCCGGCGGGCTCAGATCCTGGACGCGTTGCGCTCGGCCCAGAGGTCCCCGTCCCACTCCAGGAGCCGGGCGAGGTCCTCCTCGGAGGGGCGGGCGGTGGCCGAGGGGGCGTGGGTGC
Source organism: Streptomyces sp. NPDC005483 (assembly GCF_040606035.1). Taxonomy (NCBI): domain Bacteria; kingdom Bacillati; phylum Actinomycetota; class Actinomycetes; order Kitasatosporales; family Streptomycetaceae; genus Streptomyces; species Streptomyces sp. NPDC005483. The sequence goes on from NZ_JBEXEA010000007.1 coordinate 261,033, forward strand.
CCCGGGAGATGTTGCCGCTGACGGTGATGTTGTGTTCCACGCGGGGGCGGCGGAGCGTCTCGTAGAGGGCGAGCGCGGACTCCGTGTCGGGAGCGTCCCGCAGGGACTTGGCGAGGACGACGGCGTCCTCCAGTGCCATCGAGGCGCCCTGGCCGGTCGCGGGGGACGCGGCGTGGGCGGCGTCGCCGATGAGCAGGGTCCGTCCGGAGCGCCATGGGGTGCCGGTGGGGATCTCGGTGGCGTTGGTGACCATGAGGTCGTCGCCGGTGGCCGCGACGAGGCCCGCGGCCGGGGTGGCGTCCTCGCGCAGCAGTGGCAGCAACAGGTCGCGCCAGTGGTCCGGCGTGCTCTGTGCCAACTGCTCGGCGGGCAGCGGGTCGCCGCTCACCCGGGCGAACCAGTACGCCTCCCCGTCGGGCGACACCGCGTAGCCGAAGGCGGCCCTGCTGTCGCGGACCATGGTGATGCACGCCGGCGTGCCGGGAGGAGCCGCGGCGCGCGTGTAGCCGTAGAAGACGTACTGGCCGGCGTAGAACGGCCGGGTCCCGGGGGCGATCGATCGTCGTACGGCGGAGTTCAGGCCGTCGGCGCCGATCATCAGGTCGCCGGTCGCGGTGGAGCCGTCGGTGAAGTGCGCGGTGACGCCGTCGGGGCCGTCCTCGACGGAGGCGAGCCGTGCCCCGTGCCGGACGGGGATGCCCCGGCGCCGGGCCTCCCACTGGAGCGCGGTGTTGAGGTCGCCGCGGCGCAGGCACCGGTAGTGCAGGAGCGGGTCGGTGACCTCGCCCATGGGGGCGTGCGCCATCTCCTTGCCCGTGTCGTCGAGGACCCGGAGCGAGGTCAGCGGGAAGCCGATCGCCGTGACCGCCGCGGAGGCGTCCAACTGGGCCAGGGCACGCATACCGTTGCTCGCCAGGGTGAGGAACGCGCCGATGTCCTCGGCCGAGTCGGGGTGCGCCTCGTGCACGACGGCCTCGTAGCCCGCCTTGTGCAGCGCCAGAGCCGCCGCCGTGCCGGCGACACCGCCGCCGATGACCAGTACGCGTGCCACACCCACCCCGTTCGTCCCGCGCCCGCCCGCACGGTGGTACGGACACGAAGGGAACGACGGGACGGCTGCGAGGGTTCCGTGCACAGCGCGACGCCGACCGTGCCGCCCCGGTGGGGTCTCGGCACGACCGGCGTCACGTGCGGATCAGGCGCCGCTCTCGCGCAGCATGTCCTCGCGCTCGACGAGCTTCACGCGCTCGCGGCCCTGGGGCTCGCCCAGCGCCTTCTCGGCGGCGTCCAGCTTGTACCAGCCCTCCCAGGTGGTGAACCGGACGTTGCGCTCGGCGAGGAAAGCGTCCACGGCCTCCGGCTCGGGTGAACCCGGGGTCTGGAGGCGGTCGTTCGCGAAGTCGTCCAGGAGGTTCGAGACCGTCTCGTTGGCGTCGCCCTTGGTGTGGCCGATGAGGCCCACCGGACCGCGCCGGATCCAGCCGGTGACGTACGTCGACCGGAGGTGCTCGCCGCTCTCCTGCATGACGCGGCCGCCCTGGTCGGGGACCGTGCCGGAGTCGATGTCCCAGGGCAGCTTGGGCAGCTTGTCGGAGAGGTAGCCGACCGCGCGGTAGACCGCGGTGACGTCCCAGTCCTTGAACTCGCCGGTGCCCTTGACGTTGCCGGTGCCGTCCAGGGCGGTGCGCTCGGTGCGCAGGCCGACGACCTTGCCGTCCTCGCCGAGGATCTCGGTCGGTGACTCGAAGAAGTGCAGGAACAGCTTGTGCGGGCGGTCGCCGACGTCGCGGATCGCCCAGTTCTCCAGGGTCTTGGCGACCATGTCGGCCTGCTTGTTGCCGCGCCGGGTCTCGATCGAGCCCTCGTCGTAGTCGATGTCCTCGGGGTCGACGATGACCTCGATGTTGGGCGAGTGGTCCAGCTCGCGCAGCTCCATCGGGGAGAACTTCGCCTGCGCCGGGCCACGGCGGCCGAAGACGTGGACCTCCAGCGCCTTGTTGGCCTTCAGGCCCTCGTAGACGTTCGGCGGGATCTCCGTCGGCAGGAGTTCGTCGGCCGTCTTGGCCAGGACGCGGGCCACGTCGAGGGCGACGTTGCCGACGCCGAGCACGGCGACCTTCTCGGCCTCCAACGGCCAGGTGCGCGGCACGTCCGGGTGGCCGTCGTACCAGGAGACGAAGTCGGCGGCGCCGTACGAGCCGTCGAGCTCGATGCCCGGTATGCGCAGCTCGCGGTCGGCCGTCGCGCCCGTGGAGAAGATCACGGCGTCGTAGAACGCGCGCAGGTCGTCCAGGCTGATGTCGGTCGGGTAGTCGACGTTGCCGAACAGCCTGATCTGCGGCTTGTCGAGCACCTGGTGCAGGGCCGTGATGATGCCCTTGATCCGGGGGTGGTCCGGAGCCACGCCGTAACGGATCAGTCCGAACGGGGCCGGCATCCGCTCGAAGAGGTCGATGGAGACACCGGGCTCGGCGGCCACATCTGACTTGAGCAGCGCGTCGGCGGCGTAGATCCCGGCGGGGCCGGCTCCGACGATGGCTACCCGCAGGGGGCGGGGCATGATCAGGTTCCCTTCGAGCGGTGACAGATCAACTCGGGGGAAGCCTAAGCTAAGGCAAGCCTAAGTCGGTACACGGGTCCGCTCTATGAGCTCATAAGATCACCTTATGGGTGGCAAAACCCCTCAAATCCCCCAAATCGGGTCACGGTAGCGGCTGTTCCGCCCAGATGACCTTGCCCGCCGGGGTGTACCGGGTGCCCCAGCGGTCGCTGAGCTGGGCGACGAGGAACAGCCCGCGGCCCCCCTCGTCGTTCATCGTCGCGTACCGCAGATGCGGTGAGGTGCTGCTGCTGTCGAAGACCTCGCAGATCAGGGTGCGGTCGTGGAGCATGCGGACATGGATGGGGTCGCCGCCGTAGCGGATCGCGTTGGTGACGAGCTCGCTCAGGATCAGCTCCGTGGTGAACGCGAGCTCGTCCAGGTCCCAGCGGGCGAGCTGCCGGGAGACCGCCGCCCGTACGTCGGAGACGGCCGCCGGGTCGGCCGGGACCTGCCACTCGGCGATCCGGTCGGCGGCCAGCGCCCGGGTGCGGGCCACGATCAGGGCGATGTCGTCGGTGGCCCGGGACGGCGGCCGCGCGTCGAGCACGGCACGGCACGTGTCCTCGGGCGAGGGCCCCGCCTGCTCCAGGGCGGTGCGGAGCAGCTCCAGGCCCACGTCGATGTCGCGCTCGCGGTCCTCCACGAGCCCGTCCGTGTAGAGCACCAGGCGGCTGCCTTCGGGGAGTTCCAGGTCGGCCGTCTCGAACGGCAGGCCGCCGAGGCCGAGCGGAGGCCCTGCGGGCACGTCGGGGTACTCGACGCTGCCGTCGGGGTGGATGAGGGCGGGCGGCGGGTGGCCGGCGCGGGCGATGGTGCACAGCCGGGAGACCGGGTCGTATACGGCGTACAGGCAGGTCGCGCCCGTGACGGGGGAGTTGGCGCTCTCCTCCGCCTCGTCCTGGTCGATCCGGGCGACCAACTCGTCGAGCAGGCCGAGCAGTTCGTCGGGCGGCAGATCCAGGGCGGAGAAGTTGTGCACCGCCGTGCGCAGCCTGCCCATCGTGGCCGCGGCGTGCAGCCCGTGGCCCACGACGTCGCCGACCACGAGCGCGACCCGCGCACCGGACAGCGGAAGCACGTCGAACCAGTCGCCGCCCACCCCGGCCTGCGCGGGCAGGTACTTGTAGGCGACGTCCAGTGGGTCCTGCTCGGGCAGCCGGCGCGGCAGCAGACTGCGCTGGAGCGTCACCGCCATAGTGTGCTCGCGGGTGTAGCGGCGGGCGTTGTCGATGGAGACCGCGGCCCGGGTGACGAGTTCCTCCGCGAGGGCGACCTCTTCCGTGTCGAAGGGCTGGGGCTTGTCCGAGCGCCAGAAGCTGACGGTGCCGAGGACGAGGTTGCCCGCCCGCAGGGGGACTGCGATCAGCGAGTGGATGCCGTACTCCATGACATGGGCGGAGCGCTGTTTGTCCTGCGCGTGCCATCCGGTGGCCTCGGCGAGCCGCGGCTCCAGGACGGCCCGGCCGCTGCTGATGCCGCGGGCCTGGGGTGCGGAGTCGACCAGCGGGATGCGCTCGCCTACCTTGTACAGCGGGGCGTCCTCACGGATACCGCTGAGCGCGGTGCGGCGCAGCGTGGTCGCCGCCTCCGGCTGGCCCCCGCTGAGCACCGCGTCGAAGAGGTCGACGGTGGCGAAGTCCGCGAACCTCGGAACGGCGAGCTCGGCCAGCTCCTCCGCCGTACGTGTCACGTCCAGGCTCGTGCCGATGCCCACCGTGGCGTCGTACAGCATGTCGAGGCGCTCACGGGCCACCTCGGCACGCCCGGACAGGGCGCGCAGTTCGGTCGAGTCGCGCAGGGTGGCGACGCTGCCCGGCGGGCCGCCCTGGATGTCGGTGGGCCGCTGGTTGACCGCCAGGAGGCGGTCCTTGACCCGGTGCACCTCGTCGGTGGCGACGCGTCCGGAGGCCAGCAGCCCGGCGGTGTCGGCGGGCAGCGCGAGGTCGAGGACGTGCCGGCCCTCGGCGTCGGCGGGCAGGTCGAGCAGCCGGTGGGCCTCGTCGTTGGCGAGCAGCAGCCGGCCCTCGCCGCTGACGATCAGCACGCCCTCGCGCACGGCGTGCAGGACCGCGTCGTGATGCTCGTACATGCGGGTCATCTCGTGCGGGCCCAGGCCGTGTGTCTGGCGCAGCAGCCGTCCGCTGACCAGTGCCGTGCCCCCCATGGCGAGGGCGAGTCCCACGGCGGCGGCCATCAGGAGCAGCGGCAGCTGCTGGTCGGCGGTGCCGCCCACCTTGGCGGTGGTGATTCCGGCCGACACCAGGCCCACGACCTTGCCGTTGTCGTCCTTGACCGGGACGACGGCCTGCACCAGCGGTCCGATGGTGCCCGTGATGTCCTCGGTCACCACGTGCCCGGCCAGCGCGGGGGCGATGTTCCCGACGAACTTCTTGCCGATGCGGTTCGGCTTGGGGTGCGTGTACCGGATGCCGTCGGTGTTCATGACGACGATGAAGTCCACGTCGGTCGCCCGGCGGGCGGCCTCGGCACGAGGCTGGAGCACCGCCGAGGGGTCGGGACCGCTGAGGGCCTCGACGGTGCCCGGGGCGTTGGCGAACGCCTGGGCCACGGCCACCGAACGGTTGCGGGCCTCGATATTGCTGTCGTGCCGCACCTGGAGCACCAGGGCCACCACCGCGGCCACGACCAGCAGCAGGACGATCACGACCTGGAGTACGAACACCTGTCCGGCCACGCTGCGTCCGCCGACCGCCGCGCGCAGCGCTCCCGGCTGCCGCTTCCGGGCTCCGTCGCGCTCCGCCCGCGTGGGCGAACTGGCCTTCAGTGGGCCCTCGTGCCGGTCGTGAGCGCGGTCGGGTGTCTGCGGTGGGCGGGGACCGCCGGGGCGACGGGCCGACCCGCCCCCGAAGCGGCCCGGGAGTCGGACCATGTGCCCATGTCTACACTGCCGCGCCCCAGGAGGCGAGGGGCGTCACACGCTGTGACAAACCCTCCAGATCCTCCTCACGGTGATGCCGAGGGCGTCGAGCGCCGGGTGGCGAGCAGCAGGGCGATGTCGTCGGGGCGGTCCTGGGCGTGCCGGGCGCTCGCCGTGAGCCGGTCCGCCACGCCCGCCAGGGACCGGCCGCCCGGCCGGGAGGCCGGGGCGCCGGCCTTCGCGAGGGCCACCCGAAGTGCGGTGATGCCCTCGTCGATGTCGCTGCCGGGCCGTTCCACCAGCCCGTCGGTGTAGAGCGCCAGGATCGCGCCGGGCTCCATCTGGAGCTCGGTCACGGGATATCCGGCCCGCGGGGCCACCCCGAGGACGACCCCGCCGGGCAGGTCCAGGACCCGGGTGCGGCCGTCGGGGCTGCGCAACAGGGGCGGTGGATGGCCGGCGCGGGCCGCTCTGGCACGTCCGGTGGCGGGGTCGAGCCGGATGTAGCAGCAGCTGGCGAACAGGCCGGGATCGAGGTCGATGAGGAGATGGTTGGTGCTGCTCAGGACCTCGTCCGGCGGCCGGTCGCCGAGCGCGAACGCCCTGACCGCGCTGCGCAGCTGGCCCATGGTGGCCGCCGCCTGCACGCCGTGCCCCTGGACGTCCCCGATGACCAGGGCCAGCCCGTCACCGGACTCGACGACGTCGTACCAGTCACCGCCGACGTCCATGCCCGCGGTGCCCGGCAGATAGCGCCCGGCGGTCTCCAGCTGCGGGTGCGCCGAGAGCCGGCGGGGGAGGAGTGCCTGCTGGAGGCCTCGGGCGAGCACGGTCTCCGACTCGTAGCGCTGTGCCTTCTCCATGGCGTGGGCGATGAGTCCGGCCAGTGCGGTGAGCACCGTGCGCTCCTCGGTGCTGAAGCTGCGCGGGCGGTCGAAGCCGAGGATGCAGGAGCCGACCGGCCGCCCGGAGGCGATCAGCGGCAGGAAGGCCCGCGCGCCCTCGGTGGCGTCCAGGGCGATACCGGGGTAGGCGGCGCTCAGCTGTTCCATCGAGTCGAAGAAGAGCGGTCGGCCGGTGGTGAGGGTCTCCACGCCGGGCAGGCGCGTGCCCATGTCCACGCCGTCGAAGGGCGCGAGGAAGCCCTTGGGGAAGCCGGTCTCCCACTCCAGGTACAGATGCCGTTCCTGGAGCAGGTAGATCGCGAGCCGACGGCCGCCGAACGCGGGCAGCAGCTCCCGCACCACGACCGCGGACACCTGCCGGGCGGTGACCGCCTCGGTCAGGGCGATGGCCAGCGCGATCGGCCGGTACAGGTGTGCCAGCGGGCTCACGTCCGCCTCGGACGCCTCTGCGGCCGCCTGCCCCGCGGGGCCGGCCGTCACCCGGCTCGCGGGCCGGATCGTACAGGTCAGCCGGTCCGGCCCGGAATGCACGGACAGGGCGAGCCAGTCGCCTTCGTAGGGCTGCGGGGTGGGCGGGACGTCCTGAGCTTGCTGCGGTGACCCGGTGTGCCGAGCCGAGGGCGGTGACTCGGTGTCCCGATTCGGCGGTGGTGGCCCGGCGTCCTGCGCGGACCGTGGTGGCCCGGCGTCCTGCGCGGACCGTGGTGGCCCGGTGTCCTGAGTCGGCGGTGGTGGCCCGGCGTCCTGCGCGGACCGTGGTGGCTCGGCGTCCTGAGCGGACCGCGGTGGCTCGGCGTCCTGAGCGGACCGCGGTGGCCCGGTGTCCTGAGTCGGCGGTGGTGGCCCGGCGTCCTGCGCGGACCGTGGTGGCTCGGCGTCCCGAGCGGACCGCGGTGACTCGGCGTCCCGAGCGGGCTGCAGTGGCCCGGCGTCCTGAGTCGCCGGGGGTGACCCGGTCTCCTGCGCGGACCGCGGTGCTCCGGCGTCCCGCGCGGTCGGCCGGGTCTCGGGCTCCTGCGTGGTCGGCCGGGCGAGATGGAAGTGGACCGGGTCCGGTGTGAGGAGGGCTGCCCGGAGGTGGTCCTCGAACTCGGGGCGGGCGAGCCAGGGGACGGCCTGCCACAGGTCCCGGCCGACGAGTTCGGCGCGAGGGCGGCCCAGGAGCTGGGCGGCGCGCGGATTCGCGTAGACGACCAGGCCCAGCCGGTCCACGCAGAACACGCCGTCGGGCAGCAGGTCGGCCGCCGAGTCCGCAGTGGGCGCGGGGCCCGGGGCCACGACGACGCCGCGGACCGCGGGTGCGTCGGGCGGGTCGTAGGCGTTCCACAGGTCCAGCAGGCGCAGTTCGCCGTCCTGGTCCCGCAGGTAGAGGGGCAGGGCGGGAGGGCGGCCGGTGGCGGTGTCGCGCAGGGTGGCCAGGATGCGGTGCGCGTCGCTGGGTGCCACGGCCTCGGCGAACGCCTCGACAGTGCCGGCGAACTCGCTGGGCGGTACGCCCAGGAGGGTGTGCAGGTCCTCGTCCAGGGTGATGTCGGACGCCTCGGGGTCCCAGGAGAAGCGCCCGACGCGCCCCACGGACGTGGAGGCGGTCGGGGGCCGCAGACAGACGGGCTCGCCCTCCCAGGCGACCTGGTCCGGGTCACCGTCCTCCAGGTCCCGCAGGGCCTCGCCCAGCTCCTGGGCGAGGCGCACCACACGGTCGCGGCCGGACAGCACCTCGGCGGCGTCGGTGACGGCAGGGTGCAGCACGGTCAGCACGCCGAAAGTCGTGGACCCGCCGATGACGGGCACGTAGAGCGAGCCGAACTGGAACGGCAGTCCGGCGGCGAACTGCGGGTAGCGGCGCATCGTCTCGGTGGCGTTCGGCAGGGCCACCTGGACGCCGAGCCGGTAGGCGTCGGCGACGGGGAAGGGCCGGTCGGCGTGCAGCCGCCACCAGGGGCGGAACAGCGGTCCGGGCAGCCCCGACAGGACGGCGAGCCGGAGCAGTCCGGGCGTGCGGGAGCGCAGATAGACCCCTCCGGCGTGGCCGTCGGCCGCACTGACCGCCTCCGTCGAAGCGTCGATCAGCAGCGCCGTCAACCGCCCGGCCGTCGGGTGTGCGTCCTCGACGCTCCCAGTCATCGGCCCTACCTAGTCCGTGCACCGTCCCGCGGGCGACACAGCAAGAATGCGTCACAAGTCCACCGGCCCGCACCCGGGCGGCCATATGTATACCTCGCTCACCCTGCTGGACAACCGCTGGTCACACTCTTAGGCTGAATATCCAGATCTGGACAATCAGTCCATTCGAGTCCGGGGGCGGAGCGCCGGTGGGGAAAGAAGTGGTCGACGGTGCGGACGAGCACCTCATCGGCGAGGCGGAGAAGATCGCTGCCGCGCTCGGCCGGATGTTTCCGGGTCTGTGCGAGGTGGTGCTGCACGACCTGCGGGATCCTCGGCACGCGATCCGGGCGATCGAGAACAACCTCTCCGGGCGCCGGGTCGGGGACTCCGCGACCGAGCTGGGGCTGGCGCGTATCGCCGATCCCGGGTACCCGAGCGTCATCCAGAACTATCCCAACCGGTTCCCGGACGGCCGCCCGGCCAAGAGCACGTCCATAGGGATCAAGAACGAAGCCGGTGAGTACGTCGCGGCCCTGTGTCTCAACCTCGACGTGTCGGTGCTGTCACCCGTGACGCTCGCCCTGTCGAACCTCGTGGCCACGGACGCCGAGCACCGCGAGCAGCCCCTGGAGACCCTGCGGGACCGCACGACGCGCGAACTGCGCCGGACGGTGGAGGAGTTGGCCGCGGAGCGGGCCGCCACGCCCCGGTCGCTGAGCAGACAGGACAAGAAGGCCCTCGTACGACGGCTGCACCGGGACGGGTACTTCGACTCGCGGGACGCGGCGCAGACCATCGCGGATCTGCTCGGCGTGTCCCGGGCGACCGTCTACAACTACAGCAAGTGAAGCTGGTCCTGGCCCTACTCGAGAAGAGGGACATCCCCCTGTGAGACCTGAGCCCCCTGCCGGCGCTGATCAGAGTTCGGCCGGCGCCGCCGCGCGGACCCTGGCCGATCCGGACACCCCGTTCGCCGTCGTCGACGTCCACAAGGTCAGGCGCAACGCCGAGCGGTTGGCGGCCAGGGCCGACCGGCTCGGTGTCACCCTGAGGCCCCATGTGAAGACGGCCAAGAGCCTCGATGTCGCCGCCCTTCTGCACGAGGGTGGCCCGCCCTGCCCGGTCACGGTGTCCACCCTGGCCGAGGCGGAGGCGTTCGCCGAGGGCGGTTACACCGACATCACCTACGCCGTAGGTGTCGACCCCCACAAACTCCCGCGTGTCGTAGCCCTGTTGCGGCGTGGTGTCACCCTGCGCGTCCTGCTGGACAGCGCGGAGCAGGCGCAGTTCGTCACCGAGGCCTCCCGCCGGGCCGGACTTCCCGTCCCCGCCCAGATCGAGATCGACTGCGACGGTCACCGCGGTGGCCTCAGGCCCGAAGCGCCCGCTCTCCCCGAGATCGGCCGCATCCTGCACGAAGCGGCCTGCCTGGACGGCGTGTTGACCCATGCGGGCGAGTCCTACTTCGCCTGGACGGCCGAGGAGCAGCGCCTGGCGGCGAGGAACGAACGCGACAGTGCCGTCGCCGCGGCCGAGCGGCTGCGTGCGGCGGGCCTGCCCGTGGCCACCGTCAGCGTCGGGTCCACCCCCACCGCCCATGCGGCCGAGGACCTCACCGGAGTCACCGAACTGCGCGCGGGCACCTACGTGTTCTTCGACCTGGTGATGGCCGGCCTCGGTGTCTGCCGGGTGGAGGACCTCGCCCTGTCGGTCGTCGTCACCGTCATCGGCCACCGCTCCGAGCGCGGCTGGATCCTCACCGACGGCGGCTGGATGGCGATGTCCCGCGACCGCGGCACCGCGGCCCAGGCACAGGACCAGGGGTACGGCCTGGTCACCGACCTCGACGGCAACCCGGTCCCGGGCCTGGTGATGACGGCCGCCAGTCAGGAACACGGCACCCTCACCGCCCGCGACGGCACCCGTCTGCCCGACCTGCCCATCGGCACCCGCCTGCGCGTCCTGCCCAACCACGCCTGCGCCACCGCCGCCCAACACCACGGCTACCACGTGGTCGACGGCACGCGGCCGACGGCGGGCGCGACGGTCGTCCAGGCGTTCTGGAGCCGTGTCAGCGGGTGGTGAGGGGGCGCGGGCCGCGGCGGCCGACCCGCCATGGCGACACGCCGAGAGGGTGAACGACGTCGCTCCGACGAGCGGGCGTAAAGTGCCGCGTGGGTGGGGAATCACCCTTGTGCAGATCGTGGCTTGTGGTATTGGAGAGGCTGTTTAAGGGGTAACTACCACCACGCGCGGAGGTTCAATCGTGGTGATGATCATGATGTGATCAGGGGGTGCCTCGGACTACGTTGCCGATGTGATCACCTCTCAACTCCCCGTAACGACACCCCCGCTGACCGAGACGGCCGCGATCCGGCACCTCCTCTTCGGTGCGCAGGCCGAGATGCACGAACCCTGGCGCCGCCTGTTCAGCTCCGACGTGTTCGCCTACCACGAGGGGCTGACCCACCAGGAGCGCACGGAACTGTCCTATCAACGCCTCCGCACGGTGAACGCGGCGGTGCCCGACCCCCAGGCCCTGGCGCGGGACCCCGTCGCCCTGAGCGCCCTGCACGAGTGGGCCGGGGTGGCGGACGCCGGCATGACGACCCTCGCCAGCATCCACTACAACCTGTTCCTCGGCAGCCTGCTCGAACACGACCACGAGGGGCGGGACTTGGGCCCCTATCTGCGGATGGAACGCATCGGCACCTTCCTGTGCACCGAGCAGGCGCACGGCAACGACGCCCCCCAACTGGAGACCACCGCCACCCTGGACCGGGAGACGGGCGGCTTCGTGCTCACCACCCCGACGCGGGGGGCACGCAAATGGATGCCCAACACCTCTGTGGCCGGCGGCCCGAAGGACGCCCTGGTCGCGGCCCGTCTGGTGATCGACGGCAAGGACCAGGGCGTCTTCCTCTTCCTGACCTCGCTGACCGACACGAACGGCCGTCATCTGCCGGGCGTGGAGGTGGAGTTGCTGCCCCAGACGGCCAGCAGCCCGGTCGACCACTGCGCCACCTCCTTCCACGGGGTCCGGCTGCCGCGCACGGCCATGCTCCAGGGAGACCACGGTCGGCTCACGGACGAGGGTGAACTCGTCTCCTGCCTGGGGAGTCCGCGCAAACGGTTTTTGCGCTCCATCGGCCGCGTGACCATGGGCAAGCTGTGCATGAGCGCCTACAGCCTCGGGGTGACGCGGCACGCCCTGGCCGTCGCCGTGCGCCACGCCCACCAGCGGGTCACCTCGGGGATGACCAGCGGGCAGCGGGTGCCGTTGTTCGCCCATCGCACCCACCACGCTCCGCTCGTGGAGGCACTCGCCACGACCTACGCCGCCACCTTGCTGCAGCGTGAGGTCGTGCGGCGATGGGCGGAGGCCGCGGAGGACGAGCGCGAGGACGCCGAGCGGCTGGTGGCCGTCGCCAAGGGCTGGATCACCTGGCAGGCCCGTGCCGTGATGACCGAGTGCCGGGAACGCTGCGGCGCACAGGGCCTGTTGCTCTCCAACGGGATCGCGGGACAGCTCGCGGCCAACGAGGGCACGATCACCGCGGAGGGCGACAACACCGTCATCTGGGTCAAGGCGGCCGGGGAGCTGCTGTTGGGCGGCTTCATCCCGAGGCCGCCCAGCGATGTGCCCCCGGCCACCCGGAGCCTGCACGATCCGGCCCATCTGCACGACCTGATGGGGGATCTGGAGCGAATACGTCACGAGCGGGCCCGGGTGCGACTGCGCGCGAAACGGGCCGGCTCCCCCCTCGACCGCTGGAACGGCGCCTCTGGCGCGGCGCTGTCCCTGGTCGACGCCCACGTCCACCGGCTGGCCGCGGAGGAACTCCTCGCGGCGGCAGGGCGGGCCGCCGAGCCGCAGGTGGCCCTTCTGCTGGACCACCTGCACCGGCTGTTCGCCCTGCGTTACGTGGCCGCGCACAGCGGTGAACTGCTCGCCCATGAGCGGTTGACCCCCGAGCAGGTCCGTTATCTGCCGGAGGTCCTGGAGGCCACCGTCGCCGCGCTGGTGCCGCACGCCCTGACGCTCACCGACGCCTTCGCCGTGCCGGACGAGGTCGCCGCGCGCCATCCCATGCTGGGATCCGAGGTGGTACCGGCGTGACCGTGTTCACCAGGTTCTGAGTCACCGGCAACGGCCGGGGTCGCGGAGCGCTCCGCGACCCCGGCCTCTTCTTAAGCCTTGGCTTATATAAGTGAGGGGTGGCATAGTGGGTCGCGTGCACGCGTTCGACGTACTCGGGGATCCGGTCAGACGCCGGATATTGGAACTGCTCGCCTCAGGGGAGCAGGCGTCGGGCGAGGTCAGTGCCGTGATCCGGGACGAGTTCGGGATCTCCCAGCCGGCCGTCTCGCAGCATCTGAAAGTGCTGCGGGAGAGCGGCTTCGCCGCTGTGCGCGCCGACGGCAACCGGCGGCTGTACGCCGTCGAGGCCGCCCCGCTCAGGGAGGTGGACGCCTGGCTGGAGCGCTTCCGGGGTTTCTGGGACCAGCGGCTCGACGCGCTCGGAACGGAGCTCGCGCGAGGACAGCGCGGGCGCAGGCTGCGAGGAGAGGTGAGCGAGCATGAGTGAGATCGCCGACGCGATCAACCGTATGCACCGCCGGGTCGGCACCCGGCAGGTCGAGGCTGGAAAGGCCCGGACGGTCCTGCTGCGCCGTACGTACGACGCCGAGATCGCCGACGTGTGGGACGCGGTGACCTCCCCCGAGCGGATCGCGCGCTGGTTCCTGCCGGTCAGCGGCGAGCTCAAGGTCGGCGGCCGCTACCAGCTGGAGGGCAACGCGGGCGGCGAGATCCTCGACTGCGTGGAACCCGAGCGGCTGCGGGTGAGCTGGCTGTACGGCCCAGACCCGGGCTTCAGCGAGGTCGAGGTGCGCCTCACACCGGAGGACGGGGAGCGCACGGTCCTCGAACTCGAGCACGTGGCCGTCGTACCGGACGACTTCTGGGACCAGTTCGGGCCCGGTGCCGTCGGAGTCGGCTGGGACCTGGGGCTCTACGGACTCGCCCTGCACCTCGCCGGCGGCGGCCTCAGCAAGGACGAGGCCGCGACCTGGCACACCACGCCCGACGGCAGCGCGTTCATCACCGGCTCGGGCGAGGGGTGGGGCGAGGCGTACGCCGCCTCCGGCGCGGACCAGGAGACGGCGACGAGGACGGCGGCCGCGACGATCGCGTTCTACACGGGAACCGACGCCTGATCCGCTCGCCCGGTCTCAAACGGTGTGCAGGGTGCGCCGCGCGAGTTCGTACGCCGGGAGCATCCCCTCGTGCTCCTCGGTGTCGAGTCCGCCGAGGTGCACCACCACCGGCCCGTCCGGGGTGGTGACGGCGAAGGCGCTCTCCTTCTTCGTCTCCTCCAGGAGCTCACTGGCGTACAAATACTCGACCTGCACCCCCGAGAGGCCGCCGGACGTGAAGGCGCTGTACTTCGCCTTGCTCACCCCGTCCTCGGCCGCGACGAAGGCCTCCAACACGCTCCGGGCGTCGGCGGCACCGGATGTCCCGGCCCACACGCGGAGGAACCCGATGTTGCCCGCGGGCTTCGCGTCGATCTCGCAGGCCAAGGTGACGGGCCCCTGGCTCAGCGGCGCCTTCACCGCCTCCGCTTTCCAGCTCTTCGCCGTGTCGAAGGTGACGGGCAGTTCGCACGCCGAGCCGGCCGCGCCGATCGTGCCGCCGCTGCTCGCGGCGGTGTCCTGTGGGCCGGAAGCCTCCGCCGTCGCCGACGGGCGCGCGGACTCTTTGGAGTCGTCACCTTCAGCGGCCTCCGAACAGCCCGTCAGCACCCCTGCCAGCAACGCCACATGGGCCATCCGCAGCCACCTGTTCCCCGCCCCGACCTGCATGGCCGTGTCTCCCTCTGTTCGCTGGTGCTACCCGAAGCAGTCAGGTTAGGTGGCAGGAACAACGAATCGTGCAGCGATGGGGGAAGCGTTGTTGGCCTTCGACGAGTACTGCGACGCGATCGTCGCCCAGACCGGCCTGCTCGCCCAGCATGTCCGGGGCGCCGATTCGAGCGCGCCGGTACCCACCTGCCCCGGCTGGCACCTCGGGCGGCTGCTGCGGCACGTGGGCGGCGACCACCGGTGGGCGGAGGAGATCGTACGGACCCGGGCCACCGAGCCGATCGACGACGACCCGGTCGACGACCCCGCCGCCTACGCCGGCCTCGACGACCGGGCGCTCGGCGACTGGCTCGTGGAAGGCGCCGCGCGGCTGGCCGGCACACTGCGCGCAACCGGACCCGACGTACCGGTGTGGACCCCCGCCGACGAGCAACTGGTCCAGCAGTCCACGATGTTCTGGGCCCGGCGCATGACGTACGAGACCCTGCTGCACCGGGCCGACGCGGCCTTGGTGACCGGGGCGGAGTTCGTGGTCGAGGAGTCGCTCGCGGTGGACGCCGTGGAGGAGTGGCTGGAGTTCTCCACCGTGCCCGAGGCCTACGAGCCCCTGCCGGGCGTGCCGGAGCTGCTCGGGCCCGGGCGGACCCTGGGCTTCGACGCGGGGGCGGCGGGGGAGTGGCTGCTGGACCTCGGCGGCGAGCGGCCGGGGTGGCGACGCGGGGCCGGCCCGGCCTCCGCGAGCGTGCGCGGGCCGGTGACGGACCTGCTCCTGTTCCTCTACGCCCGCCCGGCGCCCGGGGTCGAGACGCGAGGGGACTCGGAGCTGCTGGATCTGTGGCTGAAGCGCACCCGGTTCTGGCTGGAGGCGTAGGCGCGGGAGGGGGCCGGTGTGGCCGAAGCCACGTGCCGGGTGCGACCGGAGCCATGTCGTCCTGGCGGGCCCGCGGGCTACGGTTCGCGCAGTCCCCTCTCCCACCAGCACCTCGGGCGGCCCGGCAGTGCAAGCAGATCTCTCCCCGGTCATCGCGGCGACCGCCCACTGGCTGACCCGCGCCTATCCGCCGACGGGCGGCGCGCTGGCCGCCGCGCTGTGCGAGGTGCAGGCACGCCAGGCCGTGACGGTCGCCGCGTGGCTGCGCTATCCGACGGCGATGGACGCCGCGCTCGTCGGCATGGCGGGCCCGGGCGGCTCCGCCCGTCTCGACTGGGTCTCCGGCGCGGACACCGCTGCCGACCGGGACGCCGAGGAGCATGCCTGGCGCACCTGGGTGGACGAGGTCGTGGCCAGCTGGGCGGCCTGTCTGCTCAGCGACCCCGGGCTGGCCGAACGGGCGGTGGCGGACATCGCGGAGAGCGAGCACACGACGGGTTCGCCGGCCGCGTTCCGCCGGCTGCTCGCCCCGGACGCCACCGACCGCGATGCCGCAGCCCTGCTCCGCCACCCGGACCTGCTCGCCCCGGTGGCCGGGCTGCACCGGGGCGAGCTCCTGGACCGGCTGGGGTCGGACGAGGCGCTCGCCGCCTGACGGGCATGCCAGAGGGGCGGGGGAAACGCACGGGCGTTTCCCCCGCCCCTCTGATCGAGCGCAGCGACGTCGGTCGTGCGCCCACGCTCGCTGGGGACCGCGTCCCCGGGCCTCAGTCGTGCTTGCCCCGGCCCGAGAGCGCGTCCCGCAGCCGGTCGACCAGGCCGGCCCCCGGGGCGAGCAGCTTGTTCGCCGGAGGAGTGTCCGGGGCCGACGGGTGCGGGCGGGTCGGCGCCATCTTCTTGGCACGGCGCACCTTGTCGCCCAGCTCGTTCAGCTCCTTCTCCGAGCACGCGACACGCAGCTGCGGGAAGAGGGTCTCCTCCTCCTCGGCGATGTGCGAGCGGACCTCGGTCATCAGCTCACCAATGAGCCGGTCGAACTCGGGATCGTCCGCCTCGCAGCTCTCCAGGTCCTTCATGAGCTGCTCGGCCTTGGAGTGGTCCTCGATCTCCCGGTCCGCCATGGTGTTCCCGTTGACCAGGTGCTCCCGGACCGCCGGGTAGAGGTACTCCTCCTCCGCGACCGAGTGCCGGATCAGCTCCATGGTGGCCTGGTCGGCGTAGACCTTCCGGTTCTTGTCACCGGGCGCCAGCGCCTCGATCTTCCCGAACAGCTCCTCGACCTCGTGGTGATCGGTCACCAGCTCGTCGACGACGTTTCCTCCGTGTCCCATGTTCTTCCACCTCCGCCCCTCGGGTGCCCTCAGCCGCACTCCCTATGCCTGGTCACAGGCTTGTCAGGACCTGTGGGGACAGTTGTTTGATCAACGTGTCGGTCCAGCGCAGCTGGCGCAGCGTCTGCGGGTGGCACGCCGACACCAGCTCCAGCAGCCGTTCGTCCCGGGTCGCCCGGGCGGCCTGCGCGAGCATCTCCCAGTGCAGCGAGTTCTCCGTGGCGGCCAGGTGCAGGGCGCGCAGGTCGTGCAGGAGCAGCAGTCCCTGTGATCCCTCGCCGGTGGTGGGCTCCGGCGTGTCGTCGTCGAGGCGCAGCCCTTCGGCCGCGGCGAACTCGGCGAGCCGTCCGGCATGGTCGCGCGACCAGGCGGCGAGGTCGGTGGCGACATGGTGGACCTCGTGCTCCTCGGCGTGCCGTTCCGACACGGCCACCAGGTCGCACGCCAGCCGCTGCTCCCCGTGGTGCAGGGCGCGCAGGGTGTGGGCGATGCCGTCCTTCATGGCGTGCCTCCCGGCTCACTGCTCTGTGTCGCGTACGCCTGCCGCCCGCCGGTGGTGGCCGGCACGGAGCCGGGGTCCGACGGAGCCGACGCGGTGGTGGTCGGCGCCGGGGCGTGCCGTCCGTCCGCGGGGGTGACGAGGGAGAGCGCGGCGGCCGCGGTCTTGAACAGGGGCTGCTTGGAGGCGGGGTCCCAGTCGGTGATCGTCGTCTCGTTCGCGGCGCGCCCCGGGCCGCCGCCGTCCGGGCCGTCGCCCTCCTCGGTGTCCCAGTAGCCGTAGTGGAAGGGCACGAACAGCAGCCCCGGCCGGATGTCCGTCACCCGCAGCCGCGCCTCCAGGGCGCCGCGCGGGGTGGCCACCCGGACGAGATCGCCCTCGCCCAGCCCCAGCCGCACCGCGTCCGCCGCGCAGGCCTCCACCCACACCTCGGGCGCGGCCTCGTCGAGCTGCGGCACGCGGCCGGTCTTGGTCCGGGTGTGGAAGTGGTAGAGCGTACGGCCCGTCGAGAGCTGGAACGGATACCGCTCGTCCGGCATCTCGTGCGGCTCGATGTACGCGGCGGCCTTGAGCACGGCCTTGCCGTCCGGATTGAGCGAGCGGTACTCCGCCGGATCCATGGCGGCCCCGGTCTCCAGGTCCTTGCCGTAGCTCTCGCAGTCGTCGGGGTGGGCCCAGGTGATGCCGTCCGCGTAGAGCCGTTCGGTGCCCCGCGGGTTCGCCTCGGTGCACGGCCACTGGACGCCGCCCTCCTCGCGCAGCCGGTCGTAGGACAGGCCCGTGTAGTCGCAGGGGCGGCCCGCGCTGCACCGCTCCCAGGCCTCGAACGCCTCCTCGGCCTCCCGCCAGCCGATCAGCGGTCCGCCGTCCTTGTCGCGGAAGTCCATGCGCCGCGCGAAGTCGAGGAAGATGTCCAGGTCGGGCCTGGCCTCGCCGGGCGGCTCGACCGCCTTCTCGCACAGGTGGACGGTCCGGTCGGCGTTGGTGATCGTGCCGGTCTTCTCGCCCCAGGTGGCGGCCGGCAGCACGACGTCGGCGAGCCGGGCCGTCTCCGTCAGGAACAGGTCCTGTACGACGGTGAAGAGCCGTTCCTGGGCCAACAGGGCGCGGATGCGGGCCAGTTCCGGCAGTGACACGGCCGGGTTGGTGCCGCTGATCCAGAGCATCCCGATCGAGCCCTGCTCGGCGTAGCGGAACATCTGCATCGCGTGCGTGGGCGGCGCGAAGTGCGGGATCCTGTCCGGCTCGACGTTCCACACCTTCGCCAGGTCGGCCACATGGCTGTCGTTCTGCCAGTTGCGGAAGCCCGGCAGATCGCCGTCGGCACCGCACTCGCGGGTGTTCTCCGCGCTGGGCTGCCCGTTCATCTGGAGCACGCCGGCGCCCGGACGGCCCAGCATCCCGCGGATCAGGTGCAGGTTGTTGACCTGCACGGCCGCGGCGGTGGCCTGGTGGGCCTGGTAGACGCCCTGGAGGACGGTGGACAGCAGGGCGTCCGCGGTGCCGACGAGTTCGGCCGCCTCGGTGATCCGCGAGGCCGGGACGTCACAGATGCCCGCGGCCCACTCGGGCGTGCAGGACGCGACCCGCTCGGACAGTTCCTCGAAGCCGACCGTGTGCGCCTCGACGAAGTCGCGGTCGACCCGGTCGTGCCGGATCGTCTCGTGCAGCAGGGCGTCCAGCAGCGCCACGTTGGTGCCGACACGCGGTGCCAGGTGCACGGTCGCGTGCCGGGCCACCTGGGTCGGGCGCGGGTCCACGCACAGCAGCCGCGGTGGATCGCCGCCCGCCAGCCGGTCCAGGACACGCGCCCACTGCACGCTCTGCGTCTCGGCCATGTTGTGGCCGAACAGCGCGATCACGTCTGCGTGGTCGAGGTCGTCGAAGCTGCCCGGCTGGCCGTCGCAGCCGAAGGACTCCTTCAGCGCCTCGGCGGCCGTCGCGGTGCACAGCCTGGTGTTGCCGTCGAGATGGTTGGTGCCGATCCCCGCCCGGGCCAGCACTGCGAGCGTGTAGTACTCCTCCAGGAACAGCTGCCCGCTGGTGTAGAAGCCGATCGAACCGGGCCCGCGCTCCGCCAGCAGTTCCCGGGTACGGCCGGCCACCAGCTCCATCGCGGTGTCCCAGTCCGTCTCCACGAGATGCCCGCCACGCCGTACGAGCGGCCTGGTCAGCCGGTCCGAGGAGACGTTCGCCTGCCAGCCGAACAGGTCCTTCGGCCCGAGCCTGCCCCGGCTGACGCGCTCCGTCGCCCGCCCCCGTACGCCCGCCATACGGCCGTCGACCACGGCGATGTCCATGGCGTCACCACCGGAGTGCAGCAGCGACGCCGCCCGCACCCACCGGTGCACCGCGCCGGGCTCCACCCCCTCCGCGAGATAGGAGTCCACCCTGGAGGGCCAGGGGTCGTGGCGCCGGTACGGCGTTCGGGCGCCCCATGGATCCGCGATCCGGTCCGCCTTCATGGAGGCCTCCCTGACAACTCCCGCCGGTCGCTCCTGAGTACCCGTGTCACGGAGCCGGTAACGGTGCCCGGGTGTAAGCCGGGCCGCTCGAAGGAACCCGCACCAGAACACAGGCGTACGACGCTCCAGGGAGGCCGATGTGACCGACGCCGTGGACGAGGTGCTCGCGCGAGTGCGCGGAGAGGTGGCCGCACGGGCGGATCGGCTGTGGGACATGGCGCGGATGCTGCACTCCGACCCGGAGTACGCCTTCGAGGAACACCGGGCGGCCGCGCTGCTGTGCGGCGAACTCGAATGGGCGGGGTTCGAGGTGCGTCGGGACGTCGCCGGACTCCCCACCGCTTTCACCGCACGCTCCGGCACCAGGACCCGCCCCGCGGTGGCCTTGATGCTGGAGTACGACGCCCTGCCCGGCCTCGGCCACGCCTGCGGCCACAACCTGATCGCCGCGGCGGGCCTGGGCGCGGCGTTGGCCGCCCGAGCGGTGCTCGACCGGGACGCGGGCACCGTGTGGGCCATCGGCACGCCCGCGGAGGAGGGTGGTGGCGGCAAGGTCGCCGAGACCGACGCCGGGGTGTTCGACGACGTCGACGCGGCGCTGATGTTTCACCCCGGGGTGCACAGCTGGCAGTGGGCGCCGCTGACCGCGCAGGCCCAGTACCGTGTCGGGTTCCGCGGGCGCGCCGCCCACCCGACCGGGAACCCCACCGAGGGCATCGACGCGCTCGCCGCGCTCATCCAGCTGTTCAACACGCTGGCCGTGGTCGGGCGCAGGCTGCCCGAGGGCTCGCACGTGCAGGGCATCGTCACGGACGGCGGCAGGGCGACCAACATCGTCCCCGAGTACGCGGAGGGCCTGTTCGGGCTGCGCGCGCTGACCACGGTCGCCCTGGAGGACCTGGCCGGGGAGCTGCTGACCTGCGCCCAGGGGGTGGCGCGGGCGACGGGCACGACGGTCACGGTGGAACGGGCCACGCCGCGCTACGAGCACTTCCGGGACAGCACGGCGCTGTCGGCCCGGTTCGCCCGGCACCTGGCGGCAACGGGCATCGAGATGACCCCGCCCGCGCCGGGCGTCTACCTGGGCTCCTCCGACGTCGGCAACGTCAGCGGACGGGTGCCCGCCATCCACCCCTTCGTGGCGATCATGGAGGAGGACGGCTCGGACCACACCCCGGAGTTCGCCGTCGCGGCCGGCTCCGAGCGCGGACGGCAGGTGATGCTCGCGGCGGCGGAGGCGCTGGCCTGCACCGCGGTGGAGGTCCTGCTGCGCCCGGAGCTGCGGGACGAGGCGTGGGAGGACCACGACCGGGCCTCGGTCCGCAGCTGAGGAACCGTCAGTCGGCGTGCAGGTGGTACACGTTGAACGCCCGCCGGATCACGGGCTGGGCCACGTTCCGCACCCGCACGCCGCCGGCCGTCATCCCGTGCTCGGTGCCGGCGTGGGCGTGCCCGTGCACGCTCAGGTCGGCACCCGCGGTGTCGATCGCCTCGGCCAGCAGATAGCTGCCGAGGAACGGATAGATCTCCGGCGGCTCACCGGCCAGCGTGTCCGCGACGGGGGAGAAGTGGGTGAGCGCGACGCGTGTCCCGCAGCCCTGCCGCTCCAGTTCCTCCAGCGCGGTGCGCAGTCCGTCCGCACAGCGCCGTGAGTACCGTACGAACTCCTTCATCAGCGGCTCGCCGAACTCCCCGGCGCTGCGGCCCACGAACCCGCCGCCGAACCCCTTGGTGCCGGCGACACCCACGCGCGTGCCACCGCACTCGACGATCGTCCCCTCGCCCTCCAGAACCCGCACACCGGCGTCCTCCAGCAGGGCGGCGACCTTCTCGGGCTGCTCGTCGTGGTGGTCGTGGTTGCCGAGGACCGCCACGACCGGCACCGGGAGGTCCCGTACCTCCTGGGCCACCACCCGGGCCTCCTCCGGGGTGCCGTGCCGGGTGAGATCCCCGGCCAGCAGGAGCAGGTCGGCGCAGTCGGGCAGCGTGTCGAAGGCGGGGCGCAGCAGGCCCTGGCTCTCGGGGCCCATGTGGATGTCCCCCACGGCGGCGACGCGGATCACGGCAGTTCCTCCGCATGATCGGGTGTGGCGGTCTCCGCCACCACCACATCGGTGTGCAGGGACAGCCCGGCCAGCTCCTCGCGGACGGTCCGCAGTACGGTCTCCCGGCACTGCGCGGACGGCACCGTGCCGGTGACGACCACCCCTCCGGCCCGCACCTCGGCGCGGACTCCCAGCTCGCCGAGCTCCTCCGCGGCGAGCCGGTCACGCAGGTGGGCGACGCGGTACTCGACGTTCTCCTCCGGGTGCTCCGCGTGTTCTTCCAGGGGCCCGTTCATGGCCGTTCCTCCTTCGTCCTCGGCGCGATGACCTCCAGCCGTTCCAGGAAGTAGAAGAACGCGTCCGGCATCGGCGCGTCCCCGCAGCCGCGGCGTACGGCGTCCCAGTCCACCTTCTCCCGCAGCGTGCGGGCGATCGGCAGGACGGCCCCGAAGTCGCAGTGGTGCTCGGAGAACGCGGACAGCAGGCTGTGCAGCAGGTCGGTCGGGGAGAGCACGGGCATGAAGACCGAGTCCACCGAGAGTTCGTCGGCCCGCGCCAGCAGTTCCGTGGTGACCGGCTGGTGTGCCAGCTCGAAGATCAGGTCGACCTGCTGGCCCATGCAGTCTGCCTTCAGCAGCCAGTCCTCCGGGGGTGTCCGCACCTCCAGACCCGCCTCGCGGAGCGTCTCGGCCACGGACTGCGCGTCCTCGGGGAGGATGGCGAAGTCGACGTCGTGCTGCAGATTCTGGGCGCCACCATGGGCGTACACGGCGACACTGCCCGCGAGCGCGAACGGATGCCCTTCCCGTTTCAGGATCGCGCCGACCTGCTTGGCCGCCTCCAGGATCGCCTGGTTGCGGTCGACGGGCAGACTCGAGGCGAACGCGTCGGCCGCGCCCCCTGTCGCTCCGGTCGCCAGTCGCAGTCCGGCGACGCCCCCGTGGCGGTCGACGTCGTCGTCGGCGTGCTGCGTCATCAGTGCCCCCTTCCTGGCCGGCCCGCACCCAAGGGGCCGTGACGGGAGCCCCGAGTACCCGGCGGGACGCCTTCGACACGGCGGCACATCGGGATCGGGGCGGGCGGGGGAGGCCGGCCTTCGGTCGGGGGGAGGGGTGGGCGGCGGATCGGGGGAGGCCGGTGATCGTCGTGTCGCAGACCGTCATCGTCATCGGGCTGAGTTCCGCTCCCAGCGCCGCGAGCGGACGGACCTCCTGAAGAAGGCTCCAGGCCACGGGGACGAGATCGGGTTCCTCCCGCAGCTCGCGCAGGAGCGACGTGCTCGCTCACTCCCCGGGCCACGCGCCCCGCCCCGCCAGATGCAGCACGAGCGCCGCGATGTTCCACGCGTCGTCCTCACCGCGGTGATGCCGTCCTTCGAGCGGCAGCCCGGCCCTCCCGAGGGCCTGCGCCATACCGGGGCGCTTGCGCAGGCCGTGCGCCTCGGTGAAGACCGCCTTGGCGTTGGTGTGGCGACGGCCGAAGGGATACGGCGTCCTCGTGGCCCCGCACTGCCGGGCGAACTGATGACGGTCGTAGTCGCCCCAACTCGCCCACGGGCGCGCACCGGAGGCGTGCTCGGCGGCGAGCAGACGGCAGGCCTCCCCGAACGGCAGCCCCCCGTCGACCTCGTCCTGGGTGAGGCCGGTCAACTCCGTGCAGAAGTCACTGATTTCGGACCGGGCCGGCCGCACCAGGATCCGGTGCCGCGCGACCCGCTCGGCGCTCGACAGGTTCACGACCGTCAGCCCGATCTCGATGATCTCGCCGACCGCGCCCGGCGGAGGGGAGCCGGGCCGGCAAGTGGCTTCGACGTCCACGACGTTCAGGAGGCGCCCGGTGCCCGCGCTGTTCATGACGAGAACCGTAGGGGCGCAGATGTGTGCGAGTCACCTCGTTTCCCTGCACAGAGGTTCGGGAGGTGGTGGTGGAACCCGGTGTTCCGTATGAGAGTGCTGTGAATTTCCGAGTCGCTTGAACACGGGGGGCCCGCCGTCCGTATGGGGCGAGGGATTTGCATGCCCGGAGAGCCGACACGCGCAGGAGTATTCCGTGGGACGCAGCAATCGCAGACGACCGACAGGCGCACGACGTGCGACCTTCGCCGCAGTGGCCCTGATGCTGGGGGGTGGTGGCCTGGTCGCGGCGAACGTGTACGCCTCCGCCACGGAGAGCGGCACGCCGCAGCAGACGTCGTGGGGGGCGGTCACGATCGACTGCCCGGACGTCGGCGACACGCTCACCAGCGTGCCCGACGCGTCGAGGGCGGACGTCGACAAGGAACTCGCCCTGCTGGACCAGCAGATAGCCGAGGCATACCAGCAGCTCCAGGACCCGTCGGTCACGGACCGCGAGTCCGCGCAGAGCCGTATCGTCGACCCGCTCCAGGAGAACCGCGCCGCCACGATCGACCGCATCACCGCCGCCCTCGAACGTGCCGGGGCACAGCAGGACGGTCTCGGCGACATGGCCGACTGCACCCTGCGCCAGACCGAGAACGAGAACGGCGATGGCCAGGACCAGGGCGATCAGCAGGGCGACGGTCAGAACCAGGACGGTCAGAACCAGGGCGGTCAGGGCCAGGGCGACCAGCAGGGGAACGGTCAGGACCAGGGCGGTCAGCAGGGCAACGGCGGCCAGGCCGGCAACGGCCCCGTCGCCGCGGACTACGCCGACATCAACAGCGCTCCGCCCGCCGCACAGGCGCCGCCGGCTCAGGGCGACGCCTCCCGCGGTACCTTCGTCACCAGCTGCGGTGTGAACGCGAACGGGCTGTTCAACTCGGACAACGTCATCGTGGCCCCGGGTGTCTCCAACGGTGCCCACCACTTCCACGACTACGTCGGCAACCAGTCCAACACCGCCTTCGCGAGCGACCAGGACCTGGCGAACGCCCAGACGAGCTGTGCCGACCAGGGCGACAAGTCCACGTACTACTGGCCCGTGATCCGGCTCCAGAACGGGACGCAGGAAAAGGATGCCGCCAAGCCCGGTGGCGGCATCGAGGGCAACGCCGGCCAGATCGTCACGCCGAAGGAGGTGACGCTGACGTTCGTGGGCAACCCCCGCAGCAAGGTCACCGCGATGCCGCGGCTGCTGCGCATCATCACCGGCGACGCCAAGGCCTTCGTCAACGGCACCGCCAACGCCAACGCGTCCTGGAGCTGCACCGGGTTCGAGGACCGGCAGCTGAAGGACAAGTACCCGCTGTGCCCGCAGGGCAGTGACGTGGTGCGCACCTTCAAGTTCCAGAGCTGCTGGGACGGGCGCAACATCGACAGCGCCAACCACCGCACCCACGTGGCGTTCGCCCAGAACGACGGCACCTGCCCCGAGGGCTTCCAGGCCATCCCGCAGCTGGTCCAGCGGATCGTCTACGGCGTCGACGCGCCGAGCCTGAACGACGGCGGCCGCACGACTCCGCTGTTCGCGGTCGACTCCTTCCCGGAGCAGCTCCACAAGCCCGTGACCGACCACGGCGACTTCATCAACGTCTTCGACGAGAACCTGATGAACGAGATGGTCGGCTGCATCAACGACGGCCGTAAGTGCGGCGCGGGCACGGGCCAGGACGATCCGGGCAACGGCGGCGGCAACGGCAACAACAACGGAGGCAACGGAGACAACAACGGCGGCAACGGCAACGCCGGCGGTGACAACGGCAACGGCTCCGCCCCGGACCCCGGCGCCAGTCAGGACCCGGCTAACGGGAACGACGACGGGAACGGCTCCGAGGAAACCCCCGGGAACGGCAACGGCAATGGCAACGGCGACGAGCCGCAGCAACAGCCCACGCAGACCGCCGAAGCTCCCGCGGGCGACCAGACCACCGCCCCCGCCGACAACGAGCCGAAGACCTTCAGCTCACCCACCGCCCACAGCACGACCGCCCCATCGCCCGTGAACGGGAACGCGAACAGCAACAGCAACGACCAGGCGACCCAGCCCGCTCCCCAGGACGACACCACCACCGACGCCCCCGGTGCCGTCGCCCAGCCCCCGGTCGCCGCACAGCCCGAACCTCAGGGCAACCAGAGCAGTCTCGCCGAGACCGGCACCCAGTTGTGGCCGGCGGCACTCGGTGCGCTCCTCCTGATCTCCGGCTTCGTTCTGCTACGACGCACCAGCCGCCGTTCGATGTGACATCGACCGGCACGAGCGAGAAGCAGGGGTGACGGTCCGCCGCGCGGCTCCACCGGCGGACAGCCACCCCTGCTCAGCCCGCGGGGGCAGAGCGGGTGGGGGACTCCGGCCGACATGGCATCTCGAAATCGACGTGGTTATTCTGGATCCGGGAAACCGAATTCGGACCGTACCCCCGGCGGCCGCCTCGGGTGATGCTGTTGTACCTGGAAACCGAGCTGAACAACGGCGACTGCTGATCCAGGGGGGGTGAATTCGCGGCACCACCGCGTGGCCCTGCCACGGGTCCGTATGCAGCAGCACGGGAAGCAGGCGACCGTGGCTCCCGGTGAGGCTCGACGGGCCACGATGTCCCCACCTTCGGGAGCCCGCATGTCCCTCCGCCGATCCCGCCTGCGAGCGGCATCCGTCCTCGCGGTCTGCCTCACCGCCGGTCTCACCGCACTGCCCCCGGCGACGGCCGGTGCCGCCGCCGACCCGTCGGGCGACCAGACGCTGCAACGCCAGCTCGACGACTTCGTGCACCGGCCGGGCGGCCCGCCCGGAGCCATCGCCGTCCTGCAGACCGAGAAGGGGACCCGCGTGGTGCGCGCCGGTGCCGCCGACATCCGTACGGGCCGGCCGCCCCGCCCCGACGACCACATGCGCATCGCGAGCACGGCCAAGGCCTTCAGCGGGGCGGTGGCCCTCACCCTGGTCGACCACCACGCTCTGCGCCTGGACGACACCCTGGGCAAACGGCTTCCCCGACTCCCCGCCGCATGGCGGTCAGTGACGCTCCGTCAACTCCTCAACCACACCAGCGGTCTGCCGGACTACTCTCGGAGCGAGGGGTTCATCAACGAGCTGCGGGCCGACCCCCACCACCACTTCGACTCCCGGCGCCTGCTCGACTACGTCGCCGGCGAACCCCTGCTCTTCAAGCCGGGCACGCAGTACCGCTACTCGAACTCGGACAACATCGCCGTAGCGCTCATGGCGGAGGCGGCGACCCACACGCCGTACGAAAACCTCCTGCGTGAACTCGTCTACGCGCCGCTCCGGCTGCACTCCACCAGCCTGCCGCAGGGGAGCCGGATGCCGAAGCCGTACCTGCACGGTTACGACGTGAGCTCGCCGGCGCGTCCGGAGGACGTCAGCGAGGTCATCGGCATGTCGGGTGTCTGGGCCTCCGGAGGCATCGTGTCCACGCCGGCCGACATGACCCGCTTCATCCGGGGCTACGCCGGCGGGCGGTTGTACGGCAGGACGGCCGTCGAGCAGCAGCGGCAGTGGGTCGAGGGCGCGTCCGAGCCCGCCGGACCGGGCCGCAACTCCGCGGGCCTTGCCGTCTTCCGGTACGAGACGCGATGCGGCGTCGTCCTCGGCCATACGGGCAACACGCTCGGTTATACCCAGTTGATCGCGGCCACCCCCGACGGCCGCCGTTCACTGACCTTCTCGGTTACCGCCCAGATCACCCGATCCGCCGATGCGGAAGGGCTTCAGGAAATGCGCGCCGTTCAGGAGAACTTCGTCTGCGCATTGCTGCGCGGAACGAATTGACGGCGGTTTCTGACGGTCATACGCATTCAACTCACGATGATTTCCCAGGTGTCCACGGCGTAATGCACCGACATTCCGTGGCGCGCGTACAACACGGGGGCCCCGGTGGCGTTCTCGGTGTCCACGCCGAGCCCCACGGTGTCCCGGCCCCGGGCCGCGAACGCCGCGAAGGCATGCCGCAGCAGCAGCCCTCCGAGGCCCCGGCCGCGGGCCTCGCGGACGACTCCGACACTGCGGATCCATCCCATGGCCTCGCGGTCGTCGCGGGCGATCAGGAAACCGACGTCCCCGAGGTCCTCGGTGGAGACGAGCCACACCAGGGACCAGTCGAGCCGGTCGGCGTGGACGTCGTGCAGCCACTGCTCGTACGGGCGCGGCTGGAAGTCGAAGTGCTCGGCGAAGGAGGCCTGGTAGAGGGCGTACGCCTGCTTCCGGTCCGCCTCCTGGGCGCAGGGCCGCACCCGTACGCCCGCGGGCGGCTCGGGGGGCAGGTCCTCGGCGGCCCGCAGCGCACGCTCCAGCACGTGATAGCGGCGTACGACCGACCAGCCGCGCGCCCGTATCAGCGCGAGGTCGGTCGTGGGCGCCGAGTTGAGGTGCAGATGGAGTACGGCCTTCGGGGCGCCGTTCGCCCGGGCCTTCTCCAGTGCCCTGGTCTCGACCGCCTCCAGGAGGAGTTCGCCGGCCTGCTGGTGGTCGGGCAGCACGTAGTGGTCGGCGTCGATGCGCTCGCCCTTCGAGTCGTCCCACACCAGGGCGTACGCCACCAGGCGCGATCCGTCGAAGGCGAGCCAGGAGTCACGGTCGAGGTCGACCCCGGGGTGCCCGAGGTCGGACTCCACCGTGTGCAGATCGGTCTCGGACCGCCCGATCTCGATCCGGTCGATCGCGTTGAGCAACTCGGTGACGGCCGGCGCGTCGGTGGGCGCGGCGGCGCGCAGGAGATAGGGCATGGGGCAAGGGTCCGGGGCGGGCCCGGTGACCGCAAACGAGTTTTCCCCGAGCGGGGGGAAAGCGTTCTCACGGCCTTGGTAGGCTGCGCGACGATCATGAAAGGGTGGCCGGAACAGGGGCTTGCCCGTGGAACGCCGCCGTGGCGACCAGCGCCCTGACATGTCCGCCACCCGTCATCGCCCCGTCGGGCCGATGAGTCCTTTGCGGGTTCTTTGTGGAGAGTCGTCAAGTGTGGCCCCTGGTACGCCTGTTGACACTGTGGCTCCTGATAAGATCATTACACTTTTCAGTAGGCTGATGACGCGTCATACGCGCGTACGGGGGACAGCCAAAACGGCCCCATCGTGAAGGAGTGACGGTTGGTCCGCCGGTAGGTCCGCGCCGCACGGCGGCGGGCGTCTCCGGGGGTCCCATGCACGGTCAGTCTCCCGACGCGAGGCGACTTGAAGAGAGTCTCATGACGTCATTGTTCGAAGATCCACTCCTGTGGGTCCTGCTCGTGATACTCATCGCTGCGGTTTTCGCAGTGATGCGCGCACGGAGAACCAACATCCAGCTCCGCGCGAACAACAACAAACTGCACGGCGACATGGCGAGTGTGCGAGGTCAGCTCGCCGAGCTCCAGACGACCTACTCCTCGGTGAGCGCACGGCACGCCGCGGACCTGGAAGAGGTGCGCAAGGACGCCGAGTCGGCGACCAAGGCGACCCTGAAGTCGGCCGTCGGCACCCTGGCGACCCTCGCCGAGGAGCAGCTGTCCCTGCTCGACGGACTCCAGCAGAAGTACGGCGACGACCACGCGGTCCTCGCCGACCTGATGCTGGTCGACCACACCGGAAGCCAGTTCAGCCGCCGTACCAAGGGCATCTCGGTGCTCTGCGGCGGCTGGCTCGGCCGCCGTGACCGGGACGCCTCGGTGTACGACGTCGCCCGCAGCGCCCAGGGGCGGATCCGTGACTTCGAGCGGGTCAAGGTCCACTCCCAGGCCAGCGTCGCGATCACCAGCCGCGCTGTAGAACCGGTCGCCATGGTCCTGGCCGAACTGCTGGACAACGCCACCAAGTACAGCGCCCCCGGCACCCCCGTCGAGATCAACATCCAGGCCGTCCCCACCGGGATCTGCCTGATCGTCGACGACGCCGGTCTCGGCATGGACCAGGAGACCAAGGCCCGCGCCGCGTCCCTGCTGACCAGCGGCGGTTCCGTGGACATCACGAGCCTCGGCGACCCGCCCAAGTTCGGCTTCGCCCTGTCCGGGAAGCTCGCCGCCCACTACGGGTTCCACGTCTCCGTCGACGCGGTCTCCCCCTACGGCGGTGTGCGTGCCGTGATCCGGGTGCCCGAGAACCTCCTGACGGCGGACGTGCCCGCACCCGCACCCATCGAACTCGACGAGCACGAGGGGGAGCCGGCGGCGGCCAAGCCGACCCCGGTCGCCTCCCTCGTCGTCGGACAGACGGCCGGAGGCCTGCCCAAGCGCCGTCGCCGCCGCAACGGCGCCGTCTCCGTGGTCGCCACGCCCAGCGCGGACGCACCCGACCTGGACGCGGCCGGCGAAGAGACTGCCTCACGGCTCAAGGCATTCGCTCGCGGAACCCTGCTCGGGCGGGACTCGGACAACACGGAAGGAACTCAGAACCAGTGAATCCCGACCTGTCGTGGGTGCTGAACGACGTGCTCGAGGTACGCGGAGCCCGGCACGCCATCCTCGTCTCGGCGGACGGCCTGCTGATGCAGCGGTCCGACGGCATCGTCCGTGACGACGCCGAGCGGAACGCCGCCGCGATGAGCTCCCTGCAGTCCCTGTGCCGCAGCGTCGCCCCGTTCGTGGGCGGCGGCAAGGGTCTCTGGAAGCAGACACTGATCGAGTTCGACGGCGGATGGATCTTCCTCATCGCCGGGGGCAGCGGCTCCTACCTCGCCGTCTCGACCGCCCTGGACGTCGACATGGAGGCCATGTCGATCCGGATGCAGAAGACGGTGGGCGCGCTGACCAAGGCGATGAGCGCCACGCCCCGCCAGCACACCGGCGTAGACGCATGACCTGGCCAGGCGAGGACGCTCCGGTAACCAGCGACTTCGTCCGCTCCTACGTCATCACGGGCGGCCGCCGTCTCCCCTCCGACGACGACCTGGCCCTGCACACGCTGGTGTGCCTGGCCCCCGACCGGACCCTGCCGCTCGGGGCCGGACCCGAGGTACGGGCCATCTGGGAGCTCTGTTCGGGCGGCTACCTGTCGGTCGCCGAGGTCGCCGGGCATCTGGGACTGCCCGTCGGCGTGGCCCGACTGCTGCTGTCCGATTTATTCGAACAGGGGCACCTCCTGCGCCGCGCTGAACCGGCCCCCGCCCAGCACGTTCCCCGAGCGATACTCGAGAAGGTTCTGCATGGACTCGAAACCCTCAACATCGGCTGACCCCGGGGCGAACGGCTCCATCTACGTCTCCGCCGACGTGACCACCGCCGCGAAGATCCTGGTGGTCGGACACTTCGCCGTGGGCAAGACGACCTTCATCGGGTCCTTGTCGGAGATCACTCCGCTGCGCACCGAGGAGAAGATGACGCAGGCGTCGATGCACGTCGACGACCTGCGCGGGGCACCGGAGAAGGCGACCACCACCGTGGCGCTGGACTTCGGCCGGCTGACCCTGAGCGACGAGCTGGTGCTGTACCTGTTCGGCACCCCCGGACAGCAGCGCTTCATGCAGCTGTGGGAGGACATGGCCCGCGGCGCGCTCGGCGCCCTGCTCCTCGTCGACCCCTCCCGGCTGGAGGAGACGTTCCCGGTCATCGACCTGATCGACGAGTACGGCCTCGAGTACGCGATCGCCGTCAACACCTTCTCGCAGACCAGCCACTTCGAGGAGGACGAGATCCGCGAAGCCCTCGACCTGCTTCCGGACACTCCCGTCATCTACTGCGACGCCCGCGACCAGCGCTCCTCCGCCCGCGCCCTGATCGCCCTCGTGCGTCACCTGCTCGACCGCGCCGCCTGAACCACCACCCCCCGCCCGGACCGAACGGTCCGGGCCACCAAAGGACACAGACATGGACGTTCACGACACGGCCGCCACCGGTGCGGCCAGATGCCCCATGTACGACGGCTCCTTCGCCGCCGACCCGCAGAAGGTCTACGACTACCTCCGCGCGCACGGCCCCGCCGGCCCGGTAGAACTGGCCCCCGGCGTGGACGCGACGCTCGTCGTCGGCCATGAGACGGCCCTGCGCGTGCTCCAGAACCCCAACCTGTTCGCGCGCGACGGCCGCCGCTGGACCGCCCTCAACGACGGCCGGGTCCCCCTCGACAGCCCCGTCCTGCCGATGATGGCCTACCGGCCCAACTGCCTGTTCACCGACGGCGCCCAGCACCTCAGGCTGCGCAAGGCGGTCACCGAGAGCCTCGACCGCCTCAACGTCACCCGCATCCGCCGGGACGTCGAGCCGATCGCCGCCTACCTCATCGACCAGTTCAGCGAGCGGGGCCGCGCGGATCTGATCAACGACTACGCCAAGCTGCTGCCGCTGCTGATGATGAACAAGCTCTTCGGCTGCCCCGCCGCCATCGGCGACCGGGTCACCAGCGCGATGGCGGACATGTTCGACGGCAAGGACGCGCTGAAGGCGAGCGACGAACTCACCGCCTGTTTCATGGAGCTGGTCTCCCTCAAGCGCCGCGAGCCCGGTGACGACATCACCTCCTGGCTGGTACAGCACCCCGCGGGCCTCAGCGACGAGGAGCTCAAGGACCAGTTGGTGATGCTGATCGGCGCCGGCGTGGAGCCCGAGCGCAACCTCATCGCCAACTCCCTGCTGCTGCTCCTGGACCGGGACGGCGAGGACGGGCCGAGCATGCAGATCGAGGACGCCCTCGACCACGTCCTGCTCAACAACCCGCCCATCGCCAACTACGCGACGCACTTCCCGCTCCAGGACGTCGACCTCGGTGGAGTGGTGGTTCAGGCGAACTCCCCCCTGGTCATCAGCTTCGCGGGAGCCAACAGCGACCCCGCGCTCGCCTCGTCGGGCCAGGCGCACAGCCGCGGCGCCCACCTGGCCTGGGGTGCGGGCCCGCACGCCTGCCCGGCCAAGAGCCCGGCCCAGGTCATCGCGGTCACCGCCATCGAGTTGATCCTCAACGCGCTTCCCGACCTGGTCCTGAGCGTCCCGGCCCAGGAACTGGAGTGGCGCCCGGGCCCGTTCCACCGCGCCCTGGCCACCCTGCCCGTCCAGTTCAGCCCCACCCCGGCGACCAGGATGGCGTCGGCGTACGGCGTGCCCACCGCTCCTCGCCCGACCGTCGTCCAGCAGCCCCAGCAGGCGGCGCGCGTCCCCGCCCCCGCACCCGCGGCGCAGAAGCCGGCCAAGAAGGGCTTCTGGAGCAGCTTCCTCGAGATCTTCCGTGTGTGACGGCTTAGCACCGCCCGGCCGGTGCCGGAGAGAGGACTGACGGCTTCACAGGTCCCCTCTCCGGCACCGGTGTTCGTTCACGACGTACGCCTTGTACGCTTCGCCAACCGGGCGAGAAGGACGGGGAGTTGCATGCGGAGTACGGGCGAGTTCATCGCGGATGCCTATGGACTCGGCGCAGGGACCTGGTCGATGACGCCCGTCACCCGCGGCGCCCTGGGACAGATCTGGAAGCTCTCCGGGAACGGCACCGCGTGGGCGGTGAAGGAGCTGCTCTTGGAGAAGGACGTCCCGGACGTCGGCGCCGAGTCCGCACTGCGCGGCGCTGCCGAGGCGCTGGGCATCTCCGCGCCCCGTCTCCTGCCCGACCGCACCGGCGCCCATGTCGTACGGCTCCCGGAAGGTTCCTGGGTGAAGCTGTACGACTGGGTCGAGGGCACCGCGGCCGACCCCTCGGACCCGGAGACGCTGAGCTGGTGCGGCCGTACGCTCGCCCTCCTGCACAAGGCGGGAGAGGACGCGAGCGGGACTCCGAGCGACTGGTACGAACGCTGCAACCCGGCCTCCGACTGGGCGGAACTGCTCGGGAAGGTCGAGCGGGCCGGCCTGTCCTGGGCGGCGGAGCTGGGCCGGTTCGTCGCCACGACGGCCGTCGAGCTGGCCCGGCACGTCTCGCCGTCGCGCCCCGGTGACGTAGTGACCTCCCATCTCGACATGCGGCCGCAGAACGTCCTGGTCGGACCAGGCGGACCGGTCCTGCTCGACTGGGACAACGCAGGGCCCGTCTCGGCGGAGCGTGAACTGGCCCGTGCCGTCTACGTGTGGTCGGGCGGCAACCGCTTCGACGCCGACGCGGCACGGCGCCTGGCGCGTGCCTACCGGGACGCCGGAGGTCGCGCGGCGATCAAGGGTCTGGACGCCTTCTCGATGCTCTTCGCGACGGACCTCAACTACGTCTACGCACAGGCCGATTGCGCGGTCGATCCGACGGTGACCGCCGAGCAGCGCGCGTTCGGCGGCCGTGAGGCCGTGGCCAAGCTGCGCGGCCTGCCTGACGTCGCCGCCGTCTCGCGGCTGACGGAGGCGCTCGAGGGCGAGTGGTGACGCGAGGACTTCGGTGCGGTCATCAAGGACAGCACCTGGCACTAATGTCCTCGGCATGAGCGAAAATTCCGCGCGGTCCGTCACCGTCGAGCGCACCAGCACCGGACACTTCGTCGCCACCAACATCCGAGGCGGCACGATCAGCTTCGGCACCGGATCGGACAGTGAGTTCACCCCGGTAGAACTCCTCCTCGCCGCCCTCGGCGGCTGCACGGCGGTCGACGTCGACCTCGCCACCAGCCGCCACGCCGAGCCCGCTGCCTTCTCCGTCGTGGTGAGCGGCAACAAGATCAACGACGAGCTCGGCAACCGGCTGACCGACCTCGCGGTCACCTTCGACGTCACCTTCGCGGACGGCGAGGGCGCGGACCGGGCCCGTACGATCCTGCCCCGGGCGGTGAAGACCTCCCACGACCGCCTGTGCACGGTCAGCCGCACGGTCGAGATCGGCACGCCCGTCACCGCGACCGTCGAGGACGCCTGACCTCTGCGTAGCCTGTCCCCGTGTCCGCCTCCCGCCTTCGCCGCGTCGCCGTTCTCGTCCTCGAAGGCGCGAAGCCCCTGGACGTCGGGATCCCCGCGCAGGTGTTCACCACGCGCGCGAGCATGCCGTACGAGGTACGGCTGTGCGGCGCGGCGCCGGGGCTCGTGAGCGGCGGGGACGGACTGTCGTACCACGTGGCCCATGGTCTGGAGGCGCTCGCGTGGGCGGAGCTCGTCTTCATCCCTGGCTACCGGTTCCCGGACCGCGAGGATCCGCCGCCGGCCGTCGTCCAGGCGCTGGTCGCCGCCCACAGCAGGGGCGCGCGGCTCGCCGCCATCTCGACCGGCGCCTTCGCTCTGGCCGCGACCGGCCTGCTCGACGGCCGGCGCGCCACGACCCACTGGCACTACACGCGGGCTCTCGCGGCGAGGCATCCGCACGTCCGGGTCGACGAGAACGTGCTCTTCGTCGACGAGGGCAAGGTGCTGACGTCGGCCGGCGCCGCCTCCGGTATCGACCTGTGTCTGCACATCCTGCGCGGTGACCTCGGGGTCGCCGCGTCGAATCACGCGGCCCGGCGCCTGG
The DNA here is from genome assembly GCF_040606035.1 of Streptomyces sp. NPDC005483. Classification (NCBI taxonomy): domain Bacteria; kingdom Bacillati; phylum Actinomycetota; class Actinomycetes; order Kitasatosporales; family Streptomycetaceae; genus Streptomyces; species Streptomyces sp. NPDC005483. Next base: position 295,823 of record NZ_JBEXEA010000007.1, read on the forward strand.
TCGCCGCCCCTTACCGCAGCGGCGGTCAGGCGCAGTACGTGCCGCGCAGCGTGCCCGAGCCGCTCGGTGAGCGCTTCGCCGCCACCCGGGAGTGGGCCCTGCACCGACTCGACGAACCCCTCACCCTCGACCTCCTGGCGCGGCAGGCCGCGGTCTCGGCGCGCACGTTCTCGCGCCGCTTCGTGGAGGAGACCGGATACACGCCGATGCAGTGGGTCATGCGCGCCCGCATCGACATGGCCCGCGAGCTGCTGGAGCTCTCGGAGCGCGGTGTCGAGCAGATCGCCACCGACGTGGGGCTCGGCACGGGCGCGAATCTGCGGACGCACTTCCAGCGGATCCTGGGGACGACGCCGAGCGAGTACCGGCGCACGTTCACCCGGGGCGAGTAGTTCCGCCCCGGGCAAGGCGCTTGGCGCGATCCTTTTGAACCATGGCGATCGCGCCACTGTCAGCGGCGGACGCCGCGCGCGAGCCTGGTGGGCATAGGGAAGGGACACCATTCATGACTCGCATCGCCATCAACGGATTCGGCCGCATCGGACGCAATGTGCTGCGCGCGCTCCTCGAGCGCGACAGCGCCCTGGAGATCGTCGCCGTCAACGACCTCACCGAGCCCGCCACCCTCGCGAGGCTGCTCGCCTACGACAGCACGGCCGGCCGCCTCGGCCGCCCGGTGACCGTCGACGGGAACACCCTGGTCGTCGACGGCCGCCGCATCACCGTGCTCGCCGAGCGCGAACCGGCGCAGCTGCCCTGGGCCGAGCTCGGCGTCGACATCGTGCTGGAGGCCACCGGGCGGTTCACGTCGGCCAAGGCCGCCCGCGCCCACCTCGACGCCGGCGCGAAGAAGGTCCTGGTCAGCGCACCCTCGGACGGCGCCGACGTCACGCTGGCGTACGGGGTCAACACCGACGCCTACGACCCGGACGTGCACACGGTCGTCTCCAACGCCTCCTGCACGACCAACGCGCTCGCGCCCCTGGCCTCGGTGCTCGACGAACTCGCCGGGATCGAGCACGGTTTCATGACCACGGTGCACGCCTACACCCAGGAGCAGAACCTCCAGGACGGCCCGCACCGCGACGCCCGCCGCGCCCGCGCCGCCGGCATCAACATCGTGCCCACGACGACCGGTGCCGCCAAGGCGATCGGGCTCGTGCTGCCGAACCTGGACGGGAAGCTGTCGGGCGACTCGATCCGGGTCCCGGTTCCGGTCGGTTCCATCGTCGAGCTCAACACCACCGTCGCCCGCGACGTGACCCGCGAGGACGTGCTCGCGGCGTACCGCTCCGCGGCCGAGGGGCCCCTCGCCGGCGTCCTCGAATACTCCGAGGACCCGCTGGTCTCCTCGGACATCACGGGCAACCCCGCCTCGTCGATCTTCGACTCGGCCCTGACCCGCGTGGAGGGCCGCCATGTGAAGGTCGTCGCCTGGTACGACAACGAGTGGGGCTTCTCGAACCGCGTGATCGACACGCTGGAACTCCTGGCCAACGGCTGACCGGCGTTCACAGGAACGGCGTACCGGGATCCAGCCCGGACAACACCCTGCCGTACAGCTCCAGATTGGCGGCAGGGTTGACGAAGGAGTGCAGGTTCAGGGCGTTGAGGTCCCGCACGGCACGTTGGACCGGCACTTCCAGGTGCAGCGACGACGCGCCCGAGGCGGAACCGATCAGGTCCACGGCCTCCTTGCACAGCCGCGCCACGTAGCCGCTCTGGGCGCGCATCCGAGCCCGTTCCCCGGGCGTGTAGAGGTTGCCGTCGGCGACCCGGGCGTCGATCAGCGAGATGAAGTCGTCGGCCAGCAGTTCGGCGCAGGAGATCTTCATCGCGGCCTCGGCGAACTGCAGATGTGTCACCGGGGCCTCGTGCTGCCGCTCGTAGAACGTGTAGGTGATGCCTCGCTGATGGATGCGCTCACCGAACTCCGCCAGCGCGGCCCGGGCCGGCCCGAGGGCGCCGGCGGCCGTCCAGGCGCAGAACAGCAGGAGGACGGGCATGCCGTAGAAAGGGTCGGCGCTGTTGCGCCGAGAGGGGAAGGAGCCGCCCAGCAGCGGCCCCAGCGGCAGCACACGGTGGGCCGGGACATGGACGTCATGGGCGACGACACTGTTGCTGCCGCTCCCGGCCAGACCGGAGACCTGCCAGTCCTCGAGCACGTCGAGGTCTGACATCGGAATGGCCGTCCACAGCAGATCCGGTGGGCGGCCGTCCCCGGAGTGCGAGACGGCGGTCAGCAGATGCCAGTCGGAATCCTGGCAGCCGGTGGCGAACGGAGAGGTCCCGTCGACCACGTAACCGCCGTCCACCGGACGGGCCTTCGCCTTGGGGACGAGGGTGCCGCTGACCCGTACACCGGGGCCGGCGAAGATCTCGTCCTGCGCCTCGTCCGGGAAGAGCGCCGCGATGAACGCGCACCCGGCCTGGATCAGCGCCGTGAACCCGGTCGACCCGCACGCGGCGGAGACCTCGCTCAGCACGTCGACCTGCGTGCGCACCGAGGACTGGTAACCGCCGTACCGGCGGGGCACGTTCATGCGATGGACCCCGGCCTCCGTCAGGGCCGCGACGACCTCGCCCGGCACCCGGCGTTCCTGCTCCGTGCGCAGGGCGTGCGAACGGATGAGAGGCTGCAGTTTCCGTACACGTTCGACGAGTTCGGCGTCCGAGTTCGGTGCGGATGAACCGGCCAAGGCGAGACCTCCGGGCCCGATTGCGCGGGAGAACCCTCACCGTGACGCCGAACCTGCCGGGTGTCAACGTCCCCTTCAGGCCGTGGTGTTGCTGTGGCGCCGTAGCGGGGGAGACTGGCTGAGCGTCACGTCGACGGCCGGGTGAGCTTGGCGGCCACGGCGTCGAGGACCCAGTCCAGGCCGGTCGCGAAGGATGTCTCGGCGTCCACGTGCGTGCCGTCGTACACGGCCTTGGTCAGCGCCGGGAAGCGGCCCGTGGCCAGCATCCTCGTCACATGCGGGCCGGAGGCGCGCTGCCAGTCGCGCTTGGACAGGCCCGTGCTGCGCTCGGCCCGCAGGTTCGCGATCTCGCGCCTGATCGAGCCGATGACGTAGGCGCTGACGGTCTCCACGGCGCGCATGGCGGTGTCGACGTCGGCGAGGCCGTCGAGGGCGGCCAGCTTGGCCTCGGTCACGGCGAGGCCGTTCGGGCCCAGGGTCGGACGGCCGCCGAGCAGGTCGCCCAGCCATTCGTGACGGAGCGCGGCCTGCCTGGTGCGGCAGGCGAGGACGTACAGCGCCGCCCGCCAGTCACCGGCCTGCTCCTCGGGGAGGATCTCGGCCTGGACCTCGTCCACCATGAGGTCGAACAGCTCCTCCTTGGTGGAGATGTATCCGTACAGCCGCATCGGGCCCGCGTCCAGTCGGGCGGCGACCTTGCGCAGCGACACCGCCTCCAGGCCGCCCTCGTCGGCCAGCGCGACGGCGGCGGCGACAATCCGCTCCCGGTCGAGCGGCACGGGGCGAGCCGGCGGCTCCGGCCGGTCCCACACAGTCATTGGTCATCACCGTTTCTGCTGCGATGCATCGCATTGGAGCAATACAGTGTATCGATATGAGACACCATATCGCCGTCATCGGTGGCGGACCTGCCGGCCTCACCTTCGCCCGTGTGCTGCACCGCCACGGATACCCCGTCGCCGTCCTCGAGCGCGATCCGGCCCCCGACGCCCGCCCCCCGGGCGGCACGCTGGACCTCCACGAAGGGCTGGGCCAGCTCGCGCTGGACAAGGCGGGGCTGCTGACGGAGTTCCAGGCGCTGTCCCGGCCCGAGGGGCAGGCCATGCGCATCCTCGACACGGACGGGACGGTTCTGCGCGACTGGTCACCGCGCCCGGACGACCGGGCCAATCCCGAGATCGACCGCGGGCACCTGCGCGACCTGATGCTCGGTCCACTCGACGTCCAGTGGGGCCGGGAGGTGACGCAGGTGGTGCCGGGGAAGGACCGGGAGGGCGCCCTGGTCCGTTTCGCGGACGGGCGGCAGGAGACCTTCGACCTCGTGATCGGCGCGGACGGCGCCTGGTCCCGGACCCGCCCCGCGGTCTCACCCGTGATACCGCACTACACCGGTGTCACCTCCTTCGAGACCTCCCTCGACGACGTCGACACCCGCCACCCCGACCTCGCCCGGTTGATCGGCGACGGCTCCGTGGCTGTCTACGGCGTGAACCGCTCCCTCACCGCCCAGCGCAACAGCGGTGGTCACGTCAAGGTGTACGCCAAGTTCCGCGCACCGCTGGACTGGAACGCGAACCTGGACATGGCGGACGTCGAGGCAGTGCGGTCGAGCGTGGCGGCCCTGTTCGACGGCTGGGCCGCTCCCGTCCTCGACCTCCTCCGCCACGGCACCTCGTTCATCCATCGCCCCCTCTACGTCCTGCCCGTGTCCCACACCTGGACCCACGTCCCCGGGGTGACGCTCCTGGGCGACGCCGCCCATCTGATGCCCCCCTTGGGGGCGGGCGCGAACCTCGCGATGCTGGAAGGCGCCGAACTCGCCGAGTCGCTCGCCAACGGCCCCGGAGACCTGGACGAGGCCGTCCGCGCCTTCGAGGAACGGATGTGGGCACGGGCCGGCAGGTGGGCGAAGATCACGACGGCCGGTCTGGAACGCCTCGTGAGCCCGGACCCCGCCGAAGCCCTCGCCCTCTTCGACGAGGTCCAGCCATCCTGACGGCCGCGCGCGGGAACGCCGGCACCCACAGTGCGACTCTGCGGAAATACATCGGAGGAGTCAAGGGGATGGTCCAAACCAGCTGATCTGGGTGTCTGAGGCGAGCGTTCCCAAAAACTGCCAACTGTCATGCAGTCCGCGGAACGTTGAAGTCATTGACAGGTACACATGCGCCTCTTAGGTTCCCCGATACACCCGATGTATCAAGACCCGTCAGGTAGAGAGGACGATGATGACCTCACAGCCGCAGAGACGCCCGCAGCTGCCCCGCAGAGCCGTACTCGGCACCGCGCTGGGCGGAGCCGCGGCGGCCGCGTTACCCGGTACGGCCCACGCCGAGGCCCAGGCCGAAGCACCGATGTCAGCCCAGGGCCCCGCCCAGAAGCCCTGGAAGCTACGCGACACCATGAACACCGACGGCGCCTGGTCCCGGTTCCTGCGCGGGCAGGACCTGCTGTGGACCAGGCTGCCCACGCTCTGGTACGAGGGCCCGTTCCTCGGCGACGGCCAACTCGGCAGCATGATCTACCAGGAACCCGGCGCCAACCAGATCCGCTTCACCGTCCAGCACGGCCGGGTCCAGGACCACCGCCCCGAGTTCGGCAGCGGCTGGGGCACCTGCCGCCTCCCCGTCGGCCACCTCACCCTCGAACCGGCCGGCACCATCACCGCCCTCGACTGGCGGCTGAGCCTGTGGAACGCCGAACTCACCGGCACCGTCACCACCACGGCCGGCACCCTCACCCTCGCCGCCCTCATCCACGACGAGGTTCTGGCCGTCCGCGTCACAGCCGCCGGCGGCGAACGGGCCGGCTGGACCTTCCACCCCGAGGAAGCCATCAGCCCCCGCAAGATCAGCGAGGCCCCGCCCGCCGACTACACCGCCAACCCGCCCTGGACCACCCGCACCGCCATCGACGGCACCGAACAGGTTCTGCAGCCCCTCACCGGCGGCGGCCAGACCGCGACCGCCTACCGCCGCACCGGCAATGACCTGCTCCTCAGTGTCGGCCACAGCCACCCGTCCGACACCGCCGCCGAAGCCGACTCGCTGCGCAACCTCGGTCGCGCGAAGTCGTACAGCGCGCTCAGGCAACGGCACACCGGCTGGTGGCACGAGTTCTACCGCAAGAGCTTCGTGTCGTTCCCCGACCAGCGACTCCAGAGCTTCCACTGGATCCAGCTCTACAAGGTCGCCTCCGCCAGTCGCGCCGGCGGTCCCGTCATGGCCACCTCGGGCCCCTGGCTGGAACCCACCCCCTGGCCCGCGGTCTGGTGGAACCTCAACGTCCAACTGGAGTACTGGCTCATCCACGGCTTCAACCACCCGGAGCTCGACTCCCTGGCCACCACGCTGCGCCAGAACCAGGAACAGCTCATCGCCAACGTGCCGGCCGCGTACCGCGCCGACAGCTCGGGCGTCGGCCGCAGCTCCGACATGTTCGCCAACCGCACCGTCGGCCGGCCCGGCACCGGCGCCGAGACCGGCGACCTCACCTGGGCCCTGCACAACGTATGGCTGTCCTACCGGCACTCCATGGACAAGTCCCTGCTGCGCGACACCGTCTACCCGGTGCTGCGCCGCGCCATCAACTACTACCTGCACTTCCTCACCCCGGGCAGCGACGGCAAGCTCCACCTGCCCAGCACCCTTTCGCCCGAATACCCCGTCGTACCGCCGCAGGACACCAACTACGACCTCGCCCTGATCCGCTGGGGCTGCCAGACCCTCCTGGACTCCGCGGAACTCCTCGGCGTCGACGACGAGTTGAAGCCGCGCTGGCAGGAGGTGCTGGCCAAGCTCACGCCGTACCCGGTCGACGACAACGGCTTCATGATCGGCGGCGACACGCCCTACGCCCAGTCCCACCGCCACTACTCCCACCTGCTGATGGTCTACCCGCTCTACCTCGTCAACTGGGACCAGCCGGGGAACCGTGACCTCATCACCAAGTCGATCGTCCACTGGCACGCGCTCACCGGCGCCCACCGCGGCTACAGCTACACCGGTGCCGCGTCGATGTACGCCATGACCGGTGACGGCGACACCGCGATCACCTACCTCCGCAAGTTCTTCGACCCGGCCACCCGTTACCCCTGCCGCGCCAACACCCACTACACCGAGGCCGGCCCGGTCATCGAGACGCCGCTGTCCGCCTCGCAGTCCCTGCACGACATGTTCTGCCAGAGCTGGGGCGGGGTGATCCGCGTCTTCCCGGCCGTCCCGACCGCCTGGGCGGACCTCACCCTGCACAACTTCCGTACCCAGGGCGCCTTTCTGGTCAGCGCCGTCCGCACAGCGGGGACCACCCGCTTCATCCGCGTCAAGAGCCTGGCGGGCGAACCCCTCAAGCTGCGGCACGGCCTCACCGGGCACCTCACCGCCGTACTGGACGACGGCACCCCGGCCCGCACCCACGACCTCGGCGACGGCACCCTCGCCATCGACCTGCCCCGCGGCCGCGAAGTGCTCGTCCACACCGGCTCCCGTCCCGACCTGAGCATCGCGCCCGTCGCCGTCAGCGAGCCGGGCCCGGCGTGGGGACTGCCGTAAAGGCCGGCAGAGGCCACACAACTCGGAGGATCTCGATGGCAGTTCCGATCAGAACCGCGGTCACCGCACTCTGCGCCTCGCTGGCGGCCGCTCTCCTCGCCACAGCACCCGCACAAGCCGAACAGCGCGACCAGTCATGGTCCCTGTCTGCAGGAGTACACGCACCGCGCGCACAGATCTCCCTCGACGAGACCACGGGCACGCTGAGCCTCGCCGTGTCCCGGGGCGGCCGTACGGTCATCGAACCGTCACCCGTCGGCATCGTCACCGAACAGGCGGACCTGTCCAAGGACTTGCGCTTCCTGCACCGCAAGAGCCGTACGGTGGAGGAGCGTTACCGGACCAAGTCCGGAAAGCGGCTGGACCGCCGGGTCCGTATGAACGAGACCCGGCTGTCCTTCGCCACCGCCGCGGGCGCCCGTCTCGACCTCGTCGTCCGCGCCTCGGCCGACGGCGTCGCCTACCGCTACGTCCTGCCCGCCGGAACCGGTGACGTCCTCGGCGAGGCGTCCGCCTTCAACCTCCCGGCGGACGCGAAGGCATGGCTCGGCACCTACCGGGTGGACAACGAGGGCCAGTTCGCCCAGTACACGGCGGCGACCGCGCCCACGGCGGACTACTCCGACCAGGCGCTCTTCTCGACCGACGGCGGCTACACCCTGCTCGCCGAGTCCGACCTCACCGGCGCCTACTCCGGTGCACGCCTCGCCCACACCCAGGGCACCGGCACCTACCGCATCAAGCTCGCCGACGAGCGGGTGAAGCGCGACGGCCCCCTCGCCACCTCCTGGCGGGCCATGGTCACCGGCGACCTCACCACCGTCACCCGCTCCACGTTCACCGACGACCTCGCCCCCGCCTCCAAGGTCCGCGACACCTCCTGGGTGCGTCCCGGCACGGTCCTGTGGACCTGGCTCGCCGGCGGCAGGGAGGCGGGGCAGAGCCTCGCCGCGCAGAAGGCGTACGTCGACTACGCGGCCGAACGCCACTGGCCCTACGAGGCAGTTGACGCGGGCTGGTACTACCGGCCGGGGGAGTGGGACATCACCGATCCGGACTGGCAGACCGACAGCTGGATGCCGGAACTCGCCCGCTACGCCCGCGCCAAGGGCGTCGGCATCATCGTCTGGATCCACCAGCGCGACCTCGACACCCCCGAGGAACGCGCCCAGTGGCTGCCGACCCTGGAGAAGTGGGGCGTGAAGGGCGTCAAGATCGACTTCATGAACTCCGAGGCGCAGCCCATGCTCCAGTGGTACGACACCATCCTCGCGGAGACGGCCGCCCACCACCTCATGGTCGACTTCCACGGCTCCACGATCCCCAAGGGCATCCAGCGCACCTGGCCGCAGGTGATGACCCTGGAGGGCGTCGCGGGCGAGGAGAAGCGGACCAACACCGCCGCCCACCTCACCACCCTGCCGTTCACCCGCAACGTCATCGGCTCCATGGACTTCACACCCGGCGCCTTCCAGCGGGTGGGCCTGCGGCCCAACTCCGACGCGGCCGAGGTCGGTCTCACCGTCGTCTACGAGTCGGGGCTGCAGATGTTCGCCGGCACCCCGGAGTCGTACGAAACCCGGCCGCTCGCCCGGGCCTACTTCGACCAGGTCCCCGCGGCCTGGGACGACACCCGCCTCCTCGCCGGCGAACCCGGTCAAGAGGCCGTGCTGGCCCGCCGCAGCGGGGAGCGCTGGTTCCTGGGCGGCGTCTACGCCGGAGCCGCCCGCACGGCCGCCGTGCCGCTGAACCTCCCTCCGGGCCGGTGGCTGGTGGAGACGATCCGGGACGGGGCCGACGGTCTCGTCCAGGACCGGCAAATGCTGCGAGGCGGCGACACGCTCACCGTCGACGTCGTGGCGAACGGCGGTTTCGCCGGGCTCGCCTGCCCCTGGCGGCCGGGCATCACCACCTGCTACCGCTGAGCGCACCCTCGTTCCGGGGCCGGATTCGATCAGCGCGGCCACAGCTGATCGAATCCGGCTCGGTGGGGGCACGGCCTCGCTAGGCTGGCGGCCGGAGGTGCCAAGTGGTCGAAAAGGCAAGCCAGTTGCCGGATTCCGCTGAATCCACGACCGTCGTGGTGATCGGCGCGGGCCCGGCCGGGTTGACCGTCGCGACGCTGCTGCGGCGCAGCGGCATCGACTGCGTCGTGCTGGAAAGCCGCTCGCGCGACCATGTGGCGCAGCGCCAGCGGGCCGGCATCGTCGAGACGCGCGCGGTCCGCATGTTCGACTCCTGGGGGCTGTCGGACCGGGTCCTCGGCGGTGTCCCGTACGACGGCATCCTGGAGTTCCGGGTGGACGGCCGCAGCCGGCTGGTGTCCGACAGCGACGGCTCCGAGGGCCCTGCGGCCCGCCTGTGCCCGCAGCAGGTCCTCGTGCAGAAACTCACCGGAACCTATCTCGAGGACGTCGGCGACCTGCGCTTCGAGGCCGCCGACGTCTCCCTGCACGACCTGAGCGGCGACCGCCCGACCGTCCGCTACCGCACCGCCGACGGCACGCCCCGCGCGATCACCTGCGACTTCGTCGCCGGCTGCGACGGCGATCACGGCGTCAGCCGTACGGCCGTCCCGGAAGGCGAGCTGACCGCGTACGCCTTCGACCACGGCATCGGCTGGCTCACCGTCCTGGCCGACGCCCCGCCCCCGGCCCACCCCCTGCTGGCCGTCAGCCGGCAGGGCTTCGCCGCACACTTCCCGCGCGGCCCGCACTCCAGCCGTTACTACCTCCAGTGCCCGCCCGACGACGACCCCGGCGCCTGGTCCGAGGACCGCGTCTGGGACGCCCTGCGCACCCGGCTCGGTGACCCCGGACTCGTCTCCGGCCCGATCACCGACCGCGAGGTCTTCCGGCTCCGCAGCCTCGTGCACGAGCCGATGCAGTACGGCCGGCTCTTCCTGGTCGGCGACGCGGCGCACATCGTGTCCCCCATGGGCGGCAAGGGCATGAACCTCGCCCTGTACGACGCCGATGTCTTCGCCCGGGCGGTGCGCGCCTTCGGCCGAGGCGACGACTCCGCCCTGAGCGCCTACTCGGCGCGCTGTCTGCGCCGCGTCTGGAACGACCAGGAGTTCTCCCACTGGCTCACCCGCACCTTGCACGACGCGGGCGACGCCGAGCCCTTCCTGCGCAACCTGGCCCGCGCCCGCCTCGACCGCCTCTTCACCTCCCGGGCCGCGTCCGAAGCCTTCGCCGAAATGATGACGGGCCTGGACCCGACCGGGGACGCGTCTCAAGAAGTCCCCGGCAACCTTTCCGGCGTCGGCGGCGACTGACGATGTGCAAGCGCCCTCCGCCGGAGGCCCGCACGGATCACCCAAGGACGCACCAGTGGCATCTCGTTCGCATCGTTCCCCTACGTCGGGCAGGGGGCGCACGGCCGTCGTCTCCGCGGCCGTCGTCGCCGCCGTAGCGCTCGTGGCAGCGCTGGTCCTCGCGTTCGGTCCCGACCACGAGACCGACGCCCGCCCGGCCGCGGCCACGCCCGCCGTCGGCACAAGTGGCGCGCCCACCCCGACGACGGAGGAGTCGAAGCCCTCCACGGCGTCCCCTTCGCCGTCGCCCCGTACCAGCAGTCCGAAGGCCACCGCGAGCACCACCCCGCCCCGGCCGTCGAAGACCCCGGCCGCGCGTCCGGCGGCGAAGGTGCCCGGGTCGGCCTCTGCGGCCGGACGGATCAAGCCGGGCGTCTCCTACGAGGGCGTGGCCACCTTCTACGACACGGGTGACGGCGACGGCGCCTGCCTGTACGGCCCCACCGCCGACGTCATGACCGCGGCGATGAACCACACCGACTACGAGACCTCCAAAGCGTGCGGGGCGTACATCCTCGTCCGCGCCGCGAGCGGTGCCTCCGTCACGGTCCGCATCACCAACGAGTGCCCCCTGCCCTGTGCACCCGGCCAACTCGACCTCAGCCCCCAGGCGTTCGCGAAACTCGCCGCACCCGTGCAGGGCCGGATCCCGATCACCTGGAGCCTGCAGAGCCCCAGCACCTCCGACACGATCTCGATCCGGTACAAGACCGGATCGAGCCGCTACTGGTGCGGCATCCAGGCGATCGGCCACCGCAACCCGCTGGCCCGGCTGGAAGTGGAAACCTCCGCCGGGTGGAGCGAGTTGCCCCGCACCGACTACAACTACTTCCTCTCCGAGCAGGGCAAGGGATGCGGTGGCGCGATCAGGATCACCGACATCTACGGCGAGCGACTGGAAATCGACGGCATCAGCGTGCAGCCGAACGTCGTGCAGTCGACCCGGGTCCAGTTCGCCCGGCACTGACCCCGCACGCCCGTCCTGAACCACGCCGGGCCGGAGCCGGCATCCGGACTCGGCGGCATGCCAGGGCGCACAGTGGAGGCATGACCGACAACGACAGGAACATTCTGGCCCGCGGACGCGTGGCGACCAGGCTGCCCGCACAGGACCTGGACCGGGCCCGGCGTTTCTACGCCGAGAAGCTGGGTCTCGAACCCGTCGACGAACGTCCCGGCGGACTGCTGTACCGCTGCGGGGGCACGGACTTCGCCCTCTTCCAGTCGACGGGTTCCTCGCCCGGTACTTTCACCCAGATGGGATGGGAGGTCGACGACATCGAGACCGTCGTCTCCCTGCTCCGGCAGCGTGGCGTGGTCTTCGAGGAGGTCGACCTTCCCGGCCTCCGCACGAAGAACGGCATCGCCGACATCGACGGCAATTACCCGAGCAAGAACGCCCGAGGAGAGCGCGCGGCCTGGTTCCGCGACAGCGAGGGCAACCTGCTGGGTATCGGCGAGCCGGTGCGCTGAGTCGTCCGAGCCCGGACGCGTACCAGCTGTCGTGGTGCGGCAACGGATGTCACTGGCGTGTCACAGCACGCGTGGCCCCCACAACTTGTTCCGTTCTCGTCGTGTCGAACCCTGCGTTGCGACGGCCTTGAGATCGCGTTGCGACCGAGACCGGTCGGCCGGACCAGCCGACTGACGGAGCATCAACATCCCACGGGGGGAACAGACATGAGCATCACCACGCGCACCACCCGGCGTACCGCAGGCTCGGCCGCCGTAGCGGCGGCCTCCTTCCTGTTGCTGGCGGGAGCGGGCATCCTGGCCGCACCGACCGCTTTCGCGGGCGTCCCCGGCGGCACCTCCGCCGCCGACCGCAACAGCGACTTCGACGGCGACGGCTACAGCGACCTCCTCACCGGCGTCCCCGAGGGCACCGTCGACGGCAAGGAGGGCGCCGGATACGTCACCGTGCAGTACGGCGCTCCCAACGGCATCGGCACCAACAACACCGTGCCCAAGGGCGAGGTCCAGCTCGTCAGTCAGTCGACCAAGGGCGTGCCCGGCACCTCCGAGATGGGTGACCACTTCGGACAAGGCGTCGCGACCGGCGACCTGGACGGCGACGGCTACGACGACGCGGTCATCGGCACGCCCGGCGAGGACGAGGGCACCGTCGAGGACGCGGGCCGGGTGACCGTCGTCTACGGATCCGCGCACGGCCTCGACACCGGGCGCACCGCGACCGTCACCGCCGCCCAGCCCGCCGAGGGCGCCCGGTTCGGCCACGCGGTGGCCGCCGCCCGGTTCACCGGCGACATCGACGGCGACCAGCTCGTCGTCCTCGACCAGAAGGTCGGCCTGCACGTCTTCACCTACCACGCCGGCGTCCTGCGCCAGGTCGGCACCCCGCACGCCACCGGCCACACCCTCCAGGCCGCCTACCTGACCACCGGCGACTACGACGACGACGGCTTCGCCGACCTCGTCGTCTCCGGCTACAGCCCCGACGACGACTACACCAAGGGCTGGTCCTCCTACTACACGGGCGGAGCCGAGGGCCTGAGCTACCGGCACGACCTGCACGGCGGCCTGGGCACCGCCTCCGGCGACATCAACGGCGACGGCTACGACGACCTCGTCGTCGGTCAGCTCAGCGGCGTGGACGAGGCGGCCGGTGACGCGGAGGCGCCCGGCGGCCTGGTCGGCGTCTACTACGGCGGCGAGGACGGGCCCGCCGGTACGGAGGGCCCCGGCACCGCCCCGCAGTGGTGGTCGCAGAAGTCCCCGGGCCTGCTGGGCTCGCCGGGCGTGGACGACTCGTGGGGCAACGACGTCTCCGTGGCCGACGTCGACGGTGACGGATACGCCGACCTGGCCGTCGGCGGCCCCGGCGAGGACGCGGACGGCGAACAGGGCGCGGGCGCGGTGTCGCTGCTGCGGGGCTCGCGAGAAGGGCTGACCGCCACCGGTTTCCAGCACTTCGACCAGAACACCCCGGGCATCCCCGGTGCCGCCGAGGCCGGTGACGGATGGGGCGCTCAGGTGCGGCTGATCGACACCGACGGCGACGGCCGGGCCGAGCTGGTGGCCGCCGCGCCCGAGGAGAACGCCGGTGACGGCGCGGTGTGGCTGCTGCCCGCGGGCGGCGACGGTCTGCTTTCCGGCGGTTCCCGTTCCTACGGCGCCGCCGCTCTCGGAGGCAGCGCCCACGGCGCCCACTTCGGCGCGGTCATCGACGAGTGAGCCTGGCGCATCCGGCGCGGGCCGGGGGCGGTCACTCGGCGCTGCGCAGTGCCACCCAGGTGTCGTGCGCCACTACACCGTCGGCGCTCAGGCCCCGCTGGTTCTGGAAGGCACGGACCGCGGTCTCCGTCCCGGACCCGAACTCGCCGTCCACACCGGTGCTTCCCACGCTGTAGCCGCGCTCGGTCAGCATGCACTGCACCTGCTGCACGCGTTTGCCGCTGTCGCCGAGGCGGGTTCGTCCGTTGCCGTCGTAGTACGTGCACTCCGAAAGCCAGGGTGCCGTGCCGGAACCGGTGTCGGTCCCGGCGGACGGGCTGTCCGCGGACGGAGTGGCGGGCGGCGTGGTGGACGGAGCGTCGCCGGGAGGCGAGGCGTGGTCGTCGTGGTCACCGGCGGAGCCCGAGGCATGGGGCTCCGCCGAGGTGGTCCCCGCCTTCGCGTCGCGGTTCTCCACCACGGCGCCGTCGACGTCCGGGCGGCTCAGCCCCCTCGTACTCGGGGATACCGAACCGTTGGAAGCGTCACGGGGGCCGGTGCCGTCCGCCCTGGTGGCACCGGCTTTCGGGGAGGCGGCGGCGGGGGGATCCTGACGGATGAGCAGCAACGCCACCGCGGCCACGACACCGATCATGATGCCCGCGACGGCGACCAGTAACGCCTTCCTCCGGCTCCGGGGGGGTGCTCCCGACGGGCCCGGCGAGGGCACGGGCGGAGCGCTGTCGGCCTTCACCGACGGCAGCTGCTCAACCGGGGAGGCGGGCAGGGGAGCCGGCCGGGCAGCTGGCTGCGGCGGACGCGCGGACAGGGACGGCGGCAGGTCGCCCGGAGTCCGCAGCCGGCTCATGTCCGCGACGGGCAGACGGTGCAGCGCCTCGTACGCCTGCTGCCGGGCGAGCACCTCGCTGCCCAGCGGCTCCGGCCAGGCGGAGACCACGGGGCGTACCCGGGCGGCGTCGATCAGCTCCTGCGGGGTGGGCCGCCGCGCGGGCTCCTTGTCCAGACAGGCGGCCAGCAGCGCACCGAGCTCCTCGTCCGCCGCCGAGATCTCACCGACGACCTCGGGGTTGGGGTCCTCGTACGCCACGCGGTGCATCACGTCGACCCCGGTTCCGTCACCGAACGGCGCGCGTCCCGTAGCCGCGTAGACGAGCGTCCCGGCCAGCGAGAACACGTCCGACGCGGTGTCGGACCGGCCCTCTCGCAGATGCTCGGGCGACATGTAGGCCGGAGTCCCCACCCGGTTGCCCGTGCCCGTGATCGCACTCGCGTCCGCGGCCTTGGAAATACCGAAGTCGATCACATGCGCGCCGCGGACGGACAACAGCACGTTGGACGGCTTCAGGTCCCGGTGCACGATCTCCTCGACGGCGAGCCCCGCGAGTGCCTGCCCCAGCTCCGCCACCAGCCGCCACACCGCGGCTGTCTCCAGGGCGCCGTACTCCTTCACGGCTTCCGCCAGGTCGAAGCCCGGGAGATACTCCGTGGCCATCCACAGCAACTCGTCCTCGAAGCCCGTGCCGCACAGTCGGGGGGCGTGCGGTGTCCGAAGGCGGGCGTGCACGGACGCCTCGCGCTCGAAACGGCGCCGGAACCTGGGATCCTCCGCGTACTCCGGCCTGATCACCTTCACCGCGACCAGACCCGGGCTGTCGTCCGCGGGGCGCGCCAGATAGACCCGTCCCATGCCGCCACTGCCGAGCAGTGCCACCGGCGCATACGGGCCGACGCGCCTCGGGTCGCCGAGCCGCAGGGGTGAGGCACCGGTCTGCCGCAGTGCGGCAGCCGCGTCGTCCGCCGACGCCGGCCGCTGTCCCGACAAAGAAAGCCCCCGAAGTCACGTTCGATGCACGCCAGTTCACCCCCAGTGGGAGAAGAGCGTAACTCAGCTCGCGCAGGTGTTCAGGGAATCGGTCACCTCCGTCACGCCGAGCCCCTGGGGTTGGCGGATTCCGGGTGCCAGGAGCAGCCGCCGAGCGAGCGTCTTTCACGTACTCCACTCGTCAACAGAAGGGAGTGTCCGGTGCGTTGGCCCAGAAGGAGAGGAACGACCACGTCTGGGCTCCGATGCGGCCGTCGACGATGATGTCGGCACATTGCTGGAAGTCTTCCGTTGCCGATTGCGTGAGCCGCCCGAAGTCCCCGTCCTCGTCGAGGTCGGCACCTATGGCCTGATTCAGGTAGCACTGGGCCTGTTGGACCGCTGACCCGGACGACCCCAGGTGAAGGCTCGGTCGACGATCGGTGTAGTTGCACACGTCGTCCGGTCCCTCGGCCACGAGGGTCGCTGGACGATTCAACGGGTTTGCGTCCTGGGAGCTGGTCACCGCGGCGGTCGCGGAAGTACCGACCGATGCCGCCATGGCTGGAGCTCCCCGCAAGGGCGAGGGGGAAAGCAAGGGCCACTGCGGCGATGAGCTCGGCGCCCGCTGAGGAGCGGGAGCCTTACGTGGCAGGACGCCGTGCCGGTTGCGTTTTCTGGGCCGTGCCGTGTGTCGAGATCAACTTACTGCGGCCGCAGTTGGGGCTGTCTGGCAAGTTGCCGCAGAAGCTCAGCGAGTCTTACAGGCAGTACGACGGGGTGGCAGCCCAGGACAGAGTGGGCATGCTTGTCACCGACCTGAGGTGTTCAGGCGTCAGACCAGCACAGGCAGGACCCAGTTGGCGCGCTGTCAGACCCCGCGCGGCGGATCAGCCGGTGAGGTGGGTGGTGAAGAACTCCGTGAGCTTGTCGACGGCGGGATCGATGTACTGCTTCTTGTCGTAGAGGTCGACGTGACTGGCGCCCTCGATCCAGTGGATCTCCCTGGGGCCGGTGGCCCGCTGGTGGGCCTCGACGGCCATCCACGCGGTGACCGCGCGTTCGCCGATGATCTGCAGGATGGGGCGGGGGCCGATCAGCGGTACCGCGGTGAAGGCGTCGTGGAAGGCCATCCTGTCGATGCTCTCCCAGGCGAGGGTCTTCGCCGAGCGCTCGTGGTGCCCGCGCGCGGTGCAGTAGTACTCGAAGCCTTCGACGCCGTGCTCGCCGCCGAGCGCGCGGGCCTGCTCCACCGTCTGCGGGAACATGGTCATCGTGCCGGGGTCCGCACCGCGTGCCGCGGCGCTGCGGGCGGCCGCGGCGGCGTCCAGCAGGGACCGGAAGACGGCCGGATCCTGGGTGCCGTCGGCCCCGAGGCGGAACTGGCGGGCGGGCTCGGCGGTGGACACGGTGGCCACGGCCCTGACCCGACGGTCACCGCCGGTGGCCGCAAGCGAGTAGCCGCCGGAGGCGCAGATGCCCAGCAGACCGATGCGGTCGGCGTCGACATCGTCACGGCTCGTGAGGTAGGAGACGGCGGCCTTGAAGTCCTCCACCCGCTGGGCGGGGTCCTCCAGCCCCCGGGGCAGCCCGCCCGACTCGCCCTGGTGGGCGGCGTCGAAGGCGAGGGTCACGAATCCGCGCTCGGCCATCAGCCGCGCGTAGGTGCCAGAGGTCTGTTCCTTCACCCCGGTACCGGGGTGACCGACCACGAGCGCCGGACGCGGTGCCGCCGCCGGTGTCTCGGGGGTGTAGAGGTGGGCGGCGAGGGGGATGCCGGCGCTGTCGAAACTGACGGTGGTCCGGGCCATGGGGCACTCTCCGGGATTCGGTGATGACGTGTCGTGACGCACCCCGCGCGGCGGACCCGGGGCCCGCACCCCGCCGGGCACACGTCCACGTTCGGTCAGCCGGGGCACCAGCGGGAGAGCCAGGTTTCTGCCTGGGAAAGAACGTGCCCCCTCACCCGTGTGCCGTGATCGGAGCGGCCCACCGACACTGGTGAGCATGACTTCCGACTCCGATTCCGACTCCCGGGCGCTGGGCGCCTTCCTCAAGGCTCGCCGGGCCCAGCTGACTCCGGGGGAGTGCGGCCTTCCGGAGGCGGACTCCGCCCGCAAGGTCAAGGGACTGCGCCGCGAGGAGGCCGCCCAGCTCGCGGCCATCAGCGTGGACTACTACACCCGACTGGAACAGGGCCGCGTCCGGGCGTCCGTACCCGTGCTGACCACCCTGGCCCGCGCTCTGCGCCTGGACGACGACCAGCAGCGGTACCTCTACGAACTCGCCGGCCGGAGCGACGCCCGCCCACGCCGCCGCAGACCCGTCCAACGGCTGCGTCCCGCCATGCGGCGTCTGCTCGACCAGCTCACCGAGACCCCCGCGCTCGTCCTCGGCAAGCGCCTGGACATCCTGGCCTGGAACCCCGCCGCCGCAGCCCTCTACACCGACTTCGCCGCCCTCCCGGCCCACCGGCGCAACTATCTGCGGCTGCTCTTCACTCACCCGGTGGTCCGGCAGCTGCACCAGGACTGGAGGCACGACGCCAGGGAGGCCGTCGCCGCGCTGCGCATGGAGGCCGCGGCCGACCCCGACGACCCCGACCTGGCCCAGCTCGTCGGCGAACTGTCCCTCCAGGACCCCGACTTCCGCACATGGTGGGCGGAACACCGCGTCAACAGCGCCACCTACGGCACCAAGCACTACCGCCACCACCTGGTGGGCGACCTCACCCTCGACTGCGACACCTGGGCCGGCTCCGACGGCTCCGGACAACGCCTGATGATCCTGACCGCCGAACCCGGCACTCCCTCCCACGACGCCCTGCGCATCCTCACCTCCTGGACCACCCGGCAACCGGGCACCGACCGGACGCCGGACGTGCCGCGCTGACCACCCCGGCACGACGACCTCATGGCCAGGTGCAGCGCGACCCAACAGGCGGAAATCCGGGCCGAGTCGGGAATGAACCCGCCGCGGCCGCACGTTGTCCACCGCCGACCGACTCTCCTGCCCCCGGGTAGAAAGCAGGCTCATGACGTCCTCCCCGAGCACGATGCGCGCCGTCCGGCTCTCCGCCCCCGGCCCCGTGGACAACCTGCGGGTGACCACACTCCCGCTCCCACCCGAGAGGGACGGTTGGGTGCGCATCCGTGTCGAGGCGTTCGGCCTCAACCGCTCGGAGCTGAAGCTTCGGCTCGGCCTGAGCGTGGGCGTCAGCTTTCCCCGGGTACCCGGCATCGAGGCCGCCGGCACCGTCGACGCGGCTCCGGCCGGCAGCGGGCTGCTTCCCGGGCAGAAGGTCGTCGCGATGATGGGCGACATGGGGCGCACCTACGACGGCGGCTACGCCGAGTACACCTCGGTGCCGCTGTCCCAGGTCATCCCCGTCGACACGGACCTGCCCTGGGAGGTGCTGGGCGCCCTGCCGGAGATGGTGCAGACCGCCTACGGCTCCCTCACCGTCGGCCTGGACCTCAGGCCCGGCCAGTCCCTGCTGATCCGCGGCGGCACCTCCTCGGTCGGCCTGGCAGCCGCCGCGCTGGCGGCCTGGCGCGGTGCCACGGTGCTGGCCACCACCCGGCGGCCCGACCGCCTCGCCCTGCTGAAGGAGCGCGGCGTCGACCACCCCCTGCTCGACACCGGCGAGATCGCGCCCGCCGTACGCGAGCTGTACCCGCACGGCGTCGACGCGGCCCTCGACCTCGTCGGCACGCCGACCCTGCCCGACACCCTGCGCGCGGTCCGCGTACACGGCACGGCCTGCTTCGGCGGCAGCCTCTCCAACCAGTGGACGGTCCGGGAGTTCTCCCCGAACGAGTACCTGCCGAAGGGCGTGCGCCTCGCCGGCTACTTCGGTGACGCGGCCGACCTGCCCCGGGAGGCATTCCAGGAGATTCTGGACGCCGTGGCCGCCGGCCGGCTCGCCTTCCCCGTGGACCGTGTCTACGACGGCCTGGACCAGGTGCCGCAGGCCCACGACGACATGGAACACGACCGGGCCACCGGCAAGCTCGTCGTCCGCGTCCGGCACGAGGACCGTTGAAAAGTGTGAAAGTTGCGAAGGGTCTGAAAGTTCCCTGGGTTCGACTCTGCCGGCACTGGCTGCGCAGGAGTAGCAAGCGCCGACGTGGGGACTTGAAGGGCAGGCCGGGCGTGGCGGCGTACCCATGGGGGCCGCACCGGCCAGGCTTCTCCGGTTCAGCCAACGAGCCGGGGAGGCCGTGTTTCAGGTGAGGCCGCCCTTTTCGCAGACCTGGCGGGCGACCTCACGGAGCTTGACGTTGTTCTCCTGCGAGTAGCGGCGCAGCACGTCGAATGCCTGGTCCTCGCCGAGGTCGTGGCTGCCCATGATGATGCCCATCGCCTCGCCGATCACATGGCGGGTGGCGACGGCCTGCTCCATGTGGGAGTGGGTACGAGCGGCGGAGAGGGCGACCGCCGCGTGGGAGGCGAGCAGCCAGCCGGCCAGCTCGCCGGCCTCGGTGAACGCACCCGGCTCGCGCGAGTAGAGATTCAGCGCTCCGAGGTCGTCGTCCTCCGTGAACAGGAGGAAGCCCATCATGCTGCCCACGCCGAGCGCGCGGGCCTGCGGGGCGAAGACGGGCCACCGCTGCTGCTCAACGGTGAGATCGGCGATACGGAACACCCGCTCGCCCACCGAGCTGCGGGCGGCATCGAAGCAGGGGCCTTCCGCCAGCTGCTCCTGAAGCCGGTCGCTCTCGATCACCAGCTCGTCCGTGGCGGCGAGCGTCTCCACCTTCCGGTCGTGCAGCACGAGGATCCCGGCGGCCGTACAGCCTTCCACCAGCTCGGTGGCCGAAGCGGTGATCCGGTCGAGCGTGCTCCTCACCGAATCCTGTGCCAGCAGATCCCGGGCCATGGCAGCCATCTGCTGGGCGAAACGACTCCAGTCCACGTCACACCCTCCACTAGCTTCTACCGGACAGTCCTACCCCGCCTTCCCCGAACCTCACGGCGAGGCCGCGAACCCGACGTCGTTGCCGCGCCGGGTGACCTGGTGGGGTGCCGAGGGGGCCGTACGGCGCGAGGGGCGGGCCCGTGCTGAGGCGGTACGGCGCGACGGCGGTGAACGGGTCGGCGGTAGGGTGGCCGCACCGGTGGAGGTGGGTGGTGGCGGTGGAGTGGCGGGAATTCGCCGAGGCGATGGCCCAGCTCGCGCGGAATTTGCTGGCGCAGGAGTCGGTGCAGGGCACGCTGGACGAGATCTCGGCGTCGGCGGTGCGCCTGGTGGAGGGCTGCGACGCGGCCGGGATCCTGGCGGTCCGCAAGGGCCGGGCGGTCACGTTGTCCTCGTGCGGCGACGTGGTGGAGGCGTCCGACCGGCTCCAGGGTGAGCTGGCCGAGGGCCCCTGTTTCGATCTCGCCGCCCGCGCCGACAGCGGGAACGGAGAGCGCGTGTTCCGGATCGCGGACATCACCGAGCCGCAGCCGGACTGGCCGCGGTTCGCCGCGGCGGCCCGCGATCTGGGTATCGGCAGCATGACCGGGGTACTGCTCTACACCCACGACGACGACTTCGGCGCGCTGAACCTCTACGCCCGCCGGCCCGGCGCCTTCGGCAAGGACATCGAGACCGCCGGCTGGATGCTGGCCTCGCACGCCGCCGTCGCCCTGGCCGACGCCCGCACCATCGACCAGCTCGAGGACGCCATGAAGACCCGGCATGCCATCGGTGAGGCCATGGGCATCCTGATGGAACGCCACAAACTGAGCGAGGACGACGCGTTCAGCGTGCTGCGCCGCATCTCACAGCAACACAACATCAAGCTGCGCGACGTCGCCCAGCGGGTCCGCACCGACCGCGCCGGCAAGGCCTGACCACTCTCAGAGGCAGGGAGTGGCTGCCCTTCGTCCCCGTGATCATGAACAACGGTGGTGTCTGCCGCGGCGACGACACCCACCCGTACGACGATGCGCCCGCATCTACCGGGCCACCACACCCGCCGAGGTGACCGCCGTTCTCACCGAGAGCGGCCACACGGGAGTGGAACCACGCACCGTCGCCGGTGTCGTGCGCGTCGAGAGTCACGCGCAACCGATCGAGGGCGCGGCGCTCGACGGACACGGCATCTCGATCGGTGACCCCATCCTTGGTCATGCGCAGCTGGGGCACCGCGGCAAGCGCGCTCGGCGTCCGGACCGCAGTGGACGGGCTCGCGTAAGTCGACGACCTCCACCGCTGTGAACTCCGCCCCCGTCAGGCCGGTGCCGTACGCGGGGCGTGATCCGCACCGCGGTCGACGACACCCTGTAGTCGATGGTGCGCGCCGGCCCGGGATCGGCGTCGAGTCACAGGGCCCGGGCGGCGGTGTGCGGGTAGTCCGCGGATCAGGGGGCGCCGAGATACGTGGTCGCCTCGACGTCGTGCAGGTGAATGAGGATGTCGTGGGCCCGGCCGAGGGCGGTCGTGTACTTGACGGGGTCGGGCCATCCGGCGCCGATGTTCCAGGTGACGCGCTCCTTGTCCAGCCAGGCACGCGCGGGTTCGGGGGCCGTGCGCAGGTCGAGGATGTAGTCGTCCTGGCGGGCCTTGTCCAGGGTGTCTTCGTTGGAGCCAGGCTCGGCCGCCCCCACCCGGTAGGTGCGCATCACGTTGTCGGCGGTGCCGAATGCCTTGAAGGCACCCCTGTAGAAGCTGAAGCCGATGCTGACGTAGTCATTGCCCAGGGCATCGCGCAGGAAGGCACCCTGCGTCTTGGGATACCGCGCGTCGAACGAGTCGTAGGACACGTGGGTGTTGTGGGCCGACAGCAGGATCCGGTCGCCGGTGTGCTTGCGCCACCATGCCACGTTCTCGGCCATGACCTGGTCACGGAGTCTCATCATCTCCGCCACCTGCTCCTCGTCGTCGAAGTCGAAGGCCATGCCCCTGGCCATCTGATGAATGGCCCTGGCATGCTGCACCATCCACACGTGCTCCTGCTGGTCGGCACCGGTGACAGCGCGCTGCTGCCGCAGGAGCTCGTACACCTGCCTGGTCCGCTCCGCCCGCTCCCGGCGCTCGGCGAGCGGCAGCTTGAAGTACTCCTCGCCGTAGGTGCCGGCGTCGGTGACCGGTGCCAGACCGCGGTACAGGTCGGTGACGCGTTCCAGCAACTGCGGGTACCTGCGCGACACATAGTCGGTCACTCGCTCGTACAGCTCCGGTCCCGCATAGCCCATGTCGTCGCCGATGAACTGCACCGGGTCGTCGGGATGGCGAAGGTTGTAGTCGCGCATCCACGCGATGAGGTCGAGGTAGTCCCGGTTGTTCCAGATCCGGTAGGAGCCCTGGAACTCCTCGCGCGCGATGTCGTCGAGGTCACCCTTCCCGTCCAGTACGTACTCGTTGAGCCGCACCCCGCTGCTCCACGGAAGCTCCAGGGAGAAGGACCGAAAGCCCTTCTCCTCGACCAGATAGCGGAAGACCCGGTGCTTCATGCGGAAGAAGTCCCGCGAACCATGGGTGGCCTCGCCCAGCCCCACCACCTTGGCGCTCCCGACCATACGGCCCAGCGCCTCCAGGTCCCGCAGACCGCCCTCGGGGTCGGTGCTCTTCAGCGTGTGGGCACTGCGCTCGATGGCGGTGACCACTCGCTCCGTGTGCTGCGCGGAGGCAGATGCCTTCGCCACCGAGACCGCGGCGGGCGGCTTCGGCCCAGTGTCGCCGATGGCCGGAGTGGCCACCGCCACCGCGCTGAGGGAAAGGAGGACCGAGGAGATGGCTACTGCCTTGTGTCGCGTCATGGCTACAGATTTCCGTGCGCACGGGGCACGTCACCAACCCGTGCGCTGCCCACCTGCGGGTACCGCAGGCACCACTTCGGTCCACCACCCGCACGCAGCACCACCCCGTCAGACGAGTTCGCGTCAAGTGAGTGCGCAACCCTGCTTCGTGTCGCCGTAGAGCAAGACCTCGCCACACCGGTGGCCCGACAGGGGCGCCCTGTTAAGGTGCGCCGATGTCAACGATCAAGCAGTTCCAGGTCACCTTCGACTGCGCGGAACCCGAGCGCGTCGCTCGCTTCTGGTGCGAGGTGCTGGGGTACGTCGTGCCGCCGCCCCCGGCAGGGTTCACCACTTGGGAAGATTTCGACCGCTCCCTGGCTCCCGAAGATCAGGGGGCGTGGTTCGCGTGCGTCGATCCCTCGGGTGTCGGCCCGCGACTGTTCTTTCAGCGCGTTCCCGAGGGCAAGGTCGTCAAGAACCGGCTGCATCTCGATGTGCGGGTCGCGACCGGGCTCGTGGGTGAGGAGCGCCTGGCCACCCTGGAGGCCGAATGCGCTCGGCTGGTCGCGCTCGGGGCGGTACGCGAGCGACTCCTGCCCGCCGATGACGACAACGAGTCGTGCATCGTGATGCGGGACATCGAGGGCAACGAGTTCTGTCTCGACTGAGGCATCCCCGACCGGAGCGGGGTGCAACGGTGGCGCGAATCAAGGCCGCCGGCGTCGGAGTGGTGGATCGCCGACGGCGTGGACACTGCTCAGGCGGTGGGTCGGAGGAGGCGTCGCACGCCGGCGCCGGTTCGACTCGATCACGATGACCTCCGGTGTGGGGGAGTCGTCAAGGACGCTCATGACGGCGATCACGGCTTGGTCCGTTTGGGCCGCCGTCCCGGCGGGAGCTGTGCGGCCTCGGCCCCCTCTGCGTCTCTGGCGAGTTTCGCGATTTTCGTCTGTGCTGCGGTGATGCCGCGGAGGATGAGGCGTAGGTGGGTGGTGGACTCGGGTACGGCGGCCCGGAGTTCTTCCAGTCGCCGTTGCTGCGCGGCGAGTTCGGCCCTGAGGCGGGCGGCGCGGTCGGGTGGTGGGGGAGCGGCCTCGCCGTTGAAGATGACGTTGTGCAGGGGCCGTTCGGCGTGGACGGCTTCGCGTTCGGCCGCGTGTGCGTCGTCGGGGTAGTCGATCTGTATGCCGATGACGCGGGGGCCCCAGGACTGTTGTTGCAGGTGGGTGCGGATGCGGGTGAGCGGGCAGGTGGAGATGCCGACGTACAGCAGGCCTTCGAGGCCGTAGAGCCGGTACAGGGCGGTGCGCCCGGCGGTGTGCAGGCTGCCTTCCTCGTCGAACAGGCTGCGCAGGAACTGCGTGTCGATGTCCGTCATGACGCGGCCTTTCTCGGCTCGGGGCGCGCGGTGGCGGTCGCGGCTGGCTCTTGCCGCCCCGCGGCCGGGCGGCACTGCCATGCGCCCGGAAGCGGGCGGCGACCGCACGCCGTTGTCCATACCTCACGGTCCCACGTGGGTGTGACACCGCTCTTTCCCGCGGGCACGCCAGGCGTCGGCACGGATCACCTGGAGGTGTTCTACAACCGGTTGATGGCAGGGGCGCATGGCCGCACCCCCCGGCAAGGTCAGGGGTTGTCCGCGAACTCCCCCGGAATTGTCCTTGATCGGTAACGGACGCATCCCGCAGCCCCAGTCCCTCGTCTTGTCAGGTGGTCATGGAGTGACCAGGGATTCGACGAGGAACTGCGTGAAAGCGGGGCGGACATGGCACGGCACGGCGGGCGGGGCTGGAACGGCAAGGTGCTCGGGGCGGCGCTCGGGGTGACGTTGCTCGCCGCCGGTGCATCGGTGTGGACCGCGCAGGCCGACGCAGTAGGAGGCAGGTCGCCCAAGGCGAGCACGTCGGCCACGCCGGGCAGTGCGGTGAAGCCGGTCGCGGTGACCATCGTGCATGCCTCGGACAAGGGGGCGCGTGGCGTCAACATCACGATCGACGACGGCCCCGACCCCGTATGGACCCCCCAAGTGCTGGACGTGCTGCGGGAGTACGGCGTCAAGGCCACGTTCTGCATGGTCGGGACGCAGGCCCAGGCCCACCCGGACCTGGTGAAGCAGGTGGTCGCCGCCGGGCACCGGCTGTGCGACCACTCGGTGTCCCACGACACCACCATGGACAAGAAGTCCGAGGCCTACCAGTCGCAGCAGATACTCGACGCCGAACGCATGATCACCGAGGCGTCCGGCGGCGTACGGCCGATGTACTACCGGGCCCCCGGCGGCGCCTTCACCCCCTACAGCCGTAAGCTCGCCGCGTCCCGGGGCATGCGTCCGCTGGGCTGGAACGTGGACTCCAAGGACTTCGAGCGACCGGGCACGGACGCCATCGTCGCCACCGTCGAACAGGAACTGCCGGGTGGTCCGACTGTCCTCTTCCACGACGCCGGCGGCGACCGTTCCCAGACTGTCGAGGCCCTGCGCCAGATCCTGCCCCGGCTCAAGGAACAGGGGTACTCCTACGGCTTTCCGGTGCGCTGAGCCCGGCGGCCGCAGCCTGCTGCGCTGCTGACCGCCGCGCCGCGCCACGCCGAAGCCCTGAAGCGTCCACCACGACGCCGGACGTAGCCGGGCGGCGGACACGGTGTCCGTCTTCAGTCGTCGGCCCGGCCACATGGGACACGGCACGCTCCCTACCCGACGAAGTCCGGCTGCCAGGGCAGGACCCGGAAGTCACCCGTGCCGCTCTTCACGCGCTCGAACGGCGCTGAACTCACGCACTTCGGGAGGTTTTTGGTCTCCACCGGGTTGCCCACGGACGCCCAGCTGTAGCCCAGCCGGTCGTGCCGGCCCACGTCGTGCACGGTGAAGCCGACCCGCTTGCCCTTCGCTCCCGGCAGGTCGCTGCTGGTCATGACACCGGTGGCGACCGCGACCTTCCCGCCCGTCACCAGGCAGTCGATCCTCCCCCTGGCCCAGGCGCCCTCGCCGTCGAGGTAGTGGCTGAAGCGGAACGTCCCGGTGGCCTTCCCCGGGTCCATCCGGTGCTTGGCGGCGAGATGCGCGTCGAAGGTGAAGGTGATGTCGTCCCCGAGTGTCCGGGACAGCTTGGCGGACCCGGTAAGGGCTGCGGCTTCCCTTCGGCCGCCGGAGGAATCGGCCCCGGGCGAACCGCCGAAGGCCGCGGCGGAGGCGGTACACGCGACGGTGATCAGGACGACGGCGCCCGCGGCGACACGAATGCGGGTGGAGGCTGACGCATTGCGGCTCATCGCTGGTCCTTTCTCGTGGATGACGCCCGTGCTCTGCGGGCGCCTCCCCAGAGTCCCGCGAGCTGACGGAGCCTCACATCGCCCGCCGAGCTGACGTATTGCTCCCCCGCCCGGCGCACCCCGGTGATCGCCATGACCCCATGGGGGTACGCCTGTCTGCACCCCTGGTCTCACCTCAACGGGACAGCACCGGCCGATCATCCAGGGCCGGGTCGCAATCTCGGACCGCCCTCCCGGAAACTGATCACAGATGCGGCAGTTGCGAGTCACAGGGGATCCGGGGCCCCGTTGCTCGGTCAGGGGTGGCCAGCCAGTTGCCGATGCGTGTGACCGCATCCTCCACCAGTACGCGCGGGGCACCGGAGGACTGGACCGAGACGCGGGCGATCGCGGCGAGTTGGCGGTCGGTGAGCGCCAAGGCTGTGCGGGCCGTCTCGTACTCCTCCAAAAGGCCGGCGCCGAACAGCAGCGGGTCGTCGGCGTTGAGCGTGCACCGCACACCGGCCCGCAGCAGAACCGGCAGCGGGTGGACAGCTAGGGACTTCACCACGCCGAGGGCGATGTTGGAGGTGGGGCAGACGTCCAGGACGACGCCTTCCGCGGCCAGGCGGGCGACGAGAGCCGGGTCCTCAACCGCTCGTACGCCGTGGGCTATTCGCCGCGCGCCGAGCACATCGAGTGCGGCCCGCACACTCGCCGGACCGGCGAGTTCACCAGCGTGCGGGGCGGATATCAGCCCGGCGTCACGGGCGATGGCGAACGCCTCGGCGAACGGGCCGGCGGGATGGTCGGCCTCGTTGCCGGCCAGACCGAAGGAGACCACGCCGTTGCCTGCCCGACGGGCTGCGAGGCGGGCCGTCTCGACAGCCTGCGCGGGATCCGCGTTGCGCCGGGCGAACATCAGGACGCCGAAGCCGATCCCCAGCCGGGCCGCGGTGCGGCGGCCCTCGTCGATCACCACGTCCAGCAGTTCGAGCGCACCGGCCGGATCGGCCACGTACGTCAGGGGGTTGACGTGCGGCTCCACCCAGACCGCCCCGTCCGCGGCGGCGTCCTCGACCACCTCGCGCACCAGCCGCAGAAGGTTCTCCCGCGGGCCTTCGCGCACCAGCCGGGCGGCGAGGCTGTACATGGGCGTGAAGTCCTCGAACGACGACAAGTTGCCCGGGACCTGCAGCTGTCGGCCGTCCTCACCCGCGAGTTCCCTGAACGTGGTGGGGCGCATCGCGCCTTCGAGGTGGAGATGCAGATGGGCCTTCGGCAGCCGGGCCAGGTCGCGCATGCTGCGTCATCCTACGGGGCCCGGCCGCCGACGGGTGGCTGTGCCGACCCGCAGGCGGACCGTCTCGTATCCGGAGCGGAAGGAGCCGAGCCGGTTCAGCGTCAGGTTCGCCTCCGCCTTGGACAGGACAGGGGTGTAGCTGCTCGCCTGATCGGCCGGTCCGCCGGTGGTGTTCTCGGCGACGTACGGGAAGGCATACGCCGGGCGCGTCGCGGTCGTGCCGCCGCTGCGGCGATGAGCTTCTGCCCGTCCCCGAACACCTCGGTGATGGCCGTGGCCGCGACGATGTGCCCTGTGCTCGCGGCGAGTTGGGTCCCGGACAGGCTGGTGCGTGCCGCCCCGGCGCCGCGCCCGGCAACGGCTGGGGCGGCCGGCTGTGGCGACGATCCCGGTGAGGAGGCTCCGGCGCTTCACAGGTCTTGATCCCTTCGGAGGACGACTGGCGTCAGGGACCCTAGGCCGCCCAGGAAGAGTTAATCAACAATATTGTCAACAACTAATGGAACTCACAGTGGTGCGACAGGCCCGCTGCCCAGGTTGCTGGAGTCAGCCAGACATCTGCGGGACTCGCTCGGAGGCACCGGGATCGGCGGCGTCACGGGAACCGGAACACCCCCGACTGGAGGCGCCCCCTCCTCCGGTCCCTCCCCGTCCGCCGGTGGCGGTGGGGGGGCGGTGTGGTCACGCCGGCGATGGGCGCGGGCGCCCTCGCGCTGTCCCACATCAACGATCGGTGCAGCGGTACCGGGCGTCTCCCGCCGGCCCGGGGCGCGTCATCCGTCCGCGGCGCCCTCGACCTCCCAGCGCAGCAGGTCGCCCGGCTGGCATTCGAGTACCTCGCAGAGCGCGGCGAGCGTCGCGAAGCGGACCGCCTTGGCGCGGCCGTTCTTGAGGACCGCCAGGTTGGCGGGGGTGATTCCGACACGGTCCGCGAGCTCTCCCACGGACATCTTCCGCTTGGCCAGCATCACGTCGATGTCGACGGTGATCGGCATCAGATCACCTCGGCCAACTCGGCCTGCAGCTGCGACGCCTCGGCGTCGCGCGCGACGGCCTGGGCGAGCAGCATCCGCAGCACGAGCACGATGAGCGCGACCCCCAGGATGGCCACGCCGATCCCGCCCATGATGACGGTGACACCAGGGTCGTCCCGTTGGCCCGGCGCATTGACGGCGGTGACCGCGAACCACACGAGTGCGGCCGCCACGATCGCGCCGATCACTCCGTCCACGTACCGGAAGGCGGCGTGGGAGAACACGGTTCCGCGTCGCACCATCGTCACCAGCCGCCCCACGCACACCACGGCGACCTGCACGGACACCATGCCCAGGATCGTGATCACGCGCAGCGCGGTCAGCGGGAGCGATCCGTCCTCCGGGTCTTTCCCACTGACCAGCGCCCACACCATCAGCGCCTGCACGAACACGGTGCCGACCAGCACCATCACGAGCACGGCCCGCAGCGCACCGACAGCCAGCTTTCCCATGACCCAGACCCACCCTTCCATCGAGTTGCGATGGAAATCTATCGAATATCGATAGGTTTAGCAAGCGTGGGGAGGGAGGGCGGATGTCTCATTGGGTAGTGAGGCGCCGGAGCAGCTCGAGCAGGGTGGCGCGGTCCGTGTCGGGCAGGGCGGAGAAGCAGTCGGCGAGCACCTCGTCGGCCACCTTGTGGCCGGCCGCCAGGACGCGTTCGCCGGCGCCGGTGAGGTGGTGTTCGATGCGCCGGCCGTGCCCTGGCCGGCGTTCCACCAGGTCCTGGGCCGTGAGGCGGCCGGCGAGTGTTCCGAAGGCTTGCTCGGTCTGAAAGGTCGCCGCCGCCAACTCGCGCGCGGATGCTCCCGGGCAGCGGCTGATCGCACGCAGCGCGTCCCATTGGGCCAGTGTCGTGCCGACGGCCTGGAGGGCGCTGTCGAGGGCCCTGTGCTGTCGGTACTGGGCCTGCTTGACCGCTCTGCCGAGTTCTTGCAGCTCACCGTGCATGGATCGAGTCTACGTCATGACCAAGCTAGCTTATATAAAGATGTTTAGTTAGAGTGGTGCGCATGTCCACCGACGCATCAGCCGTGTATCCCGACCTGTCCCTCACCCTGTCCGAAGCCGGAGCGGGCAGGCCGGTCCTCGTCCTGCACGGTGGCGGAGGCCCCGCCACCGTCGCCGGCCTGGCCCTGCACCTCTCCCGCACCGCCCACACGATCACGCCCGTGCACCCCGGCTGGGACGGCACCAGCCGCCCCGCGCGGCTCACCGGCATCGACGACCTCGCCCTCACCTACCTGCATGTCCTGCGTGAACGCCGACTGCGTGACGTTCTCGTCGTCGGCTCCTCCCTCGGCGGCTGGACAGCCGCGGAGATGGCCCTGCGCGACACCGCGGGAATCATCACCGGCCTGGTCCTGATCGATGCCGTAGGCGTACAGGTCGAGACGGAACCGATCACTGACCTGTTCGCCCTGGACGCCCGCGGCGTCGCGGAGCACTCCTGGCACGATCCCGACCGCTACCACCTCGATCCGGCCGACGTCCCGGCCGAAGAACTCGCGCGCAGGCAGGCCAACATGGCCACGATGCGCATCCTCGCCGGCGACCCCTACATGCATGACCCCACGCTGCTGTCCCGGCTCGGACAGATCCAGGTGCCCACCCTCCTGCTCTGGGGGGAGAGCGACCGCATCGTCACCCCGGCCTACGGCGCCGCGTACGCCGACGCGTTCGGCGACGGCCGACTCGAGGTCATCCCCAAGGCCGGCCACCTTCCGCAGATCGAACAGCCGGAGGCCACCTTCGCTCTCATCGACGAGCACCTGCGCCGGACGAGCAGCCCTGTCGGTCAGCCCTGAGCAATCTTGGTCTCCGCCGGAGTCGGCCGAGGAGAGGGGCGCGCGTGTCACTGCTCATCAAGGGATTCCTGCCGAGCGACCTCGAACGCCGCCTTCTGCTTCGGATCCATGAAACCTTGACGGACATCGCGGGCCTTCTCCGCGACGACGGAAGAGCGTGAACGGGCCGAACTCCGCAGGGCCAGCCAGATCCGCCCCTTTCCCTTCTCCTTCCGCCCGGTTCGCGTCCCCGGCGACGCGCCGGGTAGGCGGCGGGAGCCCAGTGCTCCCAGAGCGCCGGCGTGACCGCGGGCACGAGCACGGCACGCTCCGCCTCGTCACGCCCCTCCCGTACGAACGTGACCGTGACGGGCTCGCCGACCGCCTCGGCCGGCCCGAGCACGATGTTCGTGCTCGGGCGCCTGAAGTGTCAGGCCGTCGGGTCAGTGCGCGCGAAGAGGCAGAACGGGTGGGCCGCCGGGTCGTACAGGACACATACATCGGCCTGAGGCTGGACGTCCGCCAAGGCCGCGCCCAGCGCAAGGGCGTGATCGACGGCCGAGGACAGGTCGCTCACCTCGATGTCCAGATGCATCATCATCTGCTGCTCGGACCGGCGAGAAGGCCACTGCGGGCGTTCGAAGAGCGGCTCTGTCTGGAAGGACAGCCCGGCAGTGCCGTCGGGCGACGCGATCTCGACCCAGCCCGGTTCTTCCTTCCGTAGCCGCCACCCCAGCAGGCCCTGGTAGAACTGCGCGAGCTCACGGGCGTCCGGTGCGTCAAGAGTGGTCGCGGCCAGCATGAAACGCGGTGAGGGCTTCATACGGTAGTGCTGCCCGGTACCGCCGCTGTCAGCACCGAGGTCTCTTACGCGCAGGGGTGGGACGGCGGGCCCGGGGTAGCCGCGTCTGTACGAAGGCTTTGTCGTACAGGAGTCGTCGTCGACCTACTCAGGAGGACAGTCGTGCCTGGCATGTTGGAGAAGATCAAGCAGTTCAGCAAGAGTCCGCAGGGGCGGCGTGCCGCCGAGCAGGTGCGTCGTGCCTCGGCCGATCCGCGTCGCCGCGCCCAGGCTCGGCAACTGCTCGGCAAGCTCCGGGGACGGGGCCACTGAATACGCCTCCACGTCCCCTACGGCCCGTGCGACCTCTGTGCGGGCCGTAGGGGACACCAGAAGCGAGGCGCCACCCGCATCCGGACGTACGGCCGCCGGGGAAGAAGCATGAGCGGGTGTGCTCGTCCTGGGCGGGAAGGAGGTGCGGCGGTGATGACCGACCTTCGTGATCGGCTGGGCAGGGCCGTGTTCCTGCGAGTCGCCGGCCCGGACGGGCCGGCCAACCGTGCCCGCATCCACGACACACCCGGACCCCGGTGGTTCGGTCCGGAGCGTCCCATCCGCACCGTCCACGGCGACGCGTCTATGTTCATCGGCGGACTGAGCGCTCTGCTCCTGCAGTCCCTGCATCCGCTGGCCATGGCCGCCGTGTCCGCGCACTCCGGGTTCCGCGGTGATCCCTGGGGACGGTTGCAGCGCACCAGCACCTTCCTGGCCGTCACGACCTACGGCACCGCTTCCGACGCCGAGGACGCCGTCGCGCGGGTGCGGGGCATCCACCTCAGGGTGCGTGGAACGACTCCTGAGGGACTTGCCTACCACGCCGCGGACCCGCATCTGCTCGGCTGGGTGCACGCCGCCGAGACCGACAGCTTCCTGCGCGCGCACGAACGCTACGGGGCCCGGCCGCTCGACGCGGCGGGCTATGACGCCTACGTGGCCGACACCGCGCGGGTGGCCGAAGCACTGGGTGTGATCGATCCACCCCGAGATCGCCGGGCCCTGGCCGGACTGCTGGCCCTGTACCAGCCGGAACTGCGGGCCACTCCCGAAGCACGGGCCGCCGCCCGGTTCCTGCTGCTGCACCCACCCGTACCGCTTGCCGTGCGGCCGTTCTACGGCGTCCTGGCGGCGAACGCGGTCGCGCTGCTGCCCTCGTGGGCGCGCACCGTGCTCCGGCTGCCCCGGCTTCCCGTCGTGGAGGGGCTCACGGTCAGGCCCGCGGGTCTGCTGCTGACGCAGACCATCCGCTGGGCCATGACGCCGGGGGCGCGATCGCGGCTGGAATGAGGCTCGCTTGTTCCACCGGCGCGGTATGGGCCCCGCCCCCGGCGCGGGGCCCATACGGCGGTCAGCAGGGCGAGTTGGTCTGGGTGAGCAGGCCCAGCCGCCAGGGCAGGCTGTTGTAGTCACCGCCGGCGTTGGGATCCTTGCCCTGGTACAGGTACTGCAGCTTGCACGCCGGGATCGTGAGTGTCTGGTCGTATCCCGCGCGGATCATCTCGCCGTGACTGATGTCCCGGCTCCATGTCCCGGCCGGGAACGTCACGTTGCTCGACTTGGCGAACGGGTTGCTCTCGGACGCGGCCAGGGGCGACCACGAGCCGGCGAGGCTGCTCGACGTCCAGGAGCGGAAGTAGCGCCGGCCGTCCGAGCCGATGGCCTCGACGAGTAGCAGGTACTGATTGCTGCCCTGCACCTTGTAGACGTTGCTCGCTTCGAACAGGGCGTACTTGGAGTCCTGGGCCGCGATGACGGTGTTGGTGAAACCGTTGGGGAACTGGCCGACAGTCGTCTGGGAGCGGTAGAGATGGCCGTTGTCGTCAGAGGAGAACAGGTAGCAGTTGGCGCTGTCGCAGATCACCCACATGTCGACCCAGTAGCCGTTGCCGATGTTCTGTTTGATGACGTCCGGCATCGAGGCGTAGAAGTTCTTCGGGGCGCTCCACCCGTTGGGGTTGCTGATGTCGGGGTTCGTCGAGTACGAGGCGTTGCCGGTCTGGTAGACGAGGTACCACAGGCGTTGCTGGGTGTTGTAGAAGACCTGGGGCGCGGCCCTGTACCCGGAGCCGATGGCGGTGCGGTCCAGATAGTGGTGAGTGGCCGAACCCGCCTGCGACCAGTCGGAGAAGCTCAGGTACACCAGGTTGTACCCGGCGGAGCTCGCGGTGCTGGCGAACACGTGGTACTTGCCGTTGTAGTAGACGACCGACGGGTCCTTGATCCCCGCGATGTTGTGCGTCGCGTCCGGCTTCGGCGCGATCAGGGCGCCGCTCGAACTCCAGCGGAAGGAAGTGGGGAGCGCTGCGGCGGACCGGGTCGAGAGGGCGCCTGTCCGCTGTGCCGCGGCACTGCCTCCCAGAGCGGTGAGCGTCGACTGGTAGGCGGGCTTCTTGGTGCCGTTGCGGTCGAACAGCAGTGGGTTCTCACCGCTGCGCCAGGAGTCGCTGTCCCGGATGCCCCAGACGGTGATGCCGGTACAGCGCGCCACGTTCATGCAGGCCCGAACCGTGTTGGCGTACGCGGCTGTCGGCGCCTGCGCGATGTCCAGCTCGGTGATCTGTACGTCCACGCCCAGTGCGGCGAAGTTCGACAGGGTCGTCTGGAAGCCGGCCGGCGGTCCGCCCGCCCCGAAGTGGGACTGGAGGCCGACGCAGTCGATGGGCACGCCGCGCGCCTTGAAGTCGCGCACCATGCGGTAGACGCCCTGGGTCTTGGCGTCGCTCCAGTTCTCGATGTTGTAGTCGTTGTAGCAGAGCTTGGCCGACGGGTCGGCCGCCCGCGCGGTGCGGAACGCCTCCTCGATGAAGCCGGTGCCCAGCACGTCCCGGAAGACCGAGCTGCGCATCTGGCCGCTGCCTCCGTCGGCGAAGGCCTCGTTGACGACGTCCCAGGCGTAGACGCGGCCCTTGTAGTGGTTCATCACCTGGGTGATGTGGTTGTTCATCACGCTGCGCAGGGTGGTGGCGTCCCTGAGGGAGCTGACCCAGCTGGGCAGTTGCTGGTGCCAGACCAGGGTGTGTCCGCGCAGGCGCTGCCCGCGCGCCTGCGCCCGGTTCGCGATCTGATCGCCGGGGCCGAAGTTGAACGAGCCGCGAGAGCGCTCGATGGTGTCCCACTTCATCTCGTTCTCGGGCGTGACCGCGTTGAACTCGCGGTCCAGAATCCCGGTGTACGTGCCGTCGCCGAGCCGTCCGGCGGCCACGGCGGTGCCGAAGTACCGTCCGGACTGGGCCGCTTGGGCGCCCAGTGTGGAAGCGCGGATGGCGTCGGGTGCGGCGTTCGCGGCGCCGGGCGTGACCAGGGCGGCCACGGCCAGCAGTGGCAACACCGAGGCTCGGCGACGGCCGAGCCGTTTCAGCGGGTTCATGGTTCTCCTCGTCCGGTCGGGGTGGGGGGTTGCGCTGTGCGATCGACGGGATGGGATCAGGGCGTCGACAACGCGAACCGCAGGACGCGGACCGCGCCGCCGAGCGGACGGGTGGCCTAATGGAAGAGGGTGCTGTAGGAGAAGGTCCCGGGGCGGGCCGCGCCGGGCCGGATGTCCGCGGCCGCGCGCAACCTGAGGCCGTCTCCCGAGAGGGGCACGCTCACGACCTCGGCGCCCGTACCGGTGGCGTACCAACTGCCGTTCACCGACAGCCCGTTGACCATCACCGCCCGTGTCACTCCGGCGTCCTGCTTGAAGGGGCGGAAGCAGCGGTCGGGGAGGGCCCCGTCAGCGGCACGAAGGCACCGGTGACCAGGCCGCCGGCGGCGGTCAGCACCCGACGACGGTCCGGGCGTTGACGCGAACATGACATATCCATGTGTCGTTCTCTCTGCGAGGGAGCGCGGTGGGGGCGGGGTGATCCTGCTCGTTCGAGAGTGCGAACGCCGACTGACGTGTCGAGCATCCAGGATCATAGGAGGCTGACGCATCCCGTCAATGCCTCTCGCACGATTCGCTGTTGCCGTCGAATGTTTCGCTGAAATCGAGCGCTCCCGAGGTGTCCGAATGGAACGGTCGGACGCCATCAGGTGTTGACATCTCCGGGACTCTCTCTAGCATCCGTACGGTCCGCGATCCGAAAAGTAGATCGAAATTTCGAACTGTCGGTCAGGGTCATTGCGCGAGCCGTGGACCCGCCCTGTGCGATCGTCATCCGGTGTCTGCCGCGGAACGCCGCGCGAGAAGCGCGTTGCCCCGGTCGCCGGGAGGGGCGACCGGGGCAACGGTGGTTCGGGATGCCGTACCGGGGGTTCAGCCGTCGAGGGGCTCGTAGTCGAACCAGTCGAAGTGGACGGTGGCCGCCGTGGCGTACATGCCGATGACCCGGCCGGTGAAGCCGCCGGCCACCTCGGTCGACAGGTAGCGGCCGTCGAGGGTCGCGAGCTCGGTGAACGTGCCGTCGGGCTGCTCGACGCCGAGGGAGACGACATCGGGTCCGGTGCACGGCCCGTGCGGCGAGGGCGGTTCCGTCATGGTGACCGCGAGGACCACCGGACCGGCGGGCACCGATCGCTCAGCCACGACCGTGCGCAGGGAGCCGACGCGCGCGATCACCTCCACCCGCGTGCCCGACACCTCGATCGCGTAGTGATGCCGTTCGTCGAGCCGGACGGCGAGGCCACCGCTTCCCTCCGCCGCATCGACCAACGTGCGTGCCCGGCACGACAGATGCTGCTGGCGCCGGCCGGTGAAGACCACGTCGGGCTCGTCGAGGGAGTCGCCCCGTGCGCGGAGCGTCAGCCATCCGGGCCGCTCCTTGGTGGTGCAGTGCTCGGCGGGCCGGTCGCGCAGGGAGATCCAGGACGGGCGCAGCTCCGCGAGGTCGAAGTCGTCCCGCTGCTCCTCGAGGGGGGTGGGGGAGAGGGGCCATGGCAACTCTGGTAGTTCCAGAGCGACTTCACCGACGACCGGCCAGCCGTCCACCCAGGTCACGGGCGCCAGGTAGGTCTCCCTGCCGAGCACGTGCCAGCCTGGCGTGCCGCCGCGCGGTCGTACGCCGAGCAGCACCATCCACCAGGAGCCGTCGGGGCCCTGGACCAGGTCCGCGTGCCCGGTGTTCTGCACCGGGTGGTCGGTGCCGCGATGGGTGAGGACCGGGTTGGCCGGGCACGGTTCGAACGGCCCGGTCGGCTTGCGGCTGCGGGCGATCGACACACCATGGCAGCGCTCGGTGCCGCCCTCGGCGATGAGCAGGTACCAGTACTCGCCGATCCGGTACAGGTGCGGTGCCTCCGGCGCCTTGGCGCCGGGACCGCCCGACCAGAGGCTGTGCGGAGTCCCGTACGTCTGCCCGGTGGACGGGTCGATACGGACCTGAGCGACCCCGGCGACCGTGCACCAGCAGGTGCCGTCCTCGTCCCAGGCGAGGTCGGGATCGATGCCGGGTACACCTGGCGCCCAGACGGGATCCGACCACGGTCCGGCCGGGTCGGTGGCCGTGACGATCAGGTTCCCGCCGCCCTCGCTGCAGTTGGTGACGATCAGCCAGAAGCGCCCGTCGTGGTGGCGCAGCGTCGGGGCGTAGATCCCGCCGGAGGACGGCATGTCGGCCGGAAGTCGCAACTGGCCCGGCCGGTCCAGGGCGTTGCCGATCTGCGTCCAGTGCACCAGGTCGCGGCTGTGGAAGAGGGGGATGCCGGGGAAGTACTCGAAGCTGGAGCAGGCGAGATAGTAGTCGTCGCCTACGCGGCAGATGCTGGGGTCGGGGTGGAAGCCGGGGATCACGGGGTTGGCGGGGGTGCCGTCCGCCTGATGCTGGTGGGACACCGGTGGGTCCTCTCGTGGAGTCCTGGTAAGCAGTGCTGAAGCGACCCCTGACTTCCTGTGGGTACCGTGTCGAAGCGCTTCACTTGCGCGCAAAGGTAACGGACTGATTTCCCTGGGAACAAGAGGGCTATCCGCTGAAAAGCTTTCCCTGAGAGGCGATTGCCTGACATGGACTAGTGCGGGGCGCTGTCGAAGCGCTTCGAGCATGCCGCGGGCCTTTCCGGACATGACCAAGCGGTTCCTGCGCTTCCTCATGACACAGCCGCAAAGATCTCGAAGGACCCGCAGGCGGCTCGCGCCCGGACAGCCGCCCGGCGTTCAGCTGCCCCCACCGCCACATCTGCCTTCTGCAGCCCCATTGTGTTGAGTCAACTGCCCCCCTACTGTTCGACTTTGCCTGAGTCTGTTTGATGCTGATCGTTCAGGCGAGAGGGAGGCCGCAGTGCGAGGAAACCGGACCGATTCAGAGACCGCGAGACCCGGTCGCCGTGGGTGGTGGAGGGCGGTCCTCGCGACAGCCGCGACCGTCGCCCTGGCCGTGGGCATGATCGCGCCCGCCACGGCGCGAGAGGCGGGCGGGCAGACATCCGCCGCCGCGCCGGCGGCCACCACACAGGCGCACACCGTGAGTCTCGACGGCTACTCGTTTCTTGTCGACGGAAAGCGGACCTACCTCTGGTCCGGCGAGTTCCACTACTTCCGGCTCCCCAGCCCGGACCTGTGGCGGGACATCTTCCAGAAGATGAAGGCGGCCGGCTTCAACTCGACCTCGCTGTACTTCGACTGGGGATACCACTCGCCCAAGCCGGGTGTGTACGACTTCACCGGGGTGCGCGACGCCGACAAGGTTCTCGACATGGCCGAGGAAGCCGGCCTCTACGTCATCGCACGGCCCGCGCCCTACATCAACGCGGAGGTCGACAGCGGCGGTCTGCCCGGCTGGCTCACGACCAAGGCGGAGAACAACCGCAGCGACGACCCGCGCTTCCTGAAGTACGCCGACGAGTGGCTGACGCAGATCGACCGGATCATCGCCCGGCACCAACTCACCGACGGCACCGGCTCGGTGATCGCCTACCAGGTCGAGAACGAGTACTACAACGGCTCCGCGGCCGCCCGCTCGTACATGCAGCACCTGGAGGACAAGGCCCGCGCCGACGGCATCACCGTGCCGCTGACCGGCAACAACAACGGCACCTTCAACTCCGGTGCAGGCGCCCTGGACGTGGACGGCCCGGACTCCTACCCGCAGGGCTTCGACTGCTCGAACCCCTCGAAGTGGAACGGCGTCCCCGACATCAGCTACGACCACCCGGCCGGCAAGCCGCTGTACTCCCCGGAGTTCCAGGGCGGCGCCTTCGACCCGTGGGGCGGCCCGGGCTACGACAAGTGCGCCGAGCTGATCAACGACCAGTTCGCCAACGTGTTCTACAAGCAGAACATCGCGGTCGGCGCGACGGCCCAGAGCTTCTACATGACGTACGGCGGCACCAACTGGGGCTGGCTGAGCATGCCGCAGAACTACACGTCGTACGACTACGGAGCCGCGATCCGCGAGACCCGACAGCTCGATCCGAAGTACGACGAGGACAAGCTGATCGGGTACTTCACCCAGGCGGTGGCCCCGCTCACCAAGACCGACGCGATCAGGACCACCCCACCGGACGACTCCGCGGTCGTCGACACCGCCCGGATGAACCCCGACACCAAGACGCAGTTCCACGTGCTGCGGCACGGGAACTCCACGTCCACGGCGGTCGACAAGACCCACATCTCACTGGACTTCAACGCCCAGCCGGCCGCCGACACCACCTACACGTGGGACGACCCCGACTCCGCGCTCCAGTACGCCGGTTCGTGGTCGCACGTGGCCAACCAGAGCTACACCGGCGGCGACTACAAGCACACCGAGTCGTTCTCCAACAAGGCCGGTGACTCGCTCACCGTCCCCTTCGACGGCACCGCGATCCGCTGGATCGGCTCGAAGACGAACAACCACGGCAACGCCGACGTCTACCTCGACGGCACCAAGGTGGCCACGGTCGACGACTCCGGCGCCGAGAACCAGGCGGTCGTCTTCCAGAAGACCGGCCTGACACCCGGGTCACACACCCTGAAGGTCGTCGTCGCGGGGAACCACAGCTCGGGATCCACCGACAACTACGTGGCCATCGACGCCATCGACGTGCCCACGGGTGACGCCGCTGCCCAGCCGACCTACCCCGTCGTGCCCCAGCAGCCGGGCACCGCGATCACGCTCGACGGCCGCGACTCCCACGTGATCGTGGCGAACTACCCTCTCGGCGACGCGCAGTTGCAGTACTCGACCTCCGAGCTCATGACCGCCGCGACCATCGGCGACCGGGACGTCGCCGTCCTCTACGGCGACCCGGACAGCGACGGCGAAACCGTCTTGCGCTACTCCTCGAAGCCGACGGTGGCCGCCACCGGCGGTACGGTCACGACCACCTGGGACCCGGCCACCGGCGACCTGCGGCTGAACTACACCCACAAGGGCCTGATCCGGATCAGCGTCAGCGGCGGCGGACAGCGCCCGCTGCTGCTCCTCGTGGGCGACAAGGCCACGGCGAAGACCTTCTGGCGCCAGGACACCGCGACCGGCCCGGTCCTGGTACGCGGCACCCACCTGCTGCGGACCGCGACCAGCCTGAACGGCGGCCGTACCGTGGCGCTCACCGGCGACAACGCCGACGACAAGAACATCGAGGTGTTCACCTCCGCCGACCACGTCACCTGGAACGGGAAGGCACTGAAGACCCGGGCCACCGACCCGGGAAGCGTCACCGGGAAGATCGCGGTGGCCGCCGCGGTACACCTGCCGGCCCTGACGAACTGGAAGCATGCCGAGGAATCCCCCGAAGCCGCCACCGGTTTCGACGACACCAGCTGGCAGGTGGCCGACAAGACCACGACCAACAGCGTCTCCGGCATCAACAAGCTGCCGGTCCTCTACGCGGACGACTACGGCTTCCACACCGGCAACACCTGGTACCGAGGCCGCTTCCGCGCCACCGGCAAGGAGACCGGCATCCACCTGGTCTCTGACTCCGGCGGAGGCGCACAGGCCTTCTCCGCCTGGCTCAACGGCACCTTCCTGGGCAGCTCCACCACCGGCGGCGCCGACTTCACCTTCCCAGCGGGTTCGGTCAAGTCCCAGGGCGACAACGTCCTCTCCGTGCTCACCGTGAACATGGGACACGAGGAGGACTACAACTCCACCAACGGCAACAAGACCGCGCGCGGCCTGACCGGCGCCTCCCTCGTCGGAGCCCCGCTGACCTCCGTCACTTGGCGCGTGCAGGGCGTACGCGGTGGCGAGGACCTCCAGGACACCGTGCGCGGCCCGCTGTCGACGGGCGGCCTGTACGGCGAGCGCGCGGGCTGGTCCCTGCCGGGCTACCCGGACGCCAAGTGGAGCCGGGTGTCCCTGCCGACGACCGACACCCGCCCCGGGGTCTCCTGGTACCGGACCGATGTCGCCCTGGACCTGCCGCACGGCCAGGACACCTCACTCGGCCTGACGTTCACCGACGACCCGTCCCGCAAGTACCGGGCCACGATCTTCGTGAACGGCTGGCAGGTCGGCAACTACGTCAACTACCTCGGCCCGCAGCACACCTTCCCCGTCCCCAACGGCATCCTCGACCCGAACGGCCGCAACAGCATCGCCATCGCCGTGTGGAACCTGGACGGCAGCACCGGCGGCCTCGGCAAGGTCTCGCTGACCGACTACGGCAGCTACGCCTCGTCCCTGCGTGTCGCGCAGAACGACAGCCCCCGCTACGACTCCCGCAAGTACGCGATGCCCAAGCGTCCGGGAGCCGAAGTCACCCTGGACGTACCGGACACCGCTCAGCCGGGGGAGGCCTTCACGGCCCGGACGACCGTACGAGTGCCCAAGAACGGGGCGTCCGCGTCCCGGCTGACGGCCGCGCTCTCCGCCCCCGACGGCTGGAGCGTGAGCGCCACGAGCCCGCTGTCGCTCAAGAGCCTCAGGCCGGGCGGATCGGCCGCCTTCACCTGGAAGGTCCAGCCGCCGACCGGGGACCTGCCGTCCGCCTCGGCACTCACCACCACGGTCCACTACCTACAGAACGGACGGCAGGCCACCGGTACCGACGAGCGCGTCATCGGCGGGATACCGCCGACTCCGCCCGCCGGGAAGAGCGCTGTCAGCGACCTGCCGTTCCTGTCCTCCACCAACGGATGGGGCCCGGTGGAGCGTGACAGCAGCGTCGGCGAGCAGGCCGCCGGGGACGGCCGTACGATCACCATCGCCGGCGTGGGCTACGCCAAGGGCCTCGGCACCAACGCGCTCAGCGACGTCCAGCTCTACCTGGGCGGGAACTGTTCGCGGTTGACGGCACAGGTGGGCGTCGACGACGAGACGAAGGGTGCGGGCACGGTGACGTTCTCCGTGATCGCCGACGGCAGGACCCTGGTGACCACGCCGACGATCGGCGGCAAACAGGCCGCCGTGCCCGTCGACGTCGACGTCAGCGGCGCCCAGGTGGTCGACCTCAAGGTCGGCGACGCGGGCGACGGCAACGGCAACGACCACGGTGACTGGGCGGTGCCGACCCTGACCTGCGGCTGACGGCCGTAGCAGGACAGTGGGTTCCGGCTTCTGGTCCCCATGCCCCGAAAGGCAAGGGGACCAGAAGCCTGGCGCTCAGGCCCGCTGCCGTTCCTCCCGCTGCCGGACCAGTTCCTCGACCGCGCTCGGCAGCGTCGTCTCGAAGTCGATGAGCTTCGCCCAGGTAGGCGTCACGACGATCCGGACCATGCCGTCGTGATACAGCGAACGCACCTCCGCCTCCCATTCGACCCGTTGCTCGGGGCTCATCTGGTAGCTGCTGGTCGGCTGGAGGTACTCGTCCGGGATGCCGTCGACGAAGTCCAGCTCGGCCCGGCCCCGGATGAGCAGGATGTGGGGCGGGTGCACCTCGGTGTCGATCGTCAGGGCGACCGCCGGGTTCTCGCGCAAGGCCGCGAGCTTCGGGGCGTTCTTCGAAGTGCACATGACGATCTCCGAGCCGTTCCAGGCGAACGCGATCGGGACGTTGCGGGGTGTGCCGTCCTTGGCGACGTAGGCCAGGCGGGTCAGGTCGCGAGCCAGCAGTTCCTGGCTGATCGGCTGGTTCAGGATGTCGGTGATCTCGTTCGTCCGCA
The DNA here is from genome assembly GCF_040606035.1 of Streptomyces sp. NPDC005483. Classification (NCBI taxonomy): domain Bacteria; kingdom Bacillati; phylum Actinomycetota; class Actinomycetes; order Kitasatosporales; family Streptomycetaceae; genus Streptomyces; species Streptomyces sp. NPDC005483. The sequence continues at coordinate 338,274 of NZ_JBEXEA010000007.1, forward strand.
TGGTCGTTCCTCCCGTGGTGGCGACTGCTGTACTCGGGACGGAGCCGGTGCCGCTTTCTCGACACCCTTCATGGTCCGTCCGGGCTCCAGCTCGGGCGTCGTCGGGGAGGTCCGGCGAGGATCAGTTGCTCGATGCCGGCGTACCGCTCACGTGCGCGACGGGCGCTGCGGCGTCCGCTGAGGAAGGTCCCCAGCCAGCCGCAGGCGAAGCCCACGGGTACGGAGACCAGGGCGGTCGTGGTGAAGGGGAACCAGTTCAGGTCGGCCTCAGGGAAGGCCGCTGTCGGGGACCCGGAGACCAGCCGGGTGCCCGACATCAGGACCAGGACGGCGACCGAGCCGCCGATGAGCGTGCCGAGCAGCCCGGCCTTGCCGTAGCGCCGCCAGAACAGCGAGTAGACCAGCGCGGGCGCGATGGCGGAGGCGCCCATGCAGAAGGACAGGGTGGCCAGGGGCTGGAGGCTGCGGTGCTGGGCGAGCGCGGCCAGCAGCACCACCGGAATGCCGACGATCAGCGCGCAGGCCCGTGCGAGGGTCATCTCCCGCAGCGGGGGCATGCGGCTGTTCCGGGAGGCGATGACGTCGTGCGCCAGGGAGTTGGCGCAGGCGAGCGTCATCCCGGCGACGGAAGCCAGGAGGGTCAGGAAGATCGCGGTGGTGACGGTGCTGAACAACAGGCCCTCGGTGCGGGAGACGTCGGGGCCGAACACCGCGCGAGCGCCCAGCAGGTAGGCGGTGCTGCCGTGCGGATCCGCAGCGGTGATCTTCTCGCGGCCGACCAGTGCCGTGGCGCCGAGGCCGATGACGGTGATCACCAGCATGAACAGGGCGACCGAGGACACCGCCCAGGACATCGTGCGCCGTACCTGGCGGGCGTTGCCCGCGGTGTACATCCGCATGGTGACGTGCGGCAGGCAGGCGCCGCCGAGCACGATGGCGACCTGTGTGCTGATCATGTCCAGTCCGGGGTGCGGCCCGTCCGCGAACTGCAGGCCGTACTGGAGGAAGGCCTCGCCGGTCCCGCTGCGCCGCGCGGCGGTGTCGACCATCGTCCCCGGGTGCCAGCCGAAGGAGGCGAGGATGAGCACGGCGACCACGAGGCCGGACCCGAGGAGCATCACCGTCTTGATGATCTGGATCAGCGCGGTGCCCTTCATCCCGCCCAGGGCGGCGTAACTGATCATCAGGATGCCGGCGCCAAGGACGCAGCCGGTCTGCATGGCACGGTCGGAGAAGCCCAGGATGAACGCCAACAGCTGCCCCACGCCCGCCAGTTGCACGATCATCATCGGGATCAGCGACAGCAGGGTCACCACGCACGCCGTGATGCGCACGGCCCGCCCGGGGACACGCCGGCTCAGCGCGTCACCCATGGTGAACCGGCCGGTGTTGTGCAGGGGTTCGGCGAGCAGGAACATCAGCAGGAGCAGCGACAGCAGCGTGCTCAGGGCCAGGACGACACCGTCGTACCCACACAGCGCGATGACCCCGCCGATGGTGAGGACGGTCGCGGCGGAGATGTAGTCGCCGGCGACCGCCAGGCCGTTGCGCAGGGGGGACAGTGTGCGATACCCGGTGTAGAACTCCTCCAGGTCGTCGCGGTCGGGGCCGGTCAGCACGCACAGCAGGAGCGTGAGGGTGACGACGCTGCAGAAGGCGACGAGGGACCAGGACTGCGCGGAGCCGCCGAGGTCGGTCATGCCTGGGTCCGCCCGTCACCGTCGGCCGGGCGTGCGTACCGGCTGACCCTGCGGGCCAGGGGGTCGACGAACCGCCGTGCCGAGTACTCGAACAGCAGGACGGCCAGCCAGGTGACGGGGATCTGTACGACGGCGAGCAACAGGCCGGTCGGAAGCCCGCCGAGGGACGGGCGGGCCATGAGGGCGGGGGCTCTGACGGTGAGGGTGAGGAAGACGGCGAAGTAGCCGAGGGCGACGAGTGTGGCCACGCGGCGCTGCCACCGGCAGGCACGGCGCAGGACCCGCAGGGCGCGGTGGTAGCTGGACCACGAACGCTGACGGGTCCCGCTGCCCGTGCGCCCTGCGACCGCCGCGGGGGACGGTGGCCGGAGAGCGGTGGGGGAGGGGACCCGTCCGTCGTGCCGGTGCGGCAGGGATAATTCCGAGCGGTCGTAGGACATCCCAAAACTCCTAGCGCGGTGGGCCCGGAAGTCACGGACCGCAAGAAGGTGGGGGAGGCGGAGGCGGTTCGGGTCACCGCACGCTATGCGGGTGTCCGGGCGGTGGATGGGTGTTCCGTTGAACTTTCCGGCGGAAGCGCCGAACGTGAGCCGGCCTGGGTGGGTGCCTGTGGTGCGGCTGTGGCGGGAGGTGCACAGGCGTTTCCTGTGGTCCCCTTCCTTTCGATTCGGTCGTCTGTACGTCGTACGTCAGTCCCCACTGCCAATGGCTGCTCTGACGGACGGGGACCGGTCGGCAGGGCGATGGGCGGTACGTCGAATGCTGCAGAGGCGTGCCGTCCATGAAGGGGGTGGTACTGCTGGCATATGCCCGCCGAGTATCGCGCCGCGTGCATGTGCCCCGGCGCGCGATCGGCCGCCCCGGAGTCTCGTCACTCTTGTGCCGCGGGGCTGTGTTGGTGTGCTCATGAAGACGGCGCTGGCTATGACCGCTCTCTCCGCGGCCGCCGACGGGCTCGTCAAGGCGCTCAGCGCCCTGTGCGAGGATCTTCGAGGAATGTGATGGCCACGACAGCCAGGTCCGCGGGAACGACGAAATGACGAGCCATGCCTGACAGCACCACGGTCGAGATTCTCGCCGAAGTCCACCGGGGCGTCGGCCGGATCCAGTTGAACCGGCCCAAGGCCCTCAACGCCCTGACCACAGACATGGTCGCCGCCATCGACCGTGTGCTCGCCTCATGGGAGGGCACACCGCTGTCCGCCGTCGTGCTCGCCAGTACCAGCACGAAGGCGTTCTGCGCCGGTGGGGACATCCGTACGATCCGCGAGTACAGCCTCGCGGGGGATGCCGAGGCCAGTGAGCGGTTCTTCGCCACCGAGTACCGGCTCAACGCCCGGATCGCCGAGTATCCCGTGCCAGTCGTGTCGCTCATCGACGGTCTGTGCATGGGCGGCGGTCTCGGCCTGTCCGTCCACGGCGGCTTCCGCGTCGTCACGGAGCGCGCGGTGCTGGCGATGCCCGAGACCGGGATCGGGTTCTTCCCGGACATCGGGGCCAGCTACTTCCTGCCGAGGCTGCCCGGCGCGATCGGCATGTACGTGGGACTGACCGGGCACCGCCTCGATGCGGCCGACGCTTTGTACACGGGGCTGGCCACGCACTTCGTCCCCGCGGACGGGCTCGGTGCGGTCGCGGACGCCCTGGCCGACCATCCCGACGACCCGGTGGACGTCGTCCTGAACCGGCTCGCCGGCCGCTCCCCGGTGGCGGAGAGCGGGCTGGCGGAGGTACGCGGTGACGTGGACCGGGCGTTCGGGGCGCCGACCCTCGGCGAGATCGAGAAACGCCTGCGCCACTTCGACACCCCCTGGGCGGCAGCCGCGTCGGCCGCCCAGGAGTCCGCCTCACCGCAGAGCCTGGAGATCACCCACGCACTGCTGGCCCGGGGCAGACAGCGCACGTTGCGCGAGTGCCTCGACGCCGAACTCGCCCTCGCCCGTACGACCATCCGCACGCCGGACTTCCTGGAGGGCGTCCGTGCCGCCCTGGTCGACAAGGACCGCGCTCCCCGCTGGCAACGTACCTCGCTCGGCGGAGGGGCACCGCAGGCCTGAGCATGTCGGGCCGGAGGTGCGGGTCACCGCGGAGGGGAGTGCCGCGGAGTGGTGGCGGCCGGGTGTGTGTTCATCGCTCGCGCGGTCGGTCAGCGCGGTCGTCGGATGCTGTCGATGATGCGGGTCCAGTTGTCGCTGCCGTGTCCGTTCTCGATCGCGCGCCGGTAGTGGGCCTGCACGGCCAAGGGGAGCGCGAGGTCGAGACCGAGTGACGTACTGGTCTCGACGATGTGGTCGGAGGTCGCACCCATCATGGTGACGGTGCTGAGGTCACCGGGGTGCTTTCCCGCGTCAAGCGCGGTGCCGGGCCTGTCCTCACCAGCCCTCAGGATGCCGCCGATCGAGTCCGCGGCGGAAAGCAACTCCGGCAGCGCTTCCGACGCATTCAGTCCCGCGGTCCCCAGCATCGCCGTGGCGTGCATCAAGGCCGACAAGGTGGTCAGGAACACCGTGAGTTGGGCCTGGTACATCATCTGGGCGAGGCCCGGGTCACTGCCCAGATACCTGGGTGTTCCCAGCGGCGTCAATGCCGCCCGATGGTTCTCCAGCACCTGGTCACGGCCGCTGTAGTAGACATGGGCCGCCTCTGTGCCGACCATCGGCGCGGGAACCATCACACCTCCGGTGAGGAAGTGGGCGCCATGGCCCACCGCCCAGGTTGCTGCCTCGCGTGTGCGGTCGGGAGTGTCAGAACTCAGGTTGACCAGTGTGCGCCCGGCGAGCGACGCCGTGGCGCTGTCGAGGATGTCGTACATCGCCTGGTAGTCGGTGAGGCTGAGGATCACGAGGTCACTCGCCTCGACCGCCTCGCCGGGTGTTGCCGCGAGGGTGGCTCCGTCGGCGATGACGTCCGCGGCCCGACTGGCGGTGCGGTTCCAGACGGTGACCGGATGGCCGGCGGCGAGGAGGGTACGGGTCATCGCCTGTCCCATCGGACCGAGTCCGATCACGGTGACGGCGCTGCTTCGGCTGCTGGTGGCGTTTTGTTGTTCGTTCACCGCTCCATGCTCCGAGAGCGCCACTACTGTCGGAAGTACCCACTATTTTCTGCGGTACTTACCTTTCAGTAAGGGGATCAGTGATGGCCAAGGCGCCGAGACGCGGACCTTATATCTGTGGCATCGACGCCGCGCTCGACGTGGTGAGCGGCAAGTGGAAGGGACTGATCCTCTGGGAACTCGACGCCCATCGCATACGCCGATTCGCTGAGCTTCGTCGCGGCCTGCCGGGAGTGAGCGAGAAGATGCTGACGCAGCACCTGCGGGAGATGGAGGAGGACGGTCTCGTGCACCGGGAGGTGTACGCCGAGGTTCCGCCGCGTGTGGAGTACTCCCTCACCGAGCACGGGCGCACGCTCAATCAAGCGCTCAAGCCGCTCGGCGCCTGGGGAGCTGAGCGGACGCGTCGCGAAGGCCACGAGGTGGCCGACGTGGCCGAGGCCTCACATGGCTAGGACCTCGGCAGACAGCGGGTGACGGCTGAACTGCCAGGTGGTCCTGCCAGGCAGCGGGGCTACCATTGACTGTCAAGATGTGTGAATGGGAGCCGCGCCGACCCAGCGGTGGTAGGCGTCCACGTCGACGTTGCTGCCGCACACGATGGTGACGACGTGTCGGTCGGCGAAGCGGTCACGGTCTTCGAGGATCGCCGCGATGCCGAGCGCGGCCGAAGGTTCGACGACGAGGCCGGCGTGGTCAAGGAGCATTCGCACACTGGCGATGATCGACGCCTCCTGGACGAGGACGGCGTTATCAGCGACCAGGAGGAGGTCGTCCAGGACAGCGGGGATGGGACGCCGGCCGGCGACGCCGTCAGCGATGGTGTCGGTCGAATCGGTGGTGACGACACGTCGCTGGCGCCACGAGAGCGTCAGCGCCGGAGCGCCCAGCGGTTGGACGCAGATCACCTCGACTTCGGGTGCCAATGGCTTCTCCACATGACCCACGCTGGTGGCCAGCGCCCCACCGCCGAGAGCAATCAGGACGGTGTCGAACGACGGTACGGTTCCACCAGTTCCAGGCCGATGGTCGCCGCGCCCTCGCAGGTCTCGATGTCCAGGCTGTCTTCGACCAGCCGGATGCCGTCGTACGTGCGATGGCTGCCGCCCACTCGCAGCCAACTCGTCCGTCAGGGATTGGCCCTGATCACTGCCGTGGTTGAAGGTAGCCGTCACTCCTCCTCATCTCCGTAGGCTCAATGGCTACCAGGGCACCACCCCGTTCTCGTCCTGGAAGGTTCCTGTCGGACCGTCCGGGTCGAGGGTTGCCAGCCGTACCACGACCTTGGCGCTCTCCTCCGGCGACCGTCCCACTCCGAATGCTGCGGTCAGGTCGGTCGCGGTGGTGCCGGGCTCGACCGCGTTGAACTTCACGCCCGGATGGGATTTGGCGTACTGGACCGTGAGCATGGTGGCCGCGGCCTTGGACGCCGAGTAAAGCGTCAACGGCAGGTTGAACTCCGGCCGGTCCGGGTTGGTCACCGCCCAGAAGGACCCTGCGCTGCTGGAAACGGTGACGACGGTGGGGTTCGCGGACCTGCGCAGCAGGGGAAGGGCCGCCTCGGTGACGCGCACGACTCCCACCGCGTTCGTGTCGAAGGCCCGCAGAGCAGTGGGGCCGTCGGTGACTCCGTGCCCCAGGATGCCCGCGTTGTTCACCAGGACGTCGAGCCGGCCCTCGGCCGAGTCGATCGTCGCCAGCGCGCTGCTCACCGACGCGTCGTCGGTCACGTCGAGTTGTACGAACCGTGCGCCGAGTGCGGCTGCGGCCTTCTCGCCCCGCTCGGCGTGCCGTGCGCCGATGTAGACGACGTGTCCCAGCGCCAGCAGTTGTCTGGCTGTCTCGTAGCCGATGCCCTTGTTGGCCCCGGTGATCAGTGTGATGGGCATGTGTGTCCTCGCGAGTCATGGTGGCCCGAGTGGGCCGTCGGTGAGGTGCGGACTGCCGTCCGAGGTGCTGCCGGTGATTTCAGGGGGTCAGCCGGTCAGTTGCCGCAGTAGTTCGCCGGCGTCGTGCAAGGCGGTCATGTGGACGAACCGACCGTTGCGGACCTGGTAGATGGCGTATTCGGCGATCTCGAACGAGGCGCCGGTGGGAGGCACGGCGAGCCACTCCTTCACGGGGGTACCGGTGTTGACGAGGCGCGCGGCGAGACGGTCGCCGTCGAAGAGGAGTTCCTTGAGCTCCCAGTGGAGGTCGGGAACGGCATCCACGTCATGCTTTTGGACGGCCATGAGGTCGTCCCGGGTGGCGGGCTCACCGTTCAGCGTGGTCAGGTCGTTGATGAACTCGTCCATACCGTCGAACTCGTGGGCGTTGAGGGCCTCGAGATAACGAAGGTAGAAGGCGCGCAGATCGCTGTCGGACATGGGGAACCCTTCGGGTCAGTTCCGGGTGATGAGGTGCGCGAGCTCTCAGATCTGGTTCAGGCCGCCGTCGAATAGGCGCGTCGACAGTTGCTCCTGGAACCGTGCCGGGCCGGGGGTGAGGCCTCTCAGGGCAGGGGTGTCGGTCGGTCCGGGCGGACGGTGTTGACGCGGATGCCGTGTCCCTTGAGTTCGTTGGCCCAGGTCCGGGAGAACGATCGGGTGGCCGCCTTGGTCGCCGCGTACACGCCGAGTCCCGCATCGCCGACATCCACGTTGGTGGAGCCGTTGAGAATGACCGAAGCGCCGTCGCTCAGCACGGGCAGCGCCGGTCCAGGTCGGCCAGGTTCGAGATGTCGCCGGGCACCGCGGTGGCAGCTGAACCGATTGCTTCGACGGCCGCGTCGAGTTCGGACTTGCGCCGGCCGGTGATGAACACGCGCGCACCTTCGGCCGCCAGCCGGACGGCACTGGCCAGTCCGATGCCGGTGCCGCCCCCGGTGACGAGAGCGGTCCTGCCTTCAAGTAATCCCATGCCAAAGCCCCTTCGACTTCCGCAATGATCGATGCGGAAGTCGACCGTAACACTTCTGCAGCGGTCATTGCAGAAGAAGTAGACTGCGGCAGTGGAGACGAAACAGAGCGGCCCCATCGGCCGACCCCGAGGATTCGACACCGACGAAGCTCTCGAGCGCGCCATGCTGGTCTTCTGGCAGCACGGCTACGAGGGGGCCAGCACCGCGAGCCTGACCAAGGCGATGGGCATCTCCACCACCAGCATGTACGCGGCCTTCGGCAACAAGGAGGAGCTCTTCCGCAAGGCGCTGAAGCGCTACTCCGAAGGCCCCAGCGCATACCTGGCCCGCGCCCTGGAAGAGCCGACCGCCCTCGGGGTCGCCACCGCGATCCTGGCCGGAACCGTCCGTACCACCACCCGCCCGGCCCAGCCCCACGGGTGCCTGGGCGTCCAGGGTGCCCTGTGTACCAGCGACTCCGGGCAGGAGGTCCGCGACCTGCTCGTCGCCTGGCGCACCGATGGCTACTCCCGCGTCCGGGAGCGGTTCCAGCGGGCCGTCGACGACGGGGATCTGCCTGCGCGGACCGATCCGGGACTCCTGGCCCGCTACGTCACCACCTTCGCCTACGGCCTCGCCGTACAGGCCGCGAGCGGCGTCGGCCGCGACGAACTCCAGGAGCTGGCGGACGCCGCCCTGCGCAACTGGCCTCAGCTGTAGGACTGCCCGGAACGGCCGGGTGTGCTTCAGCCCTCGTAGGTGTGGAACCCGCGGCCGCTCTTTCGGCCGAGGTGACCCGCGGCAACCATCCGGCGCAGCAGCGCGGGCGGGGCGTACAGCGGCTCCTTGTACTCCTCGTACATCGACTCGGCCACGGCCTGGGCGGTGTCGAGGCCGATGAGGTCGAGCAGGCGCAGCGGCCCCATGGGGTGCGCGCAGCCGAGTTCCATGCCTTTGTCGATGTCGTCCGGCCGCGCGGAGCCCGACTCCACCATCCGTACCGCGCTGAGCAGGTAGGGCACGAGGAGGGCGTTGACGACGAAGCCGGAGCGGTCGGGTGCCTGGATCGCCTGCTTGCCCAACTGCTCGGCGAAGTCGCGGGTGCGCCGCAGCGTGTCGGCGCCGGTGACGAGGGCGGGGATGACCTCGACCAACCGCTGCACGGGGACGGGGTTGAAGAAGTGCAGGCCGATGACCCGTTCGGGTCGCTCGGTGACGACGGCGAGATCGACGACGGGAATCGAGGAGGTGTTGGTGGCCAGGACTGCCGCGGGGTCTTCGACCGCCTTGTCCAGGAGGCCCAGGACACCGGTCTTGATGTCGCGGTTCTCGGCGACCGCCTCGATGACGAACTGACGGTCGGCCATGTCGCCGAGGTCAGTGGTGAAGGACAGCGCGGCGAGGGCCTGGTCGCGTTGCTCCTCGCTGAGCTTGCCGTGTCGTACGCCTCGGTCGAGGGAGGCGGTGATGCGGAGACGGCCTGCCTCGGCCGCCTCCGGCGTGGACTCGGCGACACGTACGTGTATGCCGCGGCGGGCGGCGACTTCGGCGATGCCGGAGCCCATGAGGCCGCAGCCGACGACGCCGAGACGGGTGACGGGATCCATCAGGGTCCGTCCTTTCTGATGAGCCGGACGTGAGCCGGACGTGAGCGGGAGGTGAGCGGGAGGGGGCGGCGTCAGAGATCGAGGACGAGGCGCGGTCCGCGCGAGCGGGAGACACAGATGAACATGGTGTCGCCGGCGGCCCGTTCGTCCTCGGTCAGCAGCGAGTCGCGATGGTCGGGTGTGCCGTCCAGGACGTCGGTCTCGCAGGTACCGCACGTGCCTTCCCGGCAGGAGAAGTCGACCTCGACGCCGGCCTCCTCCACGGTCTCGAGCACCGAACGGTCCGGTGGCACGGTGAGGGTGAGCCCGGATCGGGCGAGCTCCACCTCGAAGGCCACGGCCGCGCCGGTGTCGGCCGCCGGCACCGGGGCGAACCGTTCGACGCCCAGCGTTCCGGTCGGCCAGCTCGCGCACTGCTCCTGCACCGCCCGCAGCAGCGGTTCGGGACCGCAGGCGTGCACCAGCGTGCCCTCCTTGGGCACACCGAGGTGGGCGGCGAGGTCAAGCAGGCCGTACTCGTCCTGCGGACGGATCAGGACCCGGTCCCCGTGCGGGGCGAGGCGGTCCAGGAAGGCCATGGAGCTCCGGGTGCGGCCGCCGTACAGCAGACTCCAGTCGGCCCCCGCGGCCTCGGCCGCCTCGACCATGGGAAGGATGGGCGTGATCCCGACACCGCCGGCGATGAACAGATGGCGGGCGGCGGGGCGTAGGGGGAAGTTGTTCCGAGGGCCCCGGACACGCACCGTGACGCCTTCGTGCAGACGCTCGTGGACGTACGCGGACCCGCCGCGGCCCTGTGGCTCGCGCAGCACCGCGATCTGCCAGGCCCCGCGTTCGGCCGGGTCTCCGCACAGGGAGTACTGACGGACCAGATCGCCGGCGTCCGAGTCCAGGAGTACGTCGATATGGGCGCCCGGCGTCCAGGCGGGCAGGCTCCCGCCGTCAGGGCGGCGAAGGGTGAGGGAGACCACGCCGTCGGCGGCGACGGTGCGGGCGGCCACCGTGAGGGTGGTCGGGGGGAGTTGGTCGTTCATGGTGATTCAGCTCCGGGGTTCAAGCCTGCGTCGGTACATGCAGCAACAGCGCGTCACCCTGGCCGCCGCCCCCGCACAGGGCCGCCGCTCCGCTGCCGCCTCCGCGCCGCCGCAGTTCCGTCGCGAGGGCCAGCACCAGCCGGGCTCCGGTCATGCCGACCGGGTGTCCGAGCGCGATGGCCCCGCCGTTGACGTTCACCCTGTCCACAGGGATGTCCAACTCGCGTACGGAAGCCAGGGCGACTCCGGCGAACGCCTCGTTGATCTCGAACAGGTCCAGGTCGGCGGCCTTCAGCCGGCCGTCACGGTCGAGTGCGTCGCGGATCGCGCCGGCCGGCTGGACGAGCAGTGAGGGGTCGGGGCCCGCGACCGTGCCGTAGGCGCCGATCTCCGCGAGCGGTGTCAGGCCCTCGCGCCGGGCGCGCTCCGCGCTCATCACGACGACGGCCGCCGCGCCGTCGGAGAGCTGCGAGGAGTTGCCGGCGGTGATGGTGCCCGCGCCGGAGAAGGCCGGCCGGAGGCGCCCGAGGGTCTCGGCGGTGCTGTCCGGCCGTACGCCCTCGTCGGTGTCCACCACCGTCTCGCCGCGACGTCCGGTCACCGTGACGGGGGCGATCTCCTCGGAGAACGCGCCCGACTGCTGGGCGTGGGCCGCCCTTCGGTGGGAGAGCGCGCTGTAGTCGTCCTGTTCCTGGCGGGTCAGGGCGAACGGCTGCTGGTAGCGCTCGGTGGCCGCTCCCATGGAGACGCCGTCGAAGGCGCACACGAGGGCGTCGCGGTCCAGGGCGTCCTCCATCGCGGCCGCGCCGTACTTCCAGCCGGCGCGTGATCCGCGCAGCAGGTGCGGGGCGCCGGACATGGACTCCATGCCGCCCGCGACGACCACCTCGTGACGGCCGGAGGCGATCATGAGGTCGGCCAGGGCGATGGCGTGCAGACCGGACAGGCACAGCTTGTTGACGGTGCTCGCCGGGACGGAGAAGGGAATGCCGGCGCCGACCGCGGCCTGCCGGGCCGAGTTGGGGCCGGCTCCCGCCTGCACCACATGGCCCATGACGACGGCCTGCACGGCCTGCGGGTCCAGGTGGGCGGCGGACAGTGCCGCGCGGATGGCGTGGGCGCCGAGCTCGACCGCGGACAGGGTGCTCAGGGCGCCCATCAGCTTGCCGATGGGCGTCCTTGCTCCGGCGACGATGACGGATCCGGGCATGGCCGGGACCTCCTGGGGTGGGAGCGGGATCAGGCGACCGGGTCGACGGCGCGTTCGGCGATCATGTGGGCCGTCTCGTTCACCGAGTGCAGGACGACCCGCCCGCCGGGCATGCGCCGCACCCTGCTGACGGAGGTGTAGCCGGGGTGGAACCAGAACATCGTCGGCAGGCGGAGCACCGTCGCCAGGTAGGTGTTGGTGATGCCGCCGTGGCACACGGCCGCGACCCGCCCGCCGGGGTGGGCGTCGAGGATGGTGTCCATGGCGCGCACGGCCCGGCCGCGGAAGGCGTCCCAGTCGAGGTCGGGTACGAAGTCCTCGAAGCGCCCCTCGGCGAGTGCAGCGGCCCGGGGGTCACCTGTGCCGATCTGCTCGGGAGGGGTGTAGGGCTGGGACACGTCGGTGTCCCATTCGCGCAGGTCGTCGAGGACGGTCGCGGTCATGCCGGTGAGCCGTTCCAGAGGTGCCACGGTTTCGCGAGCCCGTCGGAACGGGCTGACGTACAGGGCGTCGAGGTCCTCGTGTCCGAGCCACGCGGCGAGGCGTTCGGCCTGCGCGGTGCCCTCCGGCGACAGCCCCGGGTCGAACACGCCCGCCAGGGGGAGGCCGTGCCGGACGAGGAGGAGTTCGGTCATGGTGATCCTTAGGTGAAGACAGGTACAGAGGGGAGCGGCTCAGCCGGCGATGGTCCGTTCCGAGCTCCAGTAGGGGCGGCGCATCGCGCGCTTGTCGAGCTTGCCCATGGCGTTGCGCAGCAGCTCGGGCACGATCTCGTACGACTTGGGGCACTTGTAGGCGGCCAGGTGCTCTCGGCAGAAGCGGTCCAGTTCCTCGGCCGGCGGCTCGTCCCCGGTGACCACGACCAGTGCCCGCAGCGACTCGCCGAAGTCCGGGTCGGGCACGCCGATCACCGCGAGTTCGGCGACCGACGGGTGCCGGCGCAGGACCGCCTCGCTCTCGGCCGGGTACAGGTTCACGCCGCCGGAGACCACGACGTCCGCGGCCCGGTCGGTGATGAAGATGTAGCCGTCGGCGTCGACGTACCCGATGTCGCCGAGGGTGAAGACGCCGGGGGAGAGGTAGGCGGACCTGGTCTTGTCCGGGTCGGCGTGGTAGCGGACGCCCTGGTCCTCGGGCGCCCGGAAGGCCAGCAGCCCGCGTTCGCCGGGCGGCAGGCACCGGCCGTCGTCGTCGGTGACCAGCACCTCGAACGGGGGCCGCACGCGCCCGACCGAGCCCGGGTGGGCCAGCCACTCGGTGCTGCTGATGCGGGCCACGGTTCCCGCTTCGCTGGCGCCGTACGACTCGGTCAGCACCGGGCCGAACCAGTCGATCATGGCTCGCTTGACGTCCGGCGGGCACGCGGAGCCGGTGTGGGAGACCTGCCGCAGGCTGGAGACGTCGTAGCGGGAGCGGACGTCGTCCGGCAGGGCGAGCAGCCGTTGGAAGTGGGTGGGGACCATCACCGTCGAGGAGACCCGCCACTTCTGGACCCGGCTGAGGAACGACTCCGCGTCGTATCGGCCGAGGACGACCACCGGCTGACCGGCCGCCAGGTGGCGCAGGGAGGTCAGCGGCGCGTTGTGCTGCAGGGGCCCGCACACCAGGTGGGGTCCCGGCGGGAATCCGGGGCGGGCGGACATCGCGGCGAGGTAGGCGGTGCTGTCGGCGACCGGGCCGCTGACCCAGCGCACCTCGGTGCCACGGGCCCGTCCGGTGGTCCCCGAGGTGTAGACGAGTGGGGGCCGGGCGGGCCGGTCGGTCGGGAGGGTGCGGTCGCCGGGCGCGGCGGCCAGCCACAGGTCCCAGTCGAAGGCGTGCCCGGCCGCCGGGGTGCCGTGGACCACGATCGGCAGTCCCAGTTCCCTGGCCGCGTCGAGGGCGGCGCCCGCTCCGGCCGGTCCGGCGACGATGCCGGTCACGCCCGCGTCGATGATCTGGTCGACGAGCTCGCCCGAGGTGAGGTTCCGGGAGGTGGCCACGGTCCCCACTCCGGCTCGCAGTCCCGCCAGATGGGTCACCAGCGTCGGGATCGCGTTGTCTCCGAGGACGGCGATCCGGTCGTCGGGCCCGGGCGCGAACTCCAGCAGCCGGGCCGCCGCCCGCGCCACCTGGTCGGCTAGGCCGGACCAGGACAGCACGCCCAAGTCGTCCGCCAGGGCGGGCTCGTCGGGTGTCTCCTGGGCACGGCGGTCGAGTGGCAGCAGCGACATGGCTCCTCCGGCGGCTCCTCGGTCCTCTCCCGATGCCGGCGGGAGAGAGGGAATGCGGAGACTGTAGCGTTTATCAAGAAAGTACGGAACACTCTGACCCCGGACGAAGCAGTTCCCGCACGTTTCAGCCGTGAAAGAGGCATGCGGCTCTCTCGCCCTTACTCAATCTGTCGTCTGGTAAGTACTCAAGGAGGAGCCATGTCCCAGCCCGATCCGGACACATGGCGCCGGCAGGTCCGGCAGTGGCTGGCCACCGTGCTGGAACCGGCGCGGTCGCCGGAGTCCGCCGCAGAGGCCGACCTCGCCGTGTTCCACAACCTCCCGCAGGACGAGGAACGCCTGCTGCTGGAGCGCTGCCGTGCCTACCAGCGGGCCCGCTTCGACGCCGGCTACCAGGCGCTGACGCTCCCCGCCGACAAGGGCGGCGCGGGTCTGACCGCCGCACACGTGGCGGTCTTCGCCGAGGAGGAGGCCGCGTTCGAGGTGCCGCCGTCCACGGAGCTGATCAGCGTCACCGTGCGCCTGGTCGCGATGGCCGTCTCCCTGTTCGGGACGGACGAGCAACGCGGCGACCACGCCCGCGCGTTCCTGCGCACCGACCGTCTCGCCTGCCAGCTCTTCAGCGAACCCGGTGCCGGATCCGACCTCGCGGCCCTGCGCACCCGCGCCCGGCAGGACGGCGACACGTGGGTGATCGACGGGCAGAAGGTGTGGACCTCGGGCGCCCAGTTCGCCGACTACGGTCTGCTGCTCGCCCGCACCGACCGGGACGTCGTCAAACAGGCCGGCATCACCGCCTTCCTGGTCCCCATGGACGCCCCTGGAGTGGAGGTGCGCCCCATCCGCCAGATGAGCGGCGGCACCTCCTTCAACGAGGTCTTCCTCAGCGGCGTACGCGTCGCCGACGGGCTGCGCATCGGACGGCCGGGCCAGGGCTGGGAGGTCGCCACCACCACCCTCGCCTTCGAGCGGACCGCCTCCGGCAGCGGCAACCGCCGCAAGGGCGGCACCTTCCCGGACGTCCTCGCGCTCGCCCGCTCCCTCGGCCGGACCGGTGACCCCCTGGTCCGCCAGCTCCTCGCCGACCTGTACGTCCGCGCCGCACTGCGCGCCGCCACCGTCGACCGCGTCGCCCGGACGAGCGCCGCCGGCGGCCGGCCGGGCCCGGAGGCCTCGCTGACCAAACTCATGGCCTCCGAGCTGCTCACCCGCACCGGTCAGGTGGCCGCCGAACTGATGGGGGCGCGGATCAGCGCCGACACCGGGGAGCCGGGCACTTTCGCCTGGACCCAGCATCTGCTCGGCGCCCCCGGCTACCGGCTGGCCGGTGGCACCGACCAGATCCAGCGCAACCTGATCGGCGAACGCGTCCTGAAACTGCCGCCGGAGCCGCGGACGGACCGGGCGCCGTTCTCACAGCTTCCCGGCAACTGACTGGTTTCCACGGGGCTTTCTCACAAAGGAGTGACATCGATGGATCTGGGACTGACAGGCGCGAAGGCACTGGTGACCGGTGCGAGCCGGGGCATCGGCCGGGCGATCGCCGAGACCCTGGCCGCCGAGGGCTGCGCACTGGCCCTGTGCGCCCGGGGCGAGGAAGGGCTGGCCAAGGCGGCCGCCGAACTGCGGGCCGAAGGCGCCACCGTGTTCGCGGAACCGGTCGACGTCACCGACCCGGCCGCCCTCGCGGGCTTCGTCGAGCGGGCGGCCGGTGAACTCGGCGGCCTCGACCTGCTGGTGTCCAACGTGTCGGCCGGCAACGTGAAGGGCCCGGAGTCCTGGGAGGCCAGCCTGCGCGGCGACCTGATCCCCTTCGCGGGCCTCGTCGAGGCGGCCCTTCCCCACCTGGAGGCCTCCGACCGGGCCGCCGTCGTCGCCATCGGCACCACCAACGCCTCCGACACCGCGCGTCCGGCCGGAGCGAACTCGTACTCCGCGCTCAAGGCGGCCGTGGTCCAGCACGCCTCGGCCCTCGCCCACTCCCTCGCCCCCAAGGGCATCCGCGTCAACACCGTCTCGCCCGGCCCGATCGACTTCCCCGGCGGCGCCTGGGAGACCATCCGCACCAGCCGCCCCGAGGTGTACGAGGAGGTCCTCGGCAAGCTGCCGATCGGCCGCTACGGCACCGCCGAGGACGTGGCCGCGGCGGTGGCGTTCCTGCTCGGGCGGACCGGCTCCTTCTGCGTCGGGGTCAACCTCGTGGTGGACGGCGGGCTGCTGACCCGCGTCCAGTACTGAGCCGTGGCGGGCCCGGCCGGCCGCCTGGACGCCGTACTGGTCTGCGGCGGCCGCTGGCACGACTTCGACCACGCGCGACTCGGGCTGCTGGAGATGCTGGGAGACCATCCCCGGGTCCGCACCAGGGTCTACGAGGACTACGACTGCCTCCCCGCTCTGGAGCAGGCGGATCTGCTGGTCACCTACACCTGCGACGTCCGGCCCCGCCCGGCGCAGCGGGCCGCGCTGACCCGGTTCGTCGAGCGGGGCGGGCGCTGGCTGGCCCTGCACGGCACCAATGCGGTGATCGAGCCGTCGAAGGGTGACGGACCGCGGGAGTTCACGACCCCACGGCTTCTGGGGGACCTGGCGAAGGTGCTCGGCAGCCAGTTCCTGGCCCACCCGCCGATCGAGCCGTACGAGGTGCGGGTGACCCAACCCGGCCATCCGTTGGTCGCCGGGATCGATCCGTTCACGGTCACCGACGAGCTGTACGTGTGCGAACTGCACGGCGAGCTGGAGGTGCTGCTGCACGCCGAGTACACGGGGCCGTGCCGCGGCTTCGCCGAGGGCGGCACGGCGGCCCTCGACAGTGCGCCCCGACCGGTGCTGTACCTCAAGCGGCACGGTTCCGGCGAGGTCTGCTACTTCACCCTCGGCCATTGCCGGGGCCGCTACGACATACAGGACCTCGGGGTGGACGACACCGGGCGGGTGGACGTGGGCCCGTGGCGGACACCGGAGTTCCTGACCGTGCTGCGGCGGTGTGTGCGGCGGATGGTGGACACGCCGTAGAGGGCCGGCGCCGGGAAGGCGCCGGCCCTCGTTCTGCCGGAGCTCAGCCGTGCGGCAGCACCACCGCGCGGCCGTTGATGTCCCCTGCGTGCAGACGCTCGTACGCCTCGGGCGCCTGCTCCAGCGTGAACGTCTCGACATGGGCGGACACGAGCCCCTGCCGCGCGAGTTCGAGGACCTCCATGAGCTCGGTCCGGCTGCCCCAGTAGGGGAACGCGGCCGACACCTCGAACGGCAGCCCGCCGCCGAAGCCGACGGCGACCGTGCCCCCGCCGAGGCCGACGACGGTGACATCGCCCTCCACCGCGACCGACGCGGCCGCGACCGCCAGGGTCGCCTCGACCCCGACGAAGTCCAGGACCACCTCCGCCCCCGTACCGCCGGTGAGCTCCCGGATCCGTGCGGCCGCCTCGCCGTCCGAGAGCAGTGTCTCGTGGGCGCCGACCTTGCCTGCCAGCTGAAGCTTGTCCTCGCTCATGTCGAGGGCGACGACGCGGGCGGGGGTGAGCGCGCGCAGCAACTGCACGGCGAGATGGCCCAGGCCGCCGACGCCGATCACCACGGCCGTGCTGCCGGGCCGCAGCTTCGGCAGTGACCTGCGGATCGCGTGGTACGGGGTCAGCCCGGCGTCGGTGAGGGGCGCACCCTGCACGGGGTCGACGTCGTGCAGCGGGACCAGGTGGCGCGGCGAGTCCACCAGCATGTACTCCGCGAGGGCTCCGGGCCACCCGAGTCCGGGCGGCAGGATGCCGAGTCCCGCGGCGTGCGGACAGCAGTTCTCCTTGCCCTCGGCGCACTGGTGGCAGCGTCCGCAGCCCCACGGGCCGTACACCGCCACCGCCTCGCCCTCCGTCACGGCGGTCACACCGGCGCCCACCGCCGCCACCGTCCCGACCCCCTCGTGGCCGAGGGTCATCGGGAG
Organism: Streptomyces sp. NPDC005483; assembly: GCF_040606035.1. Taxonomy (NCBI): domain Bacteria; kingdom Bacillati; phylum Actinomycetota; class Actinomycetes; order Kitasatosporales; family Streptomycetaceae; genus Streptomyces; species Streptomyces sp. NPDC005483. Next base: position 355,908 of record NZ_JBEXEA010000007.1, read on the forward strand.
GGCGTAGGGGAACACCTCCTCGGGCCAGCCCATCACCGCCAGATCGGAGTGGCACAGGCCCGCGGCCGTCACCTTCAACAGCACCTGGCCCGGGCCGGGTTCGGGTACCGGCACCTCCACCAGCTCAGGTGCGTGTCCCACCCGCAGGTACTGAACGGCTTTCATCATCGGCTCTCCTTGTGGGGTGTTCAGGGCCGGGCGGCGTCGCGGTCCGGCGGCGCAGCACCGTGGGCAGGGCGATCCGCCCGCCCGTGAGGACCAGTGCCACGATGAGGACCGAGCCGGTGAACAGGCTCGCGGCCCACTGCGCGCTGGTGGCGAGCCCGAGCCCGGTGATGCCGGTGCCGAGCAGCAGCACCGCGAGGACCGTGCCCCAGGCGTTGAAGCGTCCCGCGCGCAGCTGGGTCGCCCCGACGAACGCGGCCGCGTACGCCGACAGCAGGTACGGGGTGCCCGCGGTCGGTGACCCGGAGCCGACCGACGACGCGAAGACGACGCCGGCGAAACCGGAGAGCAGGGCGGAGGCCACCAGGGTCAGAGCACGCAGCCGGTCGGTGCGCACCCCTTGCAACCGGGCCGCGTCGGCGTTGAACCCGGTCGCGTACAACCGCCGCCCACTGGCGGTGTGTTCCAGCACGAACCAGATGGCGAGGGCGGCCAGCAGCAGATACAGCACCGGCAGGGTGATGCCGCCCGCGTCCAGCTGGGCGAGGTTCGCGAACGGCTTGGCGAGCAGCTGCACCCCGGTGATCGAGCTGTCGTTGGTGACCATGGTGATCAAGGACTGTATGAGCGCGCCGGTGGCGAGCGTGGCGATGAACGAGTCGACCCGCAGGACCACCACCACGAGGGCGTTGACCACCCCGACCAGCAGGGCCGCGGCCATCGCCAGGGTGATGGCGCCGAAGGGACCGAGGCCGGTGGAGACCAGGAAGTGGGCGGTGAGCACGCTGGTCAGGGACATGGTGTAGGCGACCGACAGGTCGAAGACGCGGGCGGCCAGCGGCGGTACGACGCTGAGCGCCACCAGGCCGGCGACCGCGTTGCCGTTGAGCACCTGCTTGACCGTGATGACGGTCGGGAACGTGTCCGGTGCCCACACGGAGAAGAGCACGACGATGGCCAGCCACACATACACGGCGCCGATGTTGCGGAACGACAGGGTGGCTGCCACCCGGGTCGGGACGGATGTCATGTCACTCTGTTCCTTCCATGGCGTGCACGAGCGCGGACTCGGTGATGTCCCGCCCGCTGATCTCCCGTGCGATCCGGCCATCCCGTACCACCAGGACGCGGGTGCACAGCGCGAGCAGGTCCTGGGTGTCGGTGGAGGACACGATGACGCCCATGCCCTCGTCGGCCTGCCGCTCTATCAGGTCGTACAGCTGAAGGCGGGTGGCGATGTCCACGCCCGCCGTGGGTTCGCACAGCGTCAGCACGGGCGGGCGCTGGGCCAGGCAGCGGGCCATGACGACCTTCTGCTGGTTGCCGCCGCTCAGCGTGGTGATCCTGGCCGCGCGGCCGGCCGTACGGACGTCGACCCGCCTGATCCAGTCCTCCGTCAGGGTGGCCTCCCGGCGTCGGCGCAGCCGTCCGGAACGGGTGCGCAGCCGGTGCAGGAGCGGCAGGGTGAGGTTCTCGCCGACCGAGAAGTCGCCGATCACCCCCTCGCGCGCCCGGTCCGCCGGGACCAGGGGAAGACCCAGGGCGCGGGCGTCACGCACCTCGGTCCACCGCACGGAGCGTTCCGGCAGCCGTAGCCTGCCGCTCACCCGTCCGCCATGGGCGCCGCACACCGCATACGGCACGAGCTCGTGGCCGGAGCCGACCAGACCGGTGACGCCCAGGCGCTCGCCCCTGGCCAGGTCGAAGCCCACCCCGCGCAGCGGCCCGGCCCACAGGTCGCGCACCTCCAGCACGGGTCGGCCGGCAACCGGCGGGGGCGGGGGACGGTGGGTGGTCTCCATCTCCTCGCCCGCCATCAACTCCGCCAGCGAACGCGGGGTGAGGTCGGCGACCGCTCGGGTGGCGATCCGGCGCCCGCCGCGGATCACGGTGACCCGGTCGGCGAGCGCGAAGATCTCGTCCATGCGGTGCGAGACGTACAGCACGCCGGCACCGGCGTCACGGACCTCGCGCACGATGTCGAACAGGCGGGCCACCTCGCCGGGCGGCAGCACCGCGGTGGGCTCGTCGAGCACCAGGACCCCGCGGCGGCCCTCCCAGCCCTGCAGCGCGGCGGCGATGGCCACCACCGTGCGCTGGACCGGGGTCGCCGTCGACAGCGGCCGGCGTACGTCGATGCCGAGGCCGAACCGTTCGACCAGGGCGCGAGTGCGCCGCTCCATCTCCGGCCAGCGGATGTTGCCGAAGGCCGTGCGGGCGAAGCCGTGGCTGAGGGCGAGGTTGTCGACGGCGCTCAACTCGTCCACCAGACCCAACTCCTGGTGGACGAAACGGAGCCGGTCGTGGCGGGAGGCCGTGACCTGGCTCAGGTCGAAGGGCTCGCCGTCGAGTTCGGCCACCGCACCCGGCTCCGCGTGGTGGTACCCGGCGAGGATCTTGATGAGGGTGGACTTGCCCGAGCCGTTGGGCCCGATCAGGGCGTGGATCTCACCGGGCGCCACCTCGAGATCGACGTCCGTCAGGGCCCGGGTGCCGCCGAATCTCTTCGACAGGGCGGCCACCCGCAACACCGGCCCGCTCAACTCACGCCCCACAGCGCCTTGAACTGGGCCTGGTAGTTCTCGACGATCGGGAAGTCGCCGAGGGTCTTGGGGAGGTTGTCCTTGGTGATCAGCATGTTGGGCAGCACCGCCTTCTGGTCCACGTCCATGGACTGGCCGGTGAAGTGCCGGGCCAGCGCGTCGACCTGCAGCCAGGAGGCCTCGTGCGAGTTCAGGGCCATCGCGGCGTCACTGAGGCCGCTCTGGATGTACTGGTAGTTCTGTCCGTCCCCGACGTTCACGGCGAGGTGCTTGCCGGTGATGCCGGCGGTCTTCAACGCGGCCGGGACGCCCACGTTGAGCAGGCCCAGTGAGAACACGACGTGGTTCACCTTGGGGTGCGAGCGCAGATACGACACCACCCGGTCCGGCATGTCCTTGCCGATCGCGGTGATGGGCACGTCCACGGTGTCCAGTCCACAACCCGCGCACCACTCCTTGTACTTGGCCGCGAAGGTGTCCTTGACCGGCTTGAGGATGGTGTAGGCGGGCAGGTCGAAGTAGACGGTGTCGGCCTGCGCGTTGCTGTCGGACACCACCCAGGAGGCGAGCATCTCGCCCTGGACGGCGACGTCGTCGGGCCCGTTCTTGAGCAGGGAGACTCCGTCGCCCACGACGTCGTCGGCGTTCGACTGGATGACGGGGATGTCCGCCGCCTTCAGCTGGGCGAGCTGCTTCGCGTAGACCGCGCGGGGGAATCCGGAGGAGACGACGGCGTCGGGCTTGTCGCGCAGCACCTGTTCGTAGGCGGACTGGACGGATTCCGGCGTGCCCTGGGTGGCGATCTGGCGGACGTGCCAGCCGAGTTCGTTGGCGGCGGCGGTGAAGAAGTTGGCCAGGTCCTGGCAGGACTGCACGCCGCACAGGATGAAGTCGATGTTCTTGCCCGCGGGGATCGGCTTGCCCACCGGCTGGGTGACCGGGATCTTGTCCGGCTGCTCGGAGTACTTCGCGAGGGCCTTGCGGGCGGCGATCAGGCCGGGGGAGTCCGAGGCCACCGCCTTGGCGGAGTCGGCGGCCGGCGTCGTCCCGTTGCCGCATCCCGCCAGGGCGAGCAGGGCGGTGACGGGGAGGATCGCGGTCAGCGCGCGGCGGGCCGCGCGACGGGGTCTGGAACTCATCGTTGAGTACTCCCGTGGTGTGTCGCCTGTGCTGTCGCGGCCCGGGGCGCCCGCGCGTTGCGCTGCGGTCGGCTCCGGTCAGGCGGACGGACTGTGTGTCGTGCCGGGCGGGAACGCCGCGGCACCGGTCCCGGGACGCGGCAGAGATCGTCCCGGGATGGAGAAACTTTTGAGGCACTACAGCCTCAAGTGGGTCGGAGTGTGACATGCGGCAGCAGCCTTGGGGAGAGGGTCGTCGCAAAAAGTTGCGGTCTCACGGCGCGAGAAGGGCGTGACCTCGGCAGGTGTGCAGCTCGTTCACCGGCTCGACTGTTGCTCCCGGCCGTAAGTGGTAACTACACTCCTTCTAAAGTTTCTGCCGGAGGAGAGATGATGGACGAAACATCGGAGCCGGCTACTGCTCGATGCCCGGGGCCCAGCGTCCAGGACTACCTCGACCAGGACAGCCGCCCCGTGCCCCCCGCCCTGAGGTACGAGCACAACGACCACCTCGGCAGCGAGGACATCGACACCGCCCGCTTCACCTCCCGCGAGTGGGCCGAACGCGAGATGCGGCAGGTCTGGCGGCGCGTGTGGCAGTTCGCCTGCCTGGAGAGCGAGATTCCCGAGGTCGGCGACCACGAGGTCTACGAGATCGGTGACGACTCCCTCATCGTCGTGCGCACCACCCCGGACGAGATCCGCGCCTACGTCAACGTCTGCCTGCACCGCGGACGCAAGCTGCGCACCGGCGGCGGCAACGTCAGCGAGTTCCGCTGCTCCTTCCACGGCTTCGCCTGGAACCTCGACGGCACCATGCAGACCCCGCCCTGCGCCTGGGACTTCCCGCACGTCACCCCGGAGAAGTTCGCCCTTCCCGAGGCCCGGGTGGCCACCTGGCGCGGCTTCGTCTTCATCAACATGGACCCGTACGCCGAATCCTTCGACAGCTATCGCGGCACCTTCGACGAGTACTACATCTGGCCGCTGGAGAACCGCTACAAGTCGCTGCACATCGCCAAGGTGCTGCCCTGCAACTGGAAGGTCGCCCAGGACGCGTTCATCGAGTCCTTCCATGTGATCGCGACCCACCCGCAGATGCTGCCGTGGCTCGCGGATGCCAACTCCCAGTACGACGTCATGGCGGACCAGCCGAACTGGAACCGGATGATCAACATCCAGGGTGCGCCCAGCCCGCACGTGGCGGATTCCGTCACCGAGGAGGACGTTCTCGAGACGTTCTACGACTCGCGCGCCTTCTACGCCGCGGCCCAGGGCCGCGACCTGGTGATGCAGGAGGGGGACGAACTGCCGGCGATCCCGCCCGGCGGCACCGCCCGCCAGGTCCTCGCCGAGCGGATGCGCGCCCAGCTGGCGACCACCTCGCAGCAGGACTTCTCGAAGACGCCCGACACCGAGCTGCTGGACGCCATCAACTACCTGCTGTTCCCCAACTTCAACCCCTGGGGCGGCGCCAAGTCGAACATCATCTACCGGTTCCGGCCCAACGGCCTCGACCCGGACTCCTGCACCGCCGAGATCATCTTCATGTCCTCCCCGAAGCAGCCCGGCGAGGTGCCGCCCCCCGCGAAGATCCGCTGGGTGCCCGAGGACATGCTCTTCGCCGACATCCCCGAACTGGGCGTGCTCGGACCCGTCTTCGACCAGGACTGCGAGAACCTGCCCTACGTCCAGCAGGGACTGAAGGCGATGCGCAAGCCCGGCATCACCCTGGCCAACTACCAGGAGAGCCGCATCCGCCACTTCAACCAGACCCTCGACCAGTGGATGGAGAAGTGAGCCACCGGGTGGCGGTCAGGCCCTCGGGAGTCGAGCTCGACGTCCTCGACGACGAGGACGTGTTCACCGCCGCTCAGCGCCTCGGCTACCGCTGGCCCACCCTCTGCGGCGGCAAGGGCACCTGCCGCACCTGCTTCGTCCAGGTCGAGGAGGGCGCCGAGAACTGTCTCCCCGTGGGCCCGCTGGAACGCGAGGGCATCGAGGCCCTGCGCAGACCGGTGGACGGCCTGACCCGGCTCGCCTGCCGGCTCCGGGTCCAGGGCCCGGTGACCGTGACCAAGCGCGGCGTACGCCGCCGAGTGCAGGAGTGAGGCCCCATGTCCAAGCAAGTGATCCACCCCCTGACCGGGCATGTGTACCGGCTCACCGAGGACGGACTCGTCGAGGTGACCGACCCCGCGACCGGGGCCCAGGGCCTCTTCGACTTCCAGGCGCGGTGGCAGTCGGGCCGACTGCGCCACGCCGACCTGCAGATGGCCGGCTGGGTCGGCCGCCTCGCCCAGCGCCGTACGCCCCCGCAGCCGGAGCAGTGATCCCGTGACGCCCCGCACCACCCGCGTGGTCTGTCTGGTGCGCCGGCCCGACGGAGAACCGCACCCCGGTGACTTCGCCGTCGAGGAACGCCCGCTGCCGCCCCTGGCGGACGGGCAACTACTCGTCCGCAACCTCTACATGAGCGTCGACCCGGCCATGCGCGGGCGCCTGGAGAGCACCGAGAAGCACTACACGCACAACTTCACGCCGGGCTCGCCGCTCGACGGCCGCGCCCTCGGCGTCGTGGAGGAGAGCCGCTGCGTCTCGGTGCCGCCGGGGACGTACGTGCGCCATCAGCTCGGCTGGCGGGAGCGGGCCGTGCTGGACGCGGCGGACACCGACGGCGCCGGCCGCATCGACCCGCGGCTCGCCCCGCTGCCCACCTGGCTGGGCCTGCTCGGCCAGACCGGGTTCACCGCCTACGTGGGCCTGACCCGCATCGCGGCGCTGCGTCCCGGCGACACCGTGTTCGTCTCGGCGGCGGCCGGGGCAGTCGGCACCGCCGCCGGCCAGTTCGCGCGTCTGCTGGGCGCGGAGCGCGTCGTCGGGACCGCCGGAGGCCCGGACAAGTGCGCCCTGCTGGTCAAGGAGTTCGGCTACGACGCCGCCGCCGACTACCGCGCCGAGCCGGTCCGTGACGCGCTGGCCCGGCTCGCGCCCGACGGCATCGACGTCTACTTCGACAACGTCGGCGGCGAGCAGCTGGCCGCCGCGCTGCACGCGCTGCGCACCGGTGGCCGGATCGCCCTGTGCGGCATGATGTCGCAGTTCGGCGGCGACCGGCGGACCGTGGACATCAACCATCTGATCCAGGCGGTCCTCAAGCGGCTGACCCTGTGCGGTTTCATCGTCCGCGACCACGACGACCTGCGGCCGGAGTTCGAGCAACGGGTCGCGACCTGGCTCGCCGAGGGCCGGATCACCGCACGCGAGACGGTCGTGGACGGCCTGGAGAACGCAGCGGGGGCACTGCTGTCGCTGCTCGGGGGCGGCAATGTCGGCAAGATGCTGGTGCGGCTGGGTGACTGAAACGAAGACGGCGCCCCCACCGGGGGCGCCGTCTTCAGCGCATGGGCCGGGACTCCGCGACCGTGTGGACGTCCAGCGAGACGCCCACCCGGGTCAGCCCGGCCGACGCCGACCTGAAGTCCTTCATGTGCGCGGTCCTGAAGTGCTCGTCGAGGGCCGGTTGCGAGACCCACCGCTCGTAGACCCGGATGCGCCGCTCGTCGCCGGGGTCCGCCGTCATGGCGTAGTCGAGACAGCCCGGCTCCTCCTCGCGGGTCCGGTGTCCCAGTGCGACGAGATGCCCCAGCATCGTGTCGCGGTCACCGGGCTCGTAGTCCATCCAGCCGGCGACGATGATTGCCTCAGCCATGCCAGTCACCCGTTCCTTTCACGGTCATGACCGCGGGCCCGCCACTGATGGGGATTCAGTGGCGGGCCCGCGGCGTACTCAACTGCCGAGCGGCACCGGGACGCTGTCCACGGTGACCGTGCCACGCTCACCGTCGACGGTGATGACCATGCCGTCCCGCAGCCGTCGTGTCCCGCCCTCGACGGAGATCACCGCCGGGATGCCCAGCTCGCGGCAGACCACCACGGCGTGGCTGTTGAGCGCGCCCACGTCCACGACGGCCGCCCCGGCGACCAGGAACAGCGGGGTCCAGGCCGCGTCGGTGATCGGCGCGACCAGCACCTCGCCCGGCTCCAGCGCCTCGCAGGAGGCCGGGTCGGTGACCACCCGCACCTTGCCGGTGTACGTGCCGTGACTGCCGCCCACCCCGCCGAGCACATCACCCTCGACGGCGGCCGGAGTGCGCTCCTCGGCGCGTCGCGGCCAGCCGTCGATCTCGGTCTGCGCGTCGGCGGCGACGAAGAACGGCGGCTCCAGCTCGAACAGGCCCGCATACTCCTCGAGCCGTTGCGCGATCACGGGGCCGAAGGACTCCGGGGCGGCGACATAGTCGTCGAGTTCGGTGTCCAGCAGCATCATCACGTCCTCGGGCCGGGCGAACAGCCCCGCCTCGACGCCGCGCCGGCCGAGTTCCCGTACCGCCATGCGGATCTCGTTGACGACGGTGACGCAGTTCGCCTTGGTGCGCTCGCGGGCCGGGATCCACACCTGGGAGGCGTGCATGCCGGCGTCGAACAGGGGCTGCGTCTCCTCGGGCAGCAGGGCCCGGACCTCCCGGGCCGTCCGCTCGCGCCCCTCGGTCAGGCGCTCGCGGCGGGCGGCGGGGGAGTCGTCGTCGGGGCTGTGGCGGATCCGGTCCACCAGGGCCAGCGCCTGGACGGGCGCCGCCTCCCAGGACAGCGCGTGGATGTCCCACTCGTTGGGGCCGCGGTCGCCGGACTCCGCGAGGAACTCCTCGAAGGAGTCCCGGAACGCCTTCACGTCCCCGGTCGCGGCGTCGAGCGCCTGCTCCACCGCGGCCGGGCCCCGGTCGAACAGCGCGGTCAGCTCGGCCGAGGCCGCCACCTGCCGGGACAGCGTCCACAGCCCGGTCGACGGGGAGGCGGAGTCGACGTCGCCCAGACCGCCGATCAGGTCGAGCATGGCGCCCGGCCGGTCCACGCTCGCGCACAGCGGGCCGAGGATCGCCGGTCCGACCGACGCGGGCAGTGACGACTCGACGTGCCGTTGGAAGGTCGTCTCCACCTCGTCCAGCAACGACCGTGCGTGCGCCACCAGTTCGGCGGCGGACAGCTCACCGAGGTCCGGGCGCGAGCGGCGCAGGGCGCGCAGCCGGCCGCGGTCGGCGTCGGCCTCCGGGAAGCCGGCCTGGCCGAGCATCCGCTGGAGTGTCGCGCCCGCCTTGGCGGTCAGCTCCTCGTCCTGGTCGTCCGGGTGCGCCACGTACACCGGTGTGTCGGAGCGCTGACCGACGAACGCCGCGTCGATCTGGTCCGCGGTCTGGCCCATGCGGATGCCGAAGAGCCGCATGTGGGACAGGTTGAGATAGAAGTGTCCGCCGAACATGCCGACGAACGGCGGCCGGGAACCGGCCACTTCCTCCTCGCGGTAGATGCCGAACCCGACGAAGCCGTTGCGCCAGCCCTGCAGGCCCCGCCCCCAGACCAGGGTCCAGCCCAGGGGGCTCGCGGGGTCCGGCAGGGTCTCGCCCGCGTTGGCCCGGGTGTAGTGCGGCAGCCGCTCACTGCGCTGCCAGTCCGTGATCCAGCTCTTCATGACCGAGATCTCCCGCTGTCCGTATCCGCGCCTGCCCCTGCCCGTACCGCGCCTACCACTGCGCTGTTCCGCCGTCGACGCTGATCAGCGTGCCGGTGATACCCGCCCCGGCGTCGCTCGCGAGCAGCGAGGCCACGGCCGCGATCTGCTCCACGGTGGTGATCTCCTTGGTGGCGGCATGCTCGGCGAACCGGCCCAGCCACTCCTCGTAACTGATGCCCTCGGCCTCCGCCGCGGCGGGACCCGCGGCCCGCATCAGGTCGGTGTCGACGGCGCCGGGGCAGATGGCGTTGCAGGTGATGCCCTGGGTGCCGTACTCGAAGGCGGTCGCCTTGGTCAGGCCGTGGATGGCGTGCTTGTTGGTGATGTAGTGGCTGATCGCGGGCTTGTTGGCCTGCTTGCCCTCCACCGACGAGATGTTGATGATGCGGCCCCAGCCGCCTTCGAGCATCTTCGGCAGCGCCCGGCGGGTGCCGTAGAAGTAGTTGTTGATGTTCAGGTCGAGGGCCGCGTGCCAGGCCTCGTCGCTGAGCTGGTGGATGGGGGCGAAGCCGGAGCTGCCGCCGGCGTTGTTGACCCAGATGTCGAGCCTGCCGAAGCGCTCGGCGGCGAAGTCGGCGAGGGCCTCGATGTCCTCCTGGCGGCCCGCGTCGCAGGGGTGGAAGACGGCCCGGTCCCCGGCGTCCATCTCCTCCAGGGCCTGCTTGCCCTTGACCTCGCTGCGGCCGCTGACGACGACCGTGGCGCCGTCGGCGAGGAAGGCCTCGGCGATGGCGCGGCCGATGCTGCGTGTGCTGCCCGTGATCACCGCGACACGTCCGTCGAGGCTGCCCGTAGCCACCATGGTGTTCTCCCGCGAGTCTTGTTGGTAGGTCACCTGGTGGCTCTGGCGGCTGCTGAGGCGCCTTTGTCCAGGTGCTGGTGAATGGTGCGGTGGAAGTGCTGGAGTCCGGGCTCGTTGCGTCCGAAGACGAAGTCGGTCCCGTCGAGGGCCTTGAGGCCCTGCTGGACTCCGTAGGTGGTCGCGTAGTCCTCGTCGCGGACCACCTCGTGGAACCATTCGCCGAACCGGTCGGCGGCCTGGCGCTCCTCGTCGGTGACCGCCGGTTCGCGCAGCAGGATGATCTGCTGGGTCACCGACTCGGTCGCCGTGCGGGGCAGTACCAGGGAGACCGCGATCTTCTGGCGCCAGCCGCCGGCGATCGCGAGGCCCGGGAAGAGCCAGTAGATGGGCCCGACGCAGTCCCCGGGGTCGCGCTGCTCCGGCGGCAGTGCGGCCGCCCGCGCGATGGGGCGCAGGGCCGGTGCGATGCGCTGGTGGGGGCCCCAGGTGTCGTGGGCCATCATGTTCGACAGATTCGTCTCGAACACCGTTTTGGGGTGCAGCGAGGCGAAGTGGTACGTCTCCAGGTACCCGTCGAGGGTGACCTTCCAGTTGGGGCTGGTCAGCTCGCTGGTGGAGTAGTGGTGGCAGTCCGCGAGGCGCAGGCCCTCCAGCAGCGGCTGCAGATCCCCGAGCCAGGCGTCCAGGTCGGGTTCGGCCGCCGGGTCGAGGGACACGAAGACGATCCCCGCGCGCTCCCCGGCGGGGAGCCTGACGAGGCTGCGGCCCTCGCGTGGAACGTCGCCGAAGGTCTTCTCCGCGTACACGCCCCGCAACTCCCCGGCCAGGTCGTACGACCAGGAGTGGTACGGGCAGGTGAGCCGCTTCGACACCCCGCAGCCGGCCTCGAGGAGCCTGGCGCCCCGGTGTCGGCACGCGTTGATCATCGCGTGGACGGCGCCCTGCCGGTCGCGGGTGATCAGCACCGGGATGCCGAGCACGTCGATCGCCTTGTAGGTGTTCGGGCCGGGAAGCTCGCTGGACATGGCGAGCGGCAGCGGGACGCTGCGGTGGACGGCGTCCGTCTCGCGCTGCCAGCGGTCGGCGTCGAGGTAGTTGGCGACGGGTTCCGTCCACTGGCCGTCCGCCTCGTGCGTGGTGTTGGCGCGGTGGTGCGCCATCACGCGCTCCACGAGTTCGGCCGCCTCCCGGCGCATGGTCACGGCCGCTGCGTCGGTGGACCGGTCCTGGCTGATCCACGACGAGTAGTCGGGGGTCGAGGGAGCTGACGGGGCCGGGGCCGGTGACCCACGCCCGCCGGCTGCTTCCCGAATCTCCGGGGAACTGGTCTGGACCACGATGTCCTCACAATCCTCCCAGCCGCGAGCCGGTGACCGGCTTCGTAACGCGACAGCTGGGTTGTGTCCGAAACTGCAACAGGACTTAGTGTGCTCTGTCAATAGAAAGTGTCGAAGTTGCCGCTCGGCGTCCCGTGGGGGTGGGTGCGATGGTCATGACCCTGCCGTTCGAGGTGGGTGTGGTGGTGCGCGACCTGGCGCTGATGGAGCGCTTCTACTGCGACGTGATCGGTTGTCGAGTCGAGCGCCGCTCACGTGTTCCGGGGTCCGTCGGGGGTCCGGCCGGGCTCGGCGGCGAGCTGGTGGTGGTCTGGCTGCGGGTGCCGTCCGGAGGGTGCGTGAAGTTGATCCTTCCCCGGTCGGCCCCGGTGTCGGCCCCTGCGGCGCCCTGGTCGGCCGGGCGCCCGGGGCTGTCGTATCTCACCTTCCACGTCGACGACTTGGACGCGGTGGTGGCCGAGCTGCCGGCCGCGGGTGCCCGGCCCCTGTCGGACCCGCTCGTGGTCCGGGCGCACGGTCGGCGGATCAGCTTCTGGGTGGATCCGGAGGGCAACGTCGTCGAGTTGGTCGACGGGCGGGGCGGCCACCTGGGACCAGGGCATAGTAATTAGAGACGCTGTTCAGTAAGGTGCCCCCAGCTGGTTACTGTAGACCAGCACAAGTAAGTCCGATTGCTTGGCAACCTCCCTCGGACGAAGGGGCGGACGATGGCTCAACGAGCGTCGACGGCGTCGAAGAAAACCGCACAGGTCAGCACGCAGGTCATCAGGGACCTGCACGAACGCATGGTGCGCATTCGGCTGTTCGAGACCGAGGCGGGAAAGCTCATGGAGGCGGGCAAGCTGCCCGGCTTCCTCCACCTGTACGTCGGCCAGGAAGCCGTCGCCGCCGGCGTCATGGCGGCCCTGCGCGACGACGACCAGATCACCTCCACCCACCGCGGCCACGGCCACGCCGTCGCCAAAGGGGTCGGCTTCCGCGAGATGTACGCCGAGCTGTACGGCCGGGTCACCGGCGCCTGCCTCGGCCGCGGCGGCAGCATGCACATCAACGACCTCACCCGCGGCATGCTCGGCGCCAACGGCATCGTCGGGGCCGGCGTCCCGATCGCCGTGGGCGCCGCCTTCGCCGCCCGCTACAAGGGTGAGGACAGTGTCGCCGTGACCTTCTTCGGCGACGGCGCCACCAACATCGGCGCCTTCCACGAGGGCGCCAACATGGCCGCCATCCTCGGCCTGCCCGTCGTCTTCGTCTGCGAGAACAACGGCTACGCCGAGTTCACCCCGCAGTCCGGACACATGCTGCTCACCGACGTCGCCGACCGGGCCGCCGCCTACGGCATGCCCAGCGTGATCGTCGACGGTATGGACGCGGTCGCCGTCCACCGAGCCGCCGCCGACGCCGTCGCACGGGCCCGGGCCGGCGCGGGCCCGATGATGATCGAGGCCAAGACCTACCGCTTCTTCGACCACCAGGGCGTCAAGGGCCTGCGGCACCCCTACCGCTCGGACGAGGAGGTCGCCGAGTGGAAGACCCGCGACCCCATCGACCTGATCGAGGCCCGCGCGGTCGCCGACGGCACCGCGACCCGCGCCGAACTGGACGACGTATGGCAGCGCACCCGCGAGGAGATCGCCGACGCCATCGCGTACGCCGAGTCGAGCCCGCTGCCCGACCCCGCCGACCTGCTGCTCAACGTCTACTCGGGATGACCGCCATGACCACGATCACCGAAGCCCCGGCCGTCGCCCCGAACGCGGGGGCCCGCAAGCTGAGCTACGTCAAGGCCTTCAACGAAGGGCTCGCCCAGGCCATGCGCGAGGACGAGAACGTCTTCGTCGCCGGCGAGGACGTGGCCGGATACGGCGGCGTGTTCCGCATGTTCGACAACCTGCTCGACGAGTTCGGCCCCCGCCGCATGATCGACACCCCGATCTCCGAGGCCGCCCTCGTCGGCCTCGGCGTGGGAGCCGCCGCCCGGGGCCTGCGCCCCGTCGTCGACCTGATGTTCATGGACTTCATCGGCGTCTGCCTCGACCAGATCGTCAACCAGGCGGCGAAGATGAAGTACATGTTCGGCGGCGCGCTGTCCGTGCCGCTCACCATCACCACCGCGTCCGGCGCGGGCCTCGGCGCCGCGGCCCAGCACAGCCAGAGCCTGGAGGCCTGGCTGGCGCACGTGCCCGGCCTCAAGGTCGTCATGCCGTGCGACGCGTACACCGCCAAGGGCCTGACCGTCTCGGCCATCCGGGACGACAACCCGGTCGTCGTCATGCTCAACAAGGTCCTCCTCGGCAGCACCGGCGAGGTGCCCGAGGAGATCTACGGCATCCCGCTGGGCCAGGCGCACACCGCCCGCCAGGGCTCCGACGTCACCGTGATCGCGCTCGGCCGCATGGTGGGGGAGGCGCTCGCGGCGGCCGACGAACTCGCCGCCGAGGGCGTGGAGATCGAGGTGATCGACCCGCGGACCGTGCAGCCGCTGGACACCGAGACGATGTTCGCCTCCGTCCGCCGTACCAACCGGGTGCTCGTGGTGCACGAGGCCGTCACCTTCGGCGGACTCGGGGCGGAGATCGCCGCCCAGATCCAGGACGTGGTCTTCGACTACCTCGACGCGCCGGTCCTGCGGATCGGTGCCCCCTTCTCCCCGGTTCCCTTCTCGCCCGTACTGGAGAAGGCGTACGTGCCCGATCGCGCCCGCATCGCCCAGGGCTGCCGGCGCCTGCTCGAAAGGTCGTGACCGACGTGGCGGTCGAGGTTCTGCTGCCGAAGATCGGCCTGACCATGCAGGAAGGCACGATCGACGAATGGCTGGTGCCCACCGGCGGCACCGTCGCGGAGGGCGACGCGCTGCTGCGGCTGGCCACCGACAAGGTCGACGTGGACGTCGAGGCGGAGGCCGGGGGACTGTTCCATCCGGTGGTCCCGGCGGGAACCACCGTGCCCGCGGGTGCCCTCATCGGCTGGCTGCTGGACGAGGGGGAGCAACCGCCGGGTGCCCCTGACCTCATGGGCATCGAGGCCGCCGCGTCGGAGGGCGTTGCCGACCGCCTGCTCTCCTCCCCGAACGCCCGCCGGGTCGCCGCGGCCGCCGACGTCGACCTCACGGTCGTACGCGGCACGGGGCCGGGCGGCCGGATCGTCTCCGAGGACGTGGAAGAGCACGTCGCGACCCTCGCCGTGCCCCTCCCACCGGCCGGCGCCTCCTTCTCGCCGCTGGTCCGCAAGCTGGCGAAGGAACGGGGCATCGACCTCTCCGAGGTGAACGGCACCGGACCGGGCGGCCGGATCCGCAGGTCCGATCTGGACGGAGTCACCCCGGCGGCCGAACCCGTCCCCGCCCGCTCCGGCGAGGTCATCCCGCTCACCGGGATGCGCGGCACCATCGCCCGCCGGATGCACGCCAGCCTCCAGGAGATGGCCCAGCTGACGCACGGCTACGAGGTGCGGATGGACGCCGTGGTCTCCCTGCGGGAGCGGCTGAAGGAGGAGTGGGCCGACAGCGACCTGCCGGTGCCCAGCATCAACGACTTCCTCCTGAAGGCCGCGGCCCTGGCCCTGCGCGAGCACCCGCTGCTCAACGCGACGGTCCGCGAGGACGGCATCCATCTGCTCGACGACATCCACCTCGGCTTCGCGGTGGCCGTCCCGGGCGGCCTCATGGTCCCCGTCATCGAGGACGCGGTGGCGCTGCCGCTGACCGGGATCGCCGACCGGTCGAGGGCCCTGGCGCAAGCCGCGCGTGAAGGGCGGATCTCCCCGGCACAGCTGGAGGGGGCCACATTCACGGTGACCTCGCTCGGCGGGTACGGGGTCGACTTCTTCACCCCCGTGATCAACCCCGGCAATGTCGCGATCCTCGGGGTGGGCAGGCTCAGGGACGGCGTCGAGTGGGCGGGAGACAAGCCGCTGAGGACGCGGGTGCTGACCCTGAGCCTCACCTTCGACCACCGTGCCGTCGACGGGGCTCCGGCCGCCGAATACCTGCGCACGCTCGGGGAGCTGCTGAGCAAACCCCTTCGTCTGCTGGTGTGAGTCGCGGTCTAGAGGGCCGGGTCGGCGATCCGCTCAGCGAGTTCGCCGACCTCGCGGACGAACGAGCGGTGACCCAGCGACCGGTAGACGTCGTCACCCCGGACCTGCGAGATCGCCGCGGTCTCCAGCAGCGCCAGCAGGCCCAGGCCGATCACCGCCGCCTCGGCGTCGGACGCGGACACGCGGGCCTTGCGGATCAACCGAACCAGCTCGTCCAGCACCTCGGTACGGCTCTCCTGGCGCAGCGCCTCCGCGTCCTGGCTCATACCGGCCGACGACACGAAGAAGACGGTGGCCGCGGACCGGTGTTCGCCCATCCAGGCCAGCAGTGCGGTGACCGACGCGCCGATGTCCGAGCCGGGCTCATGGGCATCGGCGATCGCCTGCAACTGCTCGCGCAGCGCGGCGGCGAACGCCCGCATGGTCTCCGCCAGGACCTGGTCCTTGGAGGAGAAGTGGTAGTACACCGCCGCCGAGGTCATCTCGGCACGAGCGGCGATGTCGGCCACCGTCACCTCGTCCGGCGGCTGGGTGGCGAACAACTCCGTGGCCGCCTCGATCACCCACTGTTTGCGCGAGGGACGGTGAGCGGCGCGGGTTCCGGATGTCGTCATGGTGTCAAGTATGCCGGGACGTCGGCATCCCGGAGGCCAGTGTGCAGCAGGAATCGTACCGACGAGCGATCACAGTTACTGGATACACTGGTCAGTGCGAGGAACCACGGACGTGGGTTCACAGCGGCGAGGCGGGGAGCAACGATGGCCACCACGAAGAACGGCAAGCAACCCGCCCACCGGCCCTCGCGGCGACAGCACATCATCACCGCCGCCGTGCGGGTGTTCGGCCGCAACGGGTTCGCGGAGACCAGCGTCCAGGACATCGCCGACGAGGCCCAGGTCGTCCCCACCGCCGTCTACTACCACTTCGACGGCAAGGAGGAGCTGCTCGAACTCTCCATGCGCCGGGTCTTCGACCAGCTGAACGCGGTCGTGGAGGCGGCCCGGCCGGAGTCCGAGCCGGGTGACGCGGAGGGCCTGGTCCGGGTCATCGACGCCGTGTGGGAGTGGGTGGAGAAGAACCCGGCCGAGGCCCGCCTCTACCAGGTCCAGGTGGCCTCCGCCAACGGCAGCGTCAAGGTGCTGCGCGACGAGTTCGAACAGCGGCACATCCAGCGTGGTTACGACTATCTGCCCGAGGGCACCACACGCAGCCCGCGCGCGGCGAAGGCCCGGCACGCGGCACAGGCCCTCGCGGTCCGCACACTGATCAGTACGACCATGCTCGTCACCGCGCTGCGTGCGGAGGGCGGACCACTGTCCCAGCTGCCGTCCCGGTCCGTGCTGGAGGCGGTCAGGTCACTGGCCCTGCGCATCGTCGCCGCCGAACAGACACCGGCGAAGCCGGCGACGTCAGAGACCTGAGGCGGTACGCCGGGCGCGTGGTCTGTTCACGCCGAACAGCCGTCTTCCCGGTGGCTCCGGTCGCCGGGCCGCCGCGGCGGCAGGCTGCTGACCGGCGCCAGGCGGACGCCGGTCAGGTCACTGGCCCTGCGCATCGTCGCCGCCGAACAGACCACGACGAAGTCGGCGACGTCAGGGACCTGAGGCACCAGGCCCGTGGTGGGCTCTCGCCGAACAGCCGTCTACCCCAGGGCTCCGGTCGCCGGGCCCCGCATACCCCGCAGCCGCCGGTCCAGAGCCGCCGCCCGGTCGGCTGCCGCCGACCACACCGGGCCGGCGCGGCGTCACGCTGCTGACCGGCGTGCCGCGGGCGACCGCCCACCTGTGCGCTGACGCAGCCGCGCCCCAGGATGTGCCCCGCCCCTCAGACCGTCAGAACCGCGCACGCGCTGATCCCGGGCGCCCCGTACACATGGGTGAAGCCCACCCGGGGAGCCCCCGGCACCTGAACACCGGGCGCGCGGCCCTGCAACTGCCGTACGACCTCGTGGAACTGGCGGAGCCCCGAGGCGCCGACGGGCTCCCCGCCGGCCAGGCAGCCGCCGTCGGTGTTGACCGGTATCCGGCCGGTGGGATCGGTGGCGCCGCCGGCCAGCAGCTCCTCCTGCTCGCCATGGCCGCACAGACCGGTTTCCGCCAGGTGGATCAGCTCCGAGCCGCTGTCGGTGTCCTGCAACTGAGCGACCTGCACGTCCGCGGGCCGCACCCCCGCCGTGCGGAAGGCCGCCTCCGCGGCGTCGACGCTGGGGCTGCGGTGCGGTCCCGGCGGCAGCCACGGTGAGAACACCTCGAACGAGCCGAAGCGCCGGGTCCGGAAGGCCAGCGACGCCAGCCTGACCGGTTGTTCGCACAGGTCGAACGCGCGGTCGCCGAGCGCCAGCACCAGCGCCGCCGCGCCCTGTCCGGGCGAGCAGAACATGTACTGGGTGAGCGGGGGGCTGACCTCGGCGGAGTCGAGGATCTCCTGTTCCGTGAGCGGTTTGCGCCGCCAGGCCAGGGGATGGTGCGAGCCGTTGCGGAAGGCCCGCGCGGCGACCATCGCCAGCGCCTGCTCCGGGATTCCGTGCTCGTGCAGGTACCGCTGGGTCTTGAGTGCGAAGAACTGGGTGGTGAGCATCATGCCGGTCTCGGCGTACCAGTCGCCCAGGCCGTAGCGGGCGGCGGAGACGTGGAACGCGCCGCGCTCGTGCTTGTCGAAACCCACCGCCAGTGCGAGCGAGGCCTCGCCGGCGCGCAGCGCGTTGGCCGCCGTGAGTACCGTGGATGCGCCGGTCGCGCAGCCGTTCTGCACGTTGACGAACGGCACTCCGGTCAGGCCCAGCCGGCCCACCAGCGTGTCGGGCTTGCCGGACACGTCGGAGCCGCCGGCCGCGAAACCGACGTCCTCCCAGGCGACACCGGCATCGGCGAGCGCCTCGCGTACCGCGCGCTCGGCCATGTCCATCCCGCTGACGCTCTCGTCGCGCCCGAAGGGAGTCATCCCGCATCCGACCACGTACACGTCGTCGCGCCGGCTCATCGCTCGTCGTCCCGTTCCGGACGGAACGCGAAGGTGATGACCTCGGTCCCGTCCTCGTCCTCGTACGCGGTCACCGTGGTGAGCCGGACCGGCAGACCGATCCGGATCTCCTCGCGGGGCACCGCCAGGCGCGCCTCGACCAGCACCTCACCGAGGTCCACATAGCCCAGGTGGTACGGCCGATGACCGCCGGCCGGCGGCCGGTACGGCGGTTTGGGCGGGAACGCCTGGAGCGTCCACGACCACACCCGCCCGCTCACCGGCAGCACGTGCGCGGACATCGTCCCGTGCGCACACCGGGGGCACGAGTCCTGCCGGGGGAAGACGACGGTGCTGCACCCGGAGCAGCGGGCGCCCACGAGCCGCGGTGCATCCCCGGAGTCGTACTCCGGTTTCTCGCGCTTGTCCCGGTTCTCCGGGTTCTCGAACAGCGACTCGTCGATGAGTCTGGTGGTCATGCCGTTCCGCCTTCCACGTCACCAGCCCAGCAGACCGGCCAGCCGTTCCCGATGGTGTGCGGCGCCGCCGAGCAGGACCGCGTCGGACTGGGCGCGCCGGAAGTACAGGTGTGCGTCGTGCTCCCAGGTGAAGCCCATCCCGCCGTGCAGTTGCACGCACTGCGCGGTGACCGCGACGAACGCCTCGCCGCACCAGGCCTGTGCCACCGCCGCCGCCTCGGCCAGCGCCTCGGGTGAGCCGTCCGACAGAACGGCACGCACCACCGCCGACCGTGCGGCCTCGACCTGGAGCAGCATGTCGGCGCAGGCGTGCTTGACCGCCTGGAAGCCGCCGATCGCGCGCCCGAACTGGGTGCGGTCGCGCACATGGGCCACCGTCATGTCCAACGCGGCCTGCGCTCCGCCGAGTTGCTCGGCGGCCAGCGCCACCAGGGCCACGTCCAGGGCGCGGGAGACGACGTCCGACCCTTCGCCGCCGGCGGTCAGTGCCCGTGCCCGGCAAGAGGAGAAGGCGACGACGGCCTGACCCCGGCTGAGATCCAGGGTGGGCACCCGGCGCACCGTGACCCCCGGCTCGCTCGGGTCGACCAGGAAGAGGTCCACGCCGTCCGTGCCGGCCGCGGCCACGACCAGCGCTTGGGCGTCGGCGCCGTCCAGGACGAACGGGGCGGTGCCGTCCAGCAGCGGGACGCTGCCCTGCCAGGAGACGGCCACCGGCACGGCGTCCGCCCGCCATGTTCCGTCGGGCGCCGCCACCGCCAAGGCGTGTACGGCGCCCTCGGCCAGCTCCGCCAGAGCCTTGTCGGCCGTACCGCAGCCGGCCAGCACCTGACCGGCCAGCACGGTGGAGGACAGCAACGGGACCGGCGCCAGGGACCTGCCTAGTTCCTCGCAGACGGCGGCGATCCCGGCGAGGCCGCCGATGCCTCCCGCCGACTCGGGCAGCCCGAGGGCCGCGAGGCCGACCTGCCGGCCCAGGACATCCCACAGCCCGGCGTCGATGCCGGGGGCCTCCTCGGAGAGCCGGCGTACCGCGGCGGTGCCGCCAGCGTCCGCGCACACCGACCGCACGGTCTCGCGCAGGTCCTCCAGCTCGGTGTCCGACAGGGCCGTGCCGTCGGTCACGGTGGTCGTCATCGTGCACTCCCGCTCTGTTCGCCCGGTTCCCGCAGGGCACTGTGGGCGGCCGCCATCCGGGCCACCGGGACGCGGTGCGCGGAACAGGACACGTAGTCGAGACCGAGGTCGTCGCAGAACGCGATCGACTCGGGGTCGCCGCCGTGTTCACCGCACACGCCGAGCTTGATGCCGGGCCGCACCTCCCGTGCCCGTTCGGCCGCGAGGCGGACCAGGGCGCCCACCCCGTGCGGGTCGAGCCGGGCGAACGGGCTGGCGGTCAGGAACCCGCGCTCCTGGTAGGAGGCCAGCACCTGGCGTTCGACGTCGTCCCGGGAGAAGCCGTAGGTGAGCTGGGTGAGGTCGTTGGTGCCGAAGGAGAAGAACTCGGCGTGCTCGGCGAGTTCGCCGGCCAGCAGCGCGGCCCGCGGGGTCTCGATCATCGTGCCGAGCCGGTACGGGACCTCCACCCCGGTGCGGGCGGCGACCGCGTCGGCGGCACCGCGTACGTAGGCGGCCGCGGCGGCCAGCTCCTCGGGCAGGCTGACGAGCGGGATCATCACCTCCAGCTGCGGCCGGATCCCGGTGGCGGCGACATCGGCCCAGGCGGTGAAAAGAGCCTCGGCCTGCGCCGGGTAGAGCCGCTCGTGCCGCAGCGCCAGCCGCACTCCGCGCAGCCCGAGCATCGGGTTCGCCTCCCGCAGCGCGGCGGCCCGCTGCTCCTCTGCCGCGTCCAGGGACTGTCCGTGGGCGGGCAGGAACTCGTGCAGCGGGGCGTCCAGCAGCCGCACGGTCACCGGGCGGTTCCCTACGGCGGTCAGGAGCGCGCGGAAGTCCTCGTGCTGGGCGTGCTCCAGAGCCACCAGCGCCTCGTCGCGGGCGGCCGGGTCGGCGGCCAGGAGTACCCGGCGGATGAGCGGCAGCCGCTCGCCGAGGAACTGGTGCTCCGTACGGCACAGCCCTACCCCCTCCGCGCCCAGGGCGAGGGAGGTCTCCACCTCGGCCGCCGTGTCGGCGTTGACCCGCACCCCCAGCCGGCGCACGTCGTCCGCCCATGCCAGCAGGGTGGACAGTTCGGGCGGCGGTCCGGCGACACTGACGCTCAGCGTCCCCGCGTAGACGGCGCCGGTACGGCCGTCCAGCGAGACCGGGTCGCCCTCGCGCAGCACACGTTCGCCGAAACGCACCGTTCCGGCGGCCCGGTCCACGCGCAGCCCCTCCGCGCCGCACACCGCGGGCTTTCCGGCGCCCCGCGCCACCACGGCGGCGTGGGAGGCGATGCCCCCGCTGCCGGTCAGTACTGCGGCGGAGGCCAGCATCCCGGGGACGTCCGCCGGGTTGGTCTCGGCGGCCACGAGCACGACCCGTGTGCCGTCCGCGGCCAGTTCGAGGGCGCGTTCACTGGACAGCACGATCGCTCCGGTCGCTGCCCCTGGGGAGGCGGGCAGTCCTTTCGCCAGCAGCTCTTCCTCGCCGGTCAGCCGGAGCTGGGGGTGCAGCAGTTCCTGCACCTGAGCGGGGCTGATCCGTCGGACGGCGTCCTCGCGGCCGAGTGCCCCGTCGCGGGCCAGGTCCGCGGCCAGGCAGACCGAGGCCCGCAGCGGTGGGCGAGGTTGCGGTGCGGCGGCGAGCAGGGAGATCTCGTCGTCGCGCACCTCGAAGTCGACCGACACCGGCGTGCGCAGATGGCGTTCCAGGGTGAGCAGCGAGTGTTCGAGCAGCGCGGTGCCGCCCGCGAGCCGGTCCAGCGGTTCACCGGTGTGCGGCGGTGGGGCGCTGCGGCGGACTCCGCGGAAGAAGGAGCCCTGGGGAGAGAAGCTCCCGGTGCCGGGATCGCGGCTGACCGCCGTGCCGTAGCCCGAGTGATCCGCAGGGCCGATGCGCAGGGCCTGCACGTGCAGGGCGACGGCCAGGTCGGCGGGGAGCTTCTGGGCACGCCGGGACCGTCGCGCACGGGGTGAGTCCCACCGGCCGAGAAGGGCGCGGGCGGCCAGCGCGAGCTGCTGTGCCGGGTCGTCGGGGAAGGGACCGGAGCCGTGCTTTGCCGCCAGGGACAGCAGCACCTCCACCCGTGCCCGCGGCCCGGACGTGTCCAGCAGGGCGTCGTCGAGCACCGCGGCGGACACGTCGAGGGCGTACTCCGCGATCATGCGTATGGTGCCGGCCCACACCTCGTACAGGGCTTCCGCGTTTCCGATGACGGCGCACAGGTCGTCGGCACCGGCGGGGGAGACGCCGAGACAGGCCAGGTCGGGTGGCAGTCCGGCGACCTCGGTCGGCGCGCTCGCCGACAGGCGCAGCAGCAGCGGCCGGGCCGGATCGCCGATGCGCCGCCCCGAGAGCTGCTCGACCAGTTCCACGGCGGCTCGGGCGGTGTCGGGTTCGCACAGCGAGGCGGCGGCGCCGGCGGGCACGGTGAGTCCGGGTACGACCGGCAGACCGAGGGCCAGCAGCCGGTCCATCGCGGCTCCGTGCGCGCCCAGCTCGTCGGCGCCGAGGCCCCGGATCCGTCCCTGGCCGTAGGGGACCAGGCTCCGGCCGGGACTGCCGGGGGCCGCCTCGGACGGTGTGAGCGGACCCGTCTCGCGGTCGGTGACGCTCACCCCCGGCTCCTGGTGACCAGTTCCTCTTCACGGGCCTCGTCCTCGGCCCGGCTGATCCCCAGGACGAGCAGCAGCTCCTGGTGCAACCGCATCCACACGGTGTGGTACGAGTCGCACAGCGGGGAGGCCAGCCACTGGGATGCGCCGTCGTCGAAGCGGTCGAGGGCGGCCTCCAGGTCCGTCAGATACCGTCCGCTGCCCGCGAGCACCTGGTTCAGCCTGCGCAGCACGGGCTGGATGGCCTCGTGCACGTCCTCCAGCGACTCGCGCACCCCGGCGTCGTAGACGTCGTCCGAGTGGTCGTTGGCGGTGCCGTCGGGGCGGCACTGCCACGCGGTGCACACATCGCGGATCTTCCGGTTGACCGGCAGGAACGCTTCGTACGCCGCGGTGATGCGCTGTTCCCGCTCGGAACCGGCGGGGACCCGCAGGACCCGCGCCGCGATCGCCTTGGCCTGCTCGGTCGGCAGCACCACCGGCCCCTTGACCATCGCCAGTCCGGCGTCGACCAGTGGACGGTGCTCGGACTCCAGCCGGCCGCGCCACATACCGCGCAGAACGAGATCGACGACAGCCTCGGTGAGGGGCTCGTCGGACGCGTCCGGAAGGTCCACGGCTGCAGATTGCATCGCCACACCATTTCCCCGGTTCTCTGGTGACCGGTTCCTCGGTTCTGTGTTGCCCGGAGGTTACGCCTTGACGGGCGGGTTAGTGAAGAGTGACTCAAGAAACACTTTCCGACGCGCGGGCGGGTGCGCGGCCCCCGTCCGCCTTCGGACGGCCCCGCGCGGCGAGGAACCCCGCCATGAGCTCCTGCGCGCGCCGGCTGTCCGCCAGGGCTGCGATCGACCGCGCTTCCTCGGCGAGGTGGTGACGCAGCCCGTCACCGTCACCGGCGCGCAGCAGGGCCTTCGAGGCCCGCAGTGCGTCACCGGAGCCGACGGCCAGAGCGGCCGCGGCCGAGTGCGCCGCGTCGTCCAGTCGCTCGTCGTCCACGGACCGCGAGACCAGGCCCCACTGTTCGGCGTCGTCGCCGGTCAGGACCCGATCGGTCAGGATCAGTTCCGCCGCCCTGCGGGGGCCCACCAGGCGGGGCAGGAACCAGGAGGCCCCGCAGTCGGGCGTGAGTCCGATCGCCGTGTACGCCAGCCGGAACCGAGCGGACCGGGTCGCCAGGACGATGTCGCCCACCAGGGCGAGGCCGATCCCGCCACCCGCGGCCGCGCCGCGCACCGCGGTCACCAACGGCACCGGAAGGTCGTACAAGGCCTGTATCGCGGCGTGCGCGGCGCTCGCCACGGCGCGTACATAAGCGCCGGTCTCCGCGCCCCGACCGGCGAATGCGCGCAGGTCACCCCCCACGCAGAAGCTGCCGCCGGTCGCCCGCAGCAGCACCGCGCCTCCCGGGTCGGCGGCCACTTCGCGGGCCGTGTCCCGCAGTGCCTCGGCCGTCCTCAGGTCCAGGGCGTTGCCGCGGGCTGGATCGTCCAGTCGCAGTTCGACGACCCGATCGGGATGGCGGACGATCCGGACCGGCTCGGTGCTGGCAGTCAGGCTCATGGGCGGTGCTCCTCGCGTCTTTCCGTCGTCAGGTGCTTCCCGTCGACGGCTGCTTCCCGGCAAGATACTGAAGACGCTATACAGTTTCTAGAACGCGACGGGTCGGACGCCCGTACGCCCGTCGGCGGGAGGTCCCGTGCCCATCCAGTTCGATGTCGATCCGGCAGTCGCTCAACTCGTCGCCTCGACCACGGAGTTCGTGCGCGAGGTGGTCATCCCGGCCGAGCGCGAGTGCGGCGGGTCCGTGCACGACGCCCCCGAGGCCCTGCGCGAAACCCTGCAGAAGGCCGCCCGCGACGCGGGCGTCTTCGCTCCCCACGTGCCCGAGCGGTGGGGCGGGCACGGGCTCGACCTGCGCGGCCAGGCGGCGGTGTTCGAAGCGGCGGGCTACTCGCTGCTCGGGCCCCTGGCGCTGAACTGCGCGGCCCCCGACGAAGGCAACATGCACCTGCTGGAGAAGGTGGCCACCGAAGAACAGAAGCAGAGGTATCTGCGTCCGCTCGCCGCGGGCGAGACCCGGTCCTGCTTCGCCATGACCGAACCGGCTCCGGGCGCCGGCGCCGACCCCCGCTCCCTGCGGACCACCGCCACTCGGGTTCCAGGTGGCTGGCGCCTCGACGGGCACAAGTGGTTCATCACCGGCGCCCACGGAGCCGGCTTCGCCATCGTCATGGCCCGCACCTCGGGCGGCCCGGGCAACCCGGGTGGCGCCACCATGTTCCTGGTGGACGCCGACACTCCCGGCATGCGCCTGGTCCGCAGCATCGAGACCCTGGACGAGTCCCTCTTCGCCGGGCACGCGGAGATCGTCTTCGAGGAGTGCGTGGTGGGGGAGGGGCAGGTGCTCGGCGAGGTGGACCACGGCTTCGAAGGCGCCCAGGTCCGGCTCGGTCCCGCCCGGATGACCCACTGCATGCGCTGGCTCGGTGCGGCCCGCCGCGCCCAGGACGTGGCGCTGGAGCGGGCGGGGAGCCGTATGGCCTTCGGCTCGGTGCTCGGAGACCTCGGCATGGTCCAGCAGATGCTGGCGGACTCGGAGATCGACATCGAGGCGAGCCGCGCCCTGATCCTGCGTACCGCCTGGGAGTTGGACACCGGTTCCGCGGCCGCCTCCCAGCTGACGTCGGTGTCCAAGACCTTCGTCGCGGAGGCGGTGAACCGGGTGGTCGACCGGGCGGTGCAGATCTGCGGAGCCCTCGGCATCTCGGCCGCCGACGCGCCGCTGGCCCGTCTCTTCCGGGAAGTACGGCCGTTCCGGATATACGACGGACCCTCGGAGACCCACCGTTTCGCCATAGCGCGGCGCGCGGTACGGCCCTACCGGCAACCGCGCGCGGATGCGGCCGAGGGCTGACGGCGGCGTCGACGTGTGAGGCGGTCGGGTCCGGCGCTCAGGGGTACCGAGAGGGGTGGGGCGAGGGCCGGTTCGTGCGCGCGCGGCCGGGCGGGTGGGCCGCTCAGGACTCGCCGCGACCCGCCCCGGACTCGGGCCGCCGTGGTTGACGCAGCCCCGCGACGAGGAGCGCGACCAAGGTGCGCGGGTCGTAGCGGGGATCGCTCTCCGCACCGACGCACAGGTTCCCCACGCCGCGCATCAGCTCGAACCCCCCGATGTCGGAGTGGATCTTGCCGGCGGCCGCGGCGGCGTCGAGGAGCTGCGTGCACACCGGAACGAGGTGGTCGATGAAGTAGGCGTGCAGGGTCTCGAAGCCGACGTTGTCGTGCTGCAGGGCGGCGGCGAGTCCGTGTTTGGTCACCAGGAAGTCGACGAACAGGTCGATCCACTGTTCCAGCGCGTCGTATGCGGTGGGGCAGCTCGCCAGCAGGGCGGGGCCGGCCTCGGCGCAGGTCTCGACCTGATGGCGGAAGACCGCGACGATCAGGTCCGCCCGGGTGGGGAAGTGGCGGTAGATCGTGCCGATTCCGACGCCCGCCCTGGCCGCGATGTCGCGTACCGGCGCTTCCACGCCCGAGGTGACGAAGGCGGCGGCGGCCGCGTCCAGCAGGATCTGCTTGTTGCGCCGGACGTCCTTGCGCTGGGTCGCGGTGGCCTTCTCCGTGCCCTGGCGGCTGTCGCTCACCGTGAGGCTCCTCTCGTCGGATCGCGAAGTGGATCCGGCTCCGTACTGTTCCTGGAACGAGGTTCCGTTTCGGCCATGATGGCAGATCGGGCCATCGGACCGACCGTCGCCACCACTGAGCAGCGCCACCTCGTCGTCGACACGGGATGGCGATCGGGGACGCGCGCAGCGAGTCGCTTCTTGGGATGGTCCACTTCCGTGTTTCTCCCGGTGGTCCAAGGGGACTTGGTCACGGTGGGCAGGACGGAGGAGTGAGGTCGCCGTCGACACGCCCGGGTCGCAGAACTGGTGGTGATCGGACACGCACGTATGCCCGTGACCAGGGCGCCGGTGAACCGGTGCTTCGGATCCCGCGGATGAGCAAGATCGGATAGGCCGATGCGTTGCTGCGCGGGGAGGTGAGGATGATGTCCGGGCCGGAACCGGATGGCGAGGACGCGGAGCGCGCGTCGCGTATTTTGCGGAGGCGGGTCGCAGGCGTGCTGATCGACGCGGTCCGCGGAGTTCCTCCCCTCTCGGTGCCGAAGGCACTGTGCCGGGCGTGTGTGTCTCTCCTGCCGGGTGTTTCGGGGTTGTCGCTGTCGGTCCTCGGACGGGAGCCGGGCACCGGTGTCGTGCTGTTCGCCAGTGACGATGTGGCCGGTCAGCTCGCGGAGATTCAGTACACCCTCGGTGAGGGACCGTGCACGGAGGCCACCCGCCTGCTGGCCCCGGTGTTCGCACCGGATCTGACCTGGGCGCCGGATGCCCGGCGCTGGCCGCTGTTCGCCCTTCAGGCGGCCAAGACGGGAGCGGAGGCCGTCTTCTCGCTGCCGTTGACGGCCGCGGCGGGTGCGTTGGGAACCCTGGACCTGTACCAGGAGAGGGCAGGGACGCTCGACGACGGTCAGGTGCGCACCGCGCTGCTGGTCGCCGATGCTCTCAGCCTGGCCGTCACGGCCCTCGACGAGACTTCATCCGACTCCGATGGAGTCGTAGCGTGGCTGCAAGGAGCAGAATCGGACCGGGTGGAAGTCCACCAGGCCACCGGCATGATCATGGTGCATCTCGGAGTGAGTGCCCAGGAAGCCCTGCTGAGGCTCCGAGCCCGGGCCTTCGCGCAGGGCAGCACCTCACTCGCCATCGCACGGGCCATCATCGACGGCAGCACGGACATCGGCCATGAGTGAAGACCTGAGCAGGCACGACGACAGCGCCGGGGAGGCGGGCATGAACCGCGAGCGGGAGCTGGCGACGGCGTTCGTCGGCCTGGCGGACACCTACGCACCGGACTTCGACCCCCTGCGCCTGTTCGACCGGCTGGTGCACACCTGCCGCCGACTGCTGGACGTGGACGCGGTGGCGGTGATGATTGCCGATGCCCGGGGCACGTTGAAGACGATGGCCGCCACCGAGGACGAGGCCGCGTTCATCGAGCTGATGCAGATGCAGACCGGGCGCGGCCCCTGCATGGACTGCTGTCGCAGCGGCGAGGGCCGCAGCGTCCCCGACATCGCTGCCGAAGAGGAACACTGGCCCGAACTGGTCGCGGCCATGGTCGAAGCCGGATACCGGTCCCTGCACACCGTTCCGGTACGCCTCCACGACCGCACCCTGGGGGCGCTCACCCTGCTCAACGCCGGTACCGGCGAGCTCCCCGGCGGCGACCCGCACCTGGCACAGGCCCTGGCGGACTCCGCCGCCCTGGCACTGATGCACTGGTCCGCCGAACCCCGCAGTGACGACGTCGTGACCCGTGTCCAGAGCGCCATCGCCGCCAAGAACGTCCTCGAGATCGCCAAGGGAATGATCGCCGCCTACCAGGGGCTGCCCGTGAACGAGGCAGGGCGCCTCCTGGCCGGCTACGCCGACCGCCATCAGGTCAGTCTCGCCGCCACCGCCCAGACCTTGGTCGACCGCGACCTCGAACTCTCCGACGTCTGCGAGAGCGCCATCTCCACCTGACGGGCCGGCCTTCACGTTGGCCGTCATCACCTCTTCAACGCTGCTTCTTGCGTTGTCACCCGGCGTCGGCGTCCGAGTCGGCGTTGTCGGTGTCCGTGGTCGAGCCGTGGGCGGGACTGAGTTGGGTGTTGCGGCTGGGGCCGTGCCATTCCAGGCAGACGACGGTGGCGTCATCACCCAGCCGGCCCGCGTGATGGTCCAGGACGGCACCCATGAGGCGGCGCAGGGTCTCGGGTACCGGCAGGCCGTCGGCATGGTGGCGGATGATGAAGTCGGTGAACTGGTGCAGGCCGAATTCCCGGCCGCGTGCGTCGCGGGCTTCCGTGATGCCGTCGGTGTACAGCAGGACGCGGTCGCCGGGTTCCAACTGTTCGCGGCAGAGTGTGGCGGTGATCCCCAGCTCGGTGCCGAACGGGTGTGCCGGCGGGCATGACAGTGCGGTGGTCCATCGTCCGCCTCGGATCAGCACCGGCGGGTGGTGCCCGCGGTTGATCCAGCTGAGCAGTCCGGTGGTCGCGTCGAGGTCGGCCAGAATGGCGGTGACGTAGGTGTCGTGGCCGAAGTGGTCGACCAGGATCTGCTCGACGCGCTCGCCGGTGGTCACCAGATCCGTGCCCTGCCGGCGCTGGTTGCGGCAGGCCGACACGGCGAGGTTGGCGGCGAGCCCGGCGTTGCTGCTGTGTCCCATCGCGTCGAAGACGGCGAGGTGTACCTGGTCGCCGGCGATCGCGTAGTCGAAGGCGTCACCGCCGATCTCGTAGGCCGGCTCCAGCGCGGCCGCGATCACGACGTCGCGGTTGGCGAACGAGCGCGGTGGCATCAGATTCCACTGCATCTCCGCGGCCACGTTCATCGTCTCCGTGCGCTCGAGACGAGCGGCGGCATCGCTCGGAGGGCGCTTGCTGACCACCAGCATGCCGACCAGCGAGGCCAGCATCTCAAGCCGCTCAGGTCCCACACCGTCGGGCAGGTCGGCCCGCAGGACTCCGAGGCGCTCGGTCCCGTCGAGCACCGGCACCCACCAGCGGCCGCGCTCGGCGCCCCCACCGCGCTGAGGACGACTGCCGGTGAAGACGCGGCCGGGCAGCGTGCCCTCCACCGAGACGACCTCACCGCCCTGAGCAGCGTCCAGCCCTCGCCCGGTGACCTCAATGAGAACCTGCTGACGCAGGTCGGCCAGGAAGAACTGTGCATCGGCCATGCCCGCCGCCTCGGCATGGCGGGTGACCAGCTCCGGCAGGTGGCCGAAGTCCGTCAGGTGGGACTCGCCGAGCATCCCGGTCAGCGCCTTCAGGATCCGCTCCGGTGTGTCCATGCTCGTCACCTCTCCCGGCCGCCGTTTTCCAGCACCACAGGTGCCGGAAACACCCCTGCTGGGACACCAGTGACCTTTACGGCGCGGACGAAACCGCCATGGGGACCGCGCTTCGTCATCGGGCATCCCGACACGACGGCTGTCCAGCCCGTGGGTCGCCGGATGCGGGGAACGCGGTAAGCACACGGGGAGGAGGGGCGAGCACCGACAGGACACAGGACATCGCGGAGAAGCACGGGGAAGGTTCGCCATGACCCTTTCGATCAGTCGACAGAATGCTGCCGAGGGTCGTGTCCCTTGACGTGGTGTAGGCGATCAATCGTCGGTCGTGTTGGTGGTGTTGGGGAGTGCGGGGGCGCTTTCGCCGGGCTCGGTGGGGTAGATCTGGTCCATGCTGCCTTCGGGTAGGTAGCGGCGGGGGAAGGCGATCCACTCGTCGTGCATCTCAAAGAGCACGGCGGTGACCAGTCGCAGGAGGGCGTCGTCGTTGGGGAAGACCTGGACGACGTCGACGCGGCGTTTGATCTCGCGGTTGATCCGCTCCAGCGGGTTTGTGGACTGGATCTTCTTCCAGTGCCGTTCCGGGAAGGCTGCGAAGGCGGTGAGGTCGTCCTTGGCGTCCAGGAGCATCTGTTTGACCTGGGGAAACTGTGCGCCGAGCATGTCGGCGACCGTGTCGAGCTGGTTGCGGACGGCGTCTTGGCCGGGCTGGGCGAAGATGGTGCGGATGGTCGCGGCGACCATTTCCGCGGCGTCCTTGGGGATCACGCCGAAGACATTGCGCAGGAAATGAACCCGGCAGCGCTGGTAGGCCGCGCCGATCATGACCTTGCGGATCGCCTTGACCAGGCCCGAGTGATGGTCGCCGAGCACGAGCCGGACACCGCCCAGGCCGCGTTCGCGCAAGGAGCGCAGGAACCGGGTCCAGAACACCTCGGTCTCGCTGTCGCCGACCATCACACCCAGCACCTCGCGGCCGCCGTCCTCGGTGATGCCGGTGGCGATCACCACGGCCCGCGAGACGATCTGGTGCGCGACCCGTGCC